>OZ244789.1:3220000-3377360 GCA_965219705.1 Chloroflexota bacterium
CTGTCCGATGCTGGACGACGACAACCGCTGTGCGATCTACCCGGTGCGACCGTTCGTCTGTCGGGCCTATGGTCGGTCGGTGCTGGCCAGCGGCTCCATGATGCTGTGCGACATCTTCGCCGGACGGATTCGCCAGGCGCCCGGTGCAGAGCACACGCTCAACCTGGCGCCCATGCCGCTGACCTCGCAGGCCTATCTGGCCCTCAACCGCGGCAACGCTGGAGACGAGCCGGGCCAATTCACGGTCATGGCGGCGCAGGTGTTGCGTCACGCCGCTGATGGCGACGACATTGCGCGCGAACCAATTCCGCTGGCCGCGGAGACCAACTTTCCCGTCGTCGGAGAGGACGCCTTTGACGGTGAGTACCCCTCACCTTGAGCCTCGGCGGAGCCGAGTCCGGTTGTGGCGCCGGGTCCACGCCGCGATACTTAGGCGTCGACGCGACCTGATGAGGGACTGTGGCACGCAGGCCTAAAGCCCAAGCCGTTGATCTGCACGCGTTTCAAGAGCGCATGGTCCGCTCCGCACGTACGTTTCCGGAGATGTACGCCGCGCTCGAAGGATGGTCGGAGCTGGTCGTCAAAGAAAACCCCATCCTCGTGTGCCAGGACGGCTGCGCCCGCTGTTGCAAGCACCAGGTGCTGGTGGGCGAGCGGGAGTGGAGCCTGATCCACGCCTGGATGCGCCAGAGCCTATCGAAGGAGCAGCGCCAGCGGATCATCGGTCGCGTCCACGCCCAGATGGAGCAACCGGGGAACCCGTTGCGTCGCTGGCTCAGCATGGGGTCGAAAGCGCCTCGAGTCTTCGTGCGCGCCGTCGGACGGGGCTTCAAATCGGAATCTACCCGCTGCCCGATGCTGGGCGACGACAACCGGTGCGAGATCTACCCCGTCCGCCCGTTTGTGTGCCGCGCCTATGGCCGGGCGGAGCTCGGCAGCGGCGCCAGAATGTTCTGCGAGATCTTCCTCGGGCGGCTGCGGCAGCAACCAGAAGCCGGTGAGTCCATGGAGCTCGAGAACATGGGCGTCATGTCCAGGAAGTACTTCGAGCTGAACAACGCTGGGACGTCAGGCGGGAGCCTCTACACCATCATGTCCGCCCACCTGCTGCGGAACGCAATGGGAAACCAGGACCTCACCAAGCAACCGGTGCCGCTCCGACACGAGAAGACATTGCCGGTGGTCGGCCAAGCCGACTTTCCCGAGCGGCGCATCGGCGCTGACAAAGAGACCTCGACCACGGTCTCGGTAGTCGACGCACCCTAGCCGTCGGCTCGCTCTTCGGCTCACGCACCACCCTGCTGTCGGCGTGCGAGCCGCTCGTAGGCGTCCGCGTCGAATCCAATGATGCGTTGGTCGCCATGCACGACGATCGGCCGGCGCACCACCACATTGTTCTCACGCATGATCTCGAGGGCCGCCGCATCCTCGAGATCGGGGTGCGAAACGCCAAGCCGGCGAAAGGCCGGACTGCGCGGATTGACGAACGACGCCGGCCGAGCGTTGCCCACAATGTCGGCCAACTCTTCAGCTGTCAGCGGCCGACGGGCGTAGTCATGCGGTTCATAGACGACGCGGGCCCGATCCAAGGCCGCACGGGCCTTGCGACAGGCATCTCAACTACCGCGGAAGTAGAACCGTGTCTCCATTTCACCTCCCACTACGAAGCCCCGGTCCAATCAAGCACGATAGCCAGCCAGCCACCGGGGCCTCGTTCGATCATGGCATACATCTCCGGAGCCCCGGTGTAGGACACGCGGTGCGAAATGAGATGGTCGACGCGCAGGTCGCCGCGCGCCATCAACTCGATCACATACTCGCGATTCCGTGGTCGCGGCCATTGGAACCTGTGATAGGGCTCGTGGGGGTAGAACGCCTGGTAGGTGCCGAAGATCGTCAGCTCGCGGCGCAAGAGGTCGACTTGGAGTTCGATTCCGACGGCGCCCGGCGCGCTGCCGGTCACCGCGATCACGCCGCCGTTGTCGGCGGCGCGGATGCAGTCGGGGAGCACGTGCGGCGTGCGCGTGGCCATGAACACGGCTCGGGCGCCGTCGCCATAGGACGCCTGGCGTATAGCCTCAACCGAATCCTCACGGCCTGCGTTCACCGTATGCGTGGCGCCGCTGTCCACGGCAAGGTCCAATCGCCGATCGTCGAGATCGACGGCCACAACCGGATAGGCGCCCGCCATCCGGGCGAACTGCACGATCAATTGCCCGACAACGCCAACCCCGTAAACCGCGACGGCATCGCCAATACCGGGCTGTGCACGTCGCACGGCATGCAACGCAACATCGGCGAGCGATACGAACGTCGCGGCGTCATCGGAGACGGCGTCAGGCAGCAGCTGGGGTGTCTCGAGCTTCGTCATCGGGCGGTCAGCCTGGGGAACCAAAGCCGCGCTCACGTGCTGCAACGACGCCACGACCCGGTCACCGTCGGCGAATCCGGACGTCTCGCCGCCCGCCGCAACCACGCGCCCAACCCACGAGTAGCCGGGGCGCAGGGCGTCCGGCGCTTCCGCTAAACCGGCGGCCCGATGATCGCCTTCCAGCAGGTTTTGCTCGGTGCCGGCGCTGATGAGCGTGCGCGAGGCCTCAACCAGGAGTTGCGACGGCGCGGGATCCTCGACTGACGTCTCGGCGATCCGCACCTCGCTCGGCGAGGGAAATTCAATTTGGCGGGCGATGCGCGGCACAGGCTCAGTCGGCTGTAGGCGTCGGACGACAAGGATGCCGCATGCTTGCGGCGCTGTCAGACGCACTGCCAGTCGGCGAGTCCCACTCAACGCCCCTCAGGCAGCGTCCACGACCCAAGAGTCTGTTGGCGGCCTCGGGCGCCAGGCGAGATCTCACCCCTAACGGCCCTGCTCGGCGACACCGACGATAGGACCAACCCGCATGCTGGACAGCCCCACCTCCACAAATGACGGCAGCTTCAACGCTCGCCAAAAGCGCATGGGCTGAACATCGGCAACGCGCGCCACATACAGCGTCATCACCGTGCCGTGTGTGACCACGATCGTGTCCGTGGAATCTGTCTCAAGCACGCTTGCTACGGCCGCAGTAAATCGGTCGCGTGCCTGCCGGGCTGTCTCGGTTCCCAAGACAAGCTGATCGGTCCGCGAGAAGAACTTCTGGACCACCCGCTCGAACTCTCGCTTGGTCGGAAAGAACGGAACGTTGGGTCGATGGTGTTCTTCCAGGCCATCCTTGACGTGGATCGGCAGGCCGAGCTCGTGACCGAGGATTTCAGCGGTCTCATTGGCCTTGGGTTCCTTGCTGCACCAGACGGCATCTGCGCGGTAGCCGCGAAGCCCGGCAGCCAGTGACGCAGCGTCACGCCGCCCAGCTTCGCTGAGCTTCCAATCAGCCGCTGGGGCAGTCCTCGTAATCTCAGGCCGTGCGTGACGTACGAGGACAAGCTTTCGCGGCATCGCCCCCATCACGCTTGCATCTGGTCTTCGCCGCCGCGCGGCGCCGGATCGGCCCAGCTACGCGACGTTCACGGTGATGATGTCGACCCCGTGGTATTTCTGGTGGCGCACCGACGAGGCGTAGTGCCATAGCAAGCGGAACGACACCTCGCGCTCGTCCGGAACGGGAGGCAGCTCGCTGAGATAGGCCAGCCGATCCTCCATATTCTCCCCCTCCAATGCCGTGACAAATTCCATCTCGGCAACCTTGCCCTCCATGCGCACGGCAACGGTCAAGCGCCGCGCGACGCCCTCGGCGGCATCGTCATTCCTCTGCAGCAGGATCGCCAGCGTCTCCTCGCCCGCCGAGGCCAGACGGTCCGTGGCCGCGGCGCTCCAGCCGTGTTTCGACGCGAATGTGCGCAGGAATTCGTCGATCCTTGGCAGAGCGGCCATCTCCAAGGCGGTCGCCAGCCGCCGGCGCCGCGAGCTGGTCAGCTCCATGAACAGCATCATGATGATTGCGATGATCGCGCCCGACGTCATGCCGTTGCCGAGAAATACCCCGACAAATCCCCCGCCCAACACGTCGGCAAAGATCACCTGGTTCTGAAAACCCACGCCGATCCAAAACGACAACCCAACAACGGCGGCCTTTCGGTGATCGACCCCGTCTTGAATGACGATCTTCATCCCCTGTACGAAGAGGACGCCGATCAGAAAGGTGATGTACGCGGCCGCCACGGGGCCGGGAATGGCGATCAACACGGCCGCGACCTTGGGGAAGAAGGCCAGCAGGACGAAGATGGCGCCGATCACAACACCCACGCGCCTTGCGGCAACTCCGGTGACTCCAGCAAGCGGCACGCTGCTCGAGTAGGTGGTATTGGGCAACGTCCCTGTGAGACCTGAGAGCAGATTGCCCAAACCGTCGGCGTTGAGCGCGCCCTGCACGACCCGGAAGTCGGTTGCCCGCGGCTGGCGGCGGGATACCTGCTGGATGGCGACGCTATCGCCGATGGTTTCTATCGCGCCGACGATGGTCACCACGATGAACGCCGGCAGGAGCGCCCAAAACTCGACGCCCGGGTTCAGATCGAATCCGGGCCACGAGCCGAACGGAATTCCCACCCAGGGCGCGTCCACCAGCGGCTGCGCGTCGTAGAGCCCAAATGGCGCGGCGGCCAGGCAGCCGACCACGATGCCGATGAGCGGCGACCACAGCCGCCATGCCGGCGGGGCGCGCAACACCAGCGCAACAACGGTAACCAGGGTGGCCAGGGCCGCCACCGGAGCGGCAGCCGGTGCCGTGTCCTCGGGCACTTGCGTCAGCGCATCGAACACGAGCGGCATGACCGTGACGGCGATCAACATGATCACCGTGCCGGAGACAACCGGCGTGAAGATGCGCCGCAGCAGCGGAAGACGCGCGGCCAGCAGGAACTGGAATAGCGACGAAACGACGACAAGGCTCGCCATCGTCGCCGGGCCGCCGACCTTCAGCGCCGTCACGCAAACCGCGATAAATGCCCCCGAAGTTCCCATGATGAGCACGTGCCCAGCGCCGAACCGCCCAACGCGAGCCGCCTGGAGAATGGTGGTTGAGCCGCTGACCAGCAGCGCCGCAAAGATGGCCCACGACAGATAGCCTTCGGACTGTCCGGCGATCTGAACCACGATGACCACGGTCAAAACGACCGGCGCCAGGATGATCATGGCGGCTTGGAAGCCAGCGCCGAACGCCAGGAACGGGGACGGGCGTTCGTTCGGTTCGAAGCGGACGTTCTCGTTGAGGTGTGCCTCAGCCATCAGTGTCTAGCGGCGCCAGTGGGCGATGTTCCACCTAGCCCTGGATCTTGGATCGTGAAGCTGCTTGATCGATGGCTCGCCCTCCAGACCCATCCGAGGTCAGGCCAAGTGCGCATGGCGACGGTCGCAAACAGGGCTGCCGTGACCGGAACCATTGCTGCCAGAGCGGCATTGTCCTGTATCTGGACAGCGTCGCAAGCCTGCCCGTCTGGAGATCTCTTGGGGAACTACGCCAGAGTCCCTGGTGAATATCTGGACATCGGAGAGCAAGCCCTCGTTGAATTTCCCTAGACCGAGCGCGGCTACGGCGCCCACCGGTCGTGATGACCGGCAGGCGCCGTAGAGCTAGCGGCTGTAGCCGGAGGGGGCTTCCTGCGGGGCCACCGCGTAGGCGCGCTCCGCCATGCGCTCCAGCAGGAACCGGAAGTCCTGGTAGGCGTCCAGTCCACCCAGCGACCCGCCCAGCGCCCGCAGCTCGTCGTGCAGGATGGCCAGGTCGTTGGACACCCCGGCGGCGCCATCGTCCGCGCCCCGCGGCAGACTGCCATAGCGGTCGGCGGACAGCGCGACGATGGCACCCAGCCGGAGCAGCGGGTCCGCTTCGAAGCTGTCGAAGCCGATGTCGCGACCCGTCACTTCCACCTGCTGACTGCGCGATTGGCCCGTCTCCGGCACCACCCAGCGCAGCTCCACCCGGCCCAGCTTCAGATCCGCCGCCGCGCGACCGCGCCAGCGGTCGTGCAGCTCCAACTCGTAGAACACCGTCGTCGCCGCGCCCGAGGGCAGCTCCGCGAACTCCTTGCGGTCTTCCGCGAAGCTCGCGTCCGACGTCACCCGGTTCTCGTAACCGACGATCCGCCACGTCTTGACCACCTCCGGGTCCCACGTCACCTGCGCCCGGGTCTGATCCGCAAAGGGCGTCGACAGCGCCAGCCAGTTGTCCCGACTGAAGGTCGCCTGCGCCTGGACGGGGTCGTTGAGATAGCGGTACCAGCCATTGCCGTGCTGCGCCAGCTGCTCCAGCAACACGTCGTTGTAGTTGTTGATGCCGACGCCGATGGTGATCAGCCGCAGCGGGTTGCCCGCGTCCCGCTCATAGGCCGACTCCAGGATCGCGAACGGGTTGGTGGCATCCACGTTGGCCACGCCGTCCGACATCAGGATGACGTAGTTGTTTGCCTCGGGTCGTTCCAGGCGCGCCTGGTTCGCCAGCTGCACCCCGAGGTTGAGCCCAGCCTGCACGTTGGTGCTGCCATGCGGCGCAAGCTGTGCAATCGAGGACTCGACGGAGAAGTCGTCCGGGGCCTGATGCTCCACCGTGAGATGGTGCAGCACATCGGTGGTGAAGTGGACCACCGCCACCCGGTCTTGCGGCCGCAGGCTTTGCCGGATGGCTTCCGCCGCCGTGCGCGCAATGTCCACGCGGTTGCCGTCACCCATCGAGCCCGAGGCGTCGAGCACCAGCGTGACGTTCAGCGGCCGGTCATCGGGAACGGCTGCCGCCTGAAACCCGAGCCGAGCCAGGTGCTTGCCCTCGTTCAGGGGATGCGCGACCAGATCGCTCGTGATCGCGAAGCCCCAATCGTCAGCCGGTGGGGCGTATTGATAGTCGAAGGCATTGATCCACTCTTCGGCCCGCACCGAGTCGGGCTCGATGTCGTAGCCCTGCCGGGCCCAACCGAGCGCCAAGTGGTACGACGTGCGGTCGGTGTCCAGGCTAAAGGTCGAGACGGCATCCTCAGCCGTAGCGACCACCGGCTGCCGCCCATAGTCTTGGAAGGTGGTGTCCGCCGGCCGAGCCGTGGGGGCGGGAGCGGCCGCTTCGGCCGCAGGCGCCGCCGTTGCGGCGGCAGCTGCTGGAGGCTCGACGTACAACTCTTTGGTTACGATCACTTCCTTGGTCACGACCTTTTCGACCTCGACTACCTTCTCGACCACGACCTCTTTGACCTCGGTGACGGTCACGATCTTCTCGACCGGAACTTCCTTGACGACCTCCCTGATGACTTCCTTCTCGACCACCGCCTCAACCGGGACCTCCTTGATGACTTCCCGGGTCACGACCGTCTCGACCGGGACCTCCTTGATCACTTCCTTAGTCACGATCGTCTCGACCGGAACTTCCTTGATCACCTCTCTGACTTCCGTGACCACCACGGTCTTTTCGGCAACGGAAGCTTCCTGTCCAAGATTGCCGGCCACCAAGACCGCCGAGGCGGCAACGGCAACGGCCCCGCCTGTGACCATGACCGGCAGCCAGTTCTGCTTCGCGGCTGCCAGGATCTTGCGTCGAATCCGCGTGACGGGATTCGGCGGGGGATGAGGTTCGAGACGGTGTTCCAGCGACTCCCAAAAGTTTGTCGGGGCGCGCAGATCGTCGGCTTCTTCCGAAAAATGCTGGCGCAGCGTGCGCTCCATGTCTTGGTCCGACGGGTAGTTACTGGCCATGGCCGTACGCCTCTCTGGCATCGCCCGTTGCTAGCTGATCTCGGAGTTGGCCGAGCGCGCGGTGCAGCCTCGATTTGACCGTGCCCTCGCGCACGCCGATGGCTTCGGCCAGCTGCGGAACCGTGAGATCGGCGAAAAAGCGCAAGACCACGACTTGCCGCTGATCCGGATTCAGGCCGGCGAGGGCTTGCCGGATCTCTTCGCGATTGAGCTGCGCCTCGGCAGCCTCGGCCGGTTGGGGGCGGTCATCGGATTGGCCGTGATCTTCAAGGGGAACGGTCGGGACCACTCGCCTTCTGCGTTGGGACACGACGGTGTTTACCAGGATTCGCACGAGCCAGGGCTTGACGGGGTGTCCGATGCGAAAGCCGTGAATGCCGCGCCAGGCGGCGAGCAGGGCTTCTTGGACATGCTCCTCCGCCAGCGCCCGGTCCCCGGTCATCAGGACTGCCGTGCCGTAGAGAACATCTTGGTAGCGCTCCACCAGATGGCGGAATGCCTCGCGCTCGCCGTCCTGGCAACGCAGGACAGCTTGTTCATCGGTCATATGCCGCCCTCATTGCCCATTCTCCCCAGGTATTCCACTAGACACTACGCGCGTTTTGGCGGAATCGTTCCATGCCATCGCCCAGTTCTTGGGTCCTTATTCGAGGCGGAGCAACAGGGTGCCTCCGCAATGAGGTCAGTCCGTCTGATTCCGGCTGGTCTTTGGGTTCTCAGTAGGAAGGAAGACCTAGCCGCTCTCCAGAGATAGCGCGTGATCGTTCACGGGTCACCGCGTGACGTCGTGTGCAGAGCAACGGTCCGCAATGTAGTAGCAACGCTTTCGACAACGGCCGCCCACAGCCTGGAGCCTAGCTCGGCGCTGGCGTGGGTTGGGTCACCGATCACGCCCGTGGACGAGTAGCGCGCGAAGTCCAGGTCGGCATCCTGCCAGTCAACAGGCGCATGAGCTGGATCGACGATCTTATGCCGGCGGACGCTTTCCGGACGCAGATGGAGTGAGATCGAGGTCGCAAAGCTGTCGGCGTGACCGCCGGGTACCTCCGGGTCGCCGATACGGCGCCAAATGTCGTTATAGGGATGTCGCGGCAAGTACGCCGCCGACCTGCCCCGATGCGTGTGGTTGAACTCCTGGACCACCTTGCCAAGGTCGTGGCCACCGCACCCGCGCCAGACGACAATGCGCTCAAACCCCTGCGCGGCGAGGGATTCCAAAGTTGCCAGAACCACACCGCAGTGGATTTCACTTGGGATATCGACATAGCCCACGCCGTAGTTTCGATGCTCGGGCGTGGGCCCAAAAGGAACGGCCGGCAGCACGAGCGATTGGACGCCAAAGTCACGCAGGGCCATTTCGGACGCCGCCTGGCAGAGGCGCTCCACAAACCAGGTGTCGAAGTCGACGGGGAGGTGCGGGCCCTGCTGCTCGGTACATCCGGTAGGCAGAATCGCGAGGCAGCGGCGGTTCGCCCACTCTCGAATTTCTTGGAACGTGAGGTCACCGAAGCGCATGCCAGAGCTTAGCTGGGCCGCTACGCCGGCACGCCGCGTAGCGGCGCCTCGTGGGCTCGAACCTCGGACTTCAACCTGTCAGAGGCCTGCCATAGCTAGCGCGATATAACAGCCGCCACGGTGTGCGGCGTCAGCTTCACCCATACCGGCTCGTGGTCGGACGCAGCCGTGACGGGCCGGCGGACCTCAACCGCCGCAAGGTCCGGCGTGTGGAGCACGTAGTCGATCCGCCTGGCGCTCTCGGGGAACGTCGGCGGCCCGTCGGCGTCCGGGTCGAGGAATCCAACCTGGAATAACTGCTGCATCGACCGTTCGCCAGCCTCCGCGTTCATATCCCCCACCAGCAACGTGTGGGATCGGCCGCCCCACACGTCGAGCAGCGTGCGCGCCTGATCCTCACGCGTCGGGCCGCCGTCGGCCGCGTGGTCAAGGTGGGCGTTGATGACGGTGTACGTCAGCCCGGACGCATCGATCTCGACCTCGACGGCGCCGCGCGGGATGCGTCCCGGATTGTCGAAGTGATGGGATGCGCTGCGCATGGGCAGCCGGGTGAGGACGGCGTTCCCCCACAGATCGGCCGCCGCCGGCCCGTAGGCATAGGGCATGTCGAGCCGCTGCGAAAGCCAGGTGAGCGTATCGATCGCTCCTGAGATCACCCAGCCGCGGCCAACCTCCTGGAGCGCGATCACGTCGGCGGGGTTGTCCTCGAGCGTCCGCGCAACGGCCTCGAGATCGAAGCGGCCTTCCACGCCGAACCCCTGGCGAATGTTGTACGCGACGACGCGGAGACCGTCGGAGTCCGCGTATCCACTGCCCGGCGGCGCGGCGGTGCCAGCAACCACGGCCGCGGGAAGGAGCACCAGGACGGCAACCGACACTGGCGCCAACCAGGCGCGCATATCCACCGCCGGTCTCGGCGCGGTCGCTCGGGCCCTTCTCGCATGACCGCCAATTCCTAAGGCAACGGTGACAACGACAGCGGCCCACAGGACCCAATCAGGACCGTAGAACGAATAGAACACGAACAGCAGCAGCACGAACAACAGCAGCCCGATCGTCATAGCGACAACGCTGGGAGCAACGCGGTCGGAGCCGTTCAGCCGCGGCACCATCGGGGCAAGCAACACCGGCAGCGCCGCTGCCAGGAGGCCGGCCCCGACGCCGGCCGCCGGCGTCCGGGCGTCAATGAGCACGAAGCCCGCCACTAAGGCGACGCCAGCCGCGACGAGCAAGAGCCAGCCGACAGCCGAGCCGGACCGAATCAGCGCCCAGGTCCACACCACGCCAACCGCGGCGCCTATGGCGAGCACGAGCGCGGCGGCGCGGAAGTCAAGATCGGCGCCAACGATGACCTGCCCGAGGTTGCCGCTCAGCAACATGAACACCACAAGGCCTGGACCAATCCCAATGAGCGGCCACGCGTTGCGCCACCCGGGGAGGCGGGCCGCCGTCCGGGCAATGCCCGGCGCGCCCAGGGCAACGATGGCTACGGCAACGGCAACGACCGCGGCAGCCGCCGGATGGTGGGCGAACGGTGCATCAATCGTGATGAAGCTCACGCGGACGGTGAGATCTAGGGCCAGCGCCAGGCCCAGACCGATGCGCGCCGACGATCCGAGCGATGGCAGCAGCGCGAGGAACCATCCCAAGGCGATCGTGCCGGCGAGGCCAGCGGCGAAGTCGACTCCGGGTACGGCGGATATCTGTCCAACGGCCGCTCCGGCCGCCAGCAGGCGCAGCGACCACAGGCGCGCCGCTTGCACGCCAACGGCGCGGGCAAACGGCCAAGCCAAGATGGCCGCCGCGAAGCCGCCAAGCACGACGATCCCAAGCACTTCGCGGCTGGAGGTTTCCCCAATCAGCCAAACCGTGTGCGTGGTGAAGACGCGGATTGCCTCGAATCCGAGCAGCAGGGCGGCCGTGACGACCAGCACTGCCGCCCCTGGCATTCGCCGCGCCGCGCCCGCCATCGACATGCCGCGCGCTACGGCCATCGTCGTCCTCGGGCCGCGAGGTTGTGGCAAGCGCGCGTCACGTTGGCCCTTCTATGCCGAGTCGATGTGGCCCCTGGTGCTCAGGGCGCGCGCACTGACGCCCAGCACGCCAAGGAACCCTTCCGAATCGCGGTGATCGAAGTCGCCGACGCCCTCCATGCTGGAGGCGTCGCTGTACAGCGAGTGCGGGACGTCGCGCGCGCTGGCGTACGCGATGGTGCCTTTGTAGACATCCACGACGATCGTGCCGGTGGTCAGCGACGTAAACGCGGCCACCGCTTGCCGCATGGCGCTGCTGGCGAGATCGAACCAGTAGCCCTCGTAGACCTGCCGCGCGAGCTGTGCCGAGAGTTGGTCAAATACGGCTCGCGCTCGGCGGTCCAGGATGAGTTGCTGCAGGTAGGCGTAGCACGTACCGAGCAATTCCATGCCCGGCGCCTCATAGACCCCGCGAGACTTGATGCCGACGAACCGATTCTCAACCACGTGCAACCCGATGCCCACGCCGTGTCGTCCACCGATGGTGTTGGCCTGCTCGATGGCCTGGCGCGGGGAGACCGGCCGGCCGTCAATGGCCGTTGGAACGCCCTGCTCGAAACGGACTTCGAAACGCTGCCCTTCATCGGGCGCCTCGTGCGGGTACGCGCCCATCTGCGGTCGCACGAATTGTGCCGGCGTTTCCAGCTCCTCGAGTTGCCCGGCCTCGTGGGTCAGTCCGAGCAGATTGGCATCGGTGGAATAGGGGCGATCGAGCGTGGCGCGGATGGGAATCTCTTCCCGCTCGCAGTAAACGATCATCTCCCGCCGACCCGGGAATAGCTCCAAAAACTCACTGTCGCGCCATGGGGCATACACCTGCACCTCGGGCGCGAGCATGTTGGTCACCAGCTGGAATCGCACTTGATCGTTGCCGCGGCCCGTGGCGCCGTGTCCGAGCACCGTGATGCCTCGCCGCTGAACCTCCGGGAGCAAGGCCTGAACCGTGATGTGCCGCGCGATGCCGGTGGTATTCCAATATCCACCCTCGTACCGCGCCTGGGTCTGAATGATCTCGAGTCCGGCGCCGGCCAGCTCGTCGCGCGCATCCACCGATACCGCGTCTTCCGCGCCCGCGGCTCGCATCCGTTCGGGAATGTCGGCGATGTTCGCCTCGTCGGGCTGACCCAGGTCGGCCGTTAGCGCGACGACCTCAACCCCCTCTTCGACCAGCCAGCGGGTGATGGTGCAGCTGTCCAGCCCGCCAGATGCCGCCAGCGCCATGCGCTTGCCAAACAGGTCCGCGACAATCAACGCTCACTCCGAGAACGACACACCAGCCACCCGTAGAGTACCGTTCGCAGGCCGACGTCGGGCCGCCGGCACCACTGCGGTGCGTTGGACGAGCGGCCTGCTGCTTGGGAGTCCGCCCATGCCATTCATCGATATCCACGACCACCCCGAAGTCGAGCTCGCTCCAGGAGCCCGCGCCCGCACGCCGTACGGGGAGCGGGTGATGCTCTCGCGCTTGGAGCTTGAGGCGGACAGCGTGGTTCCGACACACCACCATCCGCACGAGCAGGCCGGCATGCTGCTCGAAGGAGAGATGGAGCTCACCATCGGCGACGAAACCCGGCTCTGCCGCCCAGGGGACATGTTCATCATTCC
The DNA here is from genome assembly GCA_965219705.1 of Chloroflexota bacterium. Taxonomy (GTDB): domain Bacteria; phylum Chloroflexota; class UBA11872; order UBA11872; family UBA11872; genus JAJECS01. The sequence goes on from OZ244789.1 coordinate 3,232,826, forward strand.
CGGCGGCGTGCCCCACCGGGCCCGGCCGATCAATGGCCCGGCCGTGGTCCTGGACGTGTTCAGCCCGCCGCGCGAGGATTATGTCGAGCTAGCCAATCGCTACATTCCACGCACCGAGTAGCGGGACCGTCGCGGCGGTCGGCGGGGCGCGCCCATGCGTGGAGGAGTACTATTTTGAGTGTGGCTTCGTAGAGCCTGGCTGCGGGGCATCGACCCGCCCGCCAGCAGGACGGCAGCCAGGCGTCGGCGGTTGATTGGAGCATCAGCATGGGCGTCAAGATAGTGACCGATAGCACGGCCTATTTGCCAAAGCAGCTCATCGACGAGCACGGGATCGAGGTGGTGCCGCTGCACGTGCACTTCGGCACCGATGACTACGCCGACGGCGTCGACATTACGCCGACCGAGTTCTTCACCATGCTTGAGGGTCGGCCCGAGCATCCGACCACGTCGCAGCCGGCTCCGGCCGCGTTCATGGACATCTACAGCCGCGCGGCAGCGGACGGCAGCGCCATCGTCTCCATCCACTTGTCGTCAAAGCTCAGCGGGACGCTCGAGTCCGCCCGTCTGGCGTCCGACCAACTGCCGGATGTGGAAGTGCATCTCGCCACGAACAATCTGCCACCGATCGGCGTTGGCCTCCTGGCGCTGGAGGCAGCGCAAGTCGCCAGCAGCGGCGCGAGCGCCGAGGCCGTGGTGCAGCACGTCAACGACCAAGCCGCGCGGACGTTTGTTGTATTTGTCGTGCCAACGCTGGAGTACCTGCGTCGAGGTGGCCGCATCGGCGGGGCGCAAGCGTTCCTGGGATCAATCCTGAGCTTGAAACCGGTCCTGCATGTGCAGGACGGACAGGTGGAGCCAGTCATCCGGGTACGCTCGTTCACCAAGGCCCGCCGCGCGCTGGTGGACTACGCGCGCGAGCATGCGCCGAACGGCCTGCAGGCCATATCGGTAATGCACGTGGGCGCGGATGATATGTACGCCGCGCTCGAGGCTGATATCAAGCGCGAGTTCGAGGTCACGGCCGAGCTGCTGCCCGGCATCGAGATGGGACCCGTGGTGGCCACGCATACGGGCCGCGGCGCATTTGGTCTGACGTTTATCGCCAACCCGTAGACGGCCGGCCGCGGCTGCGAGATCGGCAGGCTGCCCTCGCGCTACGTGTGTTGTCCAGCCTGCGTGCTGCGGGACGGCCGGCGCGACGCGAGCACGTAGATCGAAGCCGCGTAAGATCCTCGTGACGCCGGCGATGCGTTGCACAAGCATTAGCGCGCAGACTCAGCCAGGCCCGTGGGGTGTCGCTCAGTTCGTCCAGGCGCTGGCCTGGGGATCAAGTGCCTCACGGAGCCCGTCGCCCAGAAGATTCATCGACATGACCGTGATGAAGATCGCGACGCCGTGTGGGATGGACACCCAGGGCGCCGTGCGGAGGTAGCGTCGGCCCTCGGACAGCTCCAGCCCCCATTCGGGGGTCGGAGGCTCGGCACCCAGCCCGAGGAAGCCCAGTCCGGCGGCCGCGATGATCGACGACGCGAGTCCAAGGGTGGCCATGATGATGATGGGGCTCATGAGGTTGGGCAGCACATGGCGCAGCATGATGCGGGCCTCGCGCATGCCCACGGCTCGCGCCGCCCGCACATACACCAGTTCACGCGCCGACAAGGTGGCGCCCCGCACGACGCGTGCGTAGTAGGGAATGGCCGAAATCCCGAGCGCGATCAGCGCGTTGTTGATGCCGGGTCCCAGCGTCGACACGATGACGATGGCAAGCAGGATGCCGGGAAAGGCCAGCATCACGTCCAGCACCCGACTGACCAGCCAGTCGACCTTGCCTCCCAAGAAACCAGCGATCAAGCCGACCAGCGTGCCGCCGGTGGCGGCTATGGCGACCGCCAGAAAGCCAATGCGAAGCGAGATGCGTGCAGCGTGAACGACGCGGGTGAACACGTCTCGTCCCACGCGATCCGTACCGAGGAGATGTCCGCCCTCGCCAGGCGGCGAATTGAACAAGTCTGGGTTGTAGTAGTTGAGGGAAAAGGGGGCGATGACATCGGCCAGAATCGCGACGATTGCGATAGCGATCAGAACAACTCCGCCGGCGATGGCCGCCTTGTTGCGAAGGAACCGCCGCCAAGCGAGTCCCCATTCGCTACGCGCGGCTACCGCCTCGCCGCCTTCGAGTGCCTGCTCAACGGCCAGGTCGCTAGTCGAAGCCACGGCTGTCTGCCTTGGCGAGCACTGGGGTAAGCCTCAGGCTGCAGGGCATCGCGCCCACTCGCCGATGGGCCGTCGGCCGTACGGCGCCGCATCGAGACACCACGTTAGGTCTGAAGCCGCACGCGTGGATCAACGTACGTATAGAGCACGTCGACGATGATATTGACCGCCACGTATACAAGTGATGCGAACATGACCAGGGCTTGCACCACCGGATAGTTCCGACGCTGCACGGCCTCCACGAGTTCAAAGCCAAGGCCCTGCCGCGTGAACACGACTTCAACCACGATGGCGCCGGCAAGCAGGCTGCCGAACTGCAAGCCAACGATGGTGATGACCGGAATCAAGCTGTTCTTGAGCGCATGGCGCATCACCACGGCCGACTCCCGGAGGCCCTTGGCGCGAGCCGTCCTTACGAAATCGCGACTCATGACGTCGAGCATGGATGAGCGAGTCATCCGAGCAATGATCGCGGCTGCGCTCACGCCAAGCGTGACGGCGGGCATGATGATCCCTTCGGGCTTATCCTGCCCTAGAGCGGGCAGCCAGCCAAGGTTGACGCTGAACACGTAGATAAGCACCATCCCGAAGAAGAAGTCGGGCACCGACACGCCGAATACGGCCACGACCTGTCCCGTGTAGTCAACCCAGCTATGGTGTCGAATGGCCGATACGATCCCCGAGACGAGCCCCACCAACAGCGCGACACCCATCCCAGCCATCGTGAGCTTCAAGGTCTCGGGGAACAGCTCCTTGACGAGGTCGCCGATCTGCTGATTCGTCTGAAACGACCGGCCGAAATCCCCTATCAGCACATCCCTCGCGTACAGCGCGAACTGCACGGGTATGGGGTCGTTGAGGTGATAGGACTCGCGGAGCCGCTCAACGGCTTCGAGAGGAATGCGACTCGTGAAGATCGACGATTCGCCGCGTGACTCGAGGAGAATCGACACCGGATCGCCGGGGATCAGGCGCAGGAGGACAAATACTAGGAGCAAGACTCCAATGAGTACCGGCACTGCCGCCAGCACCCGGATGATGATGTATTTGCCCATTCCTGCGCCAGATCACCGTCCGGCGATGTCAATCTCTCCTTGTGGGACCTGGTCCTATCCCTCTGTCGAATAGAGGTCGAAGGGATAGGGCGAGGTCAAGATCGTGTGGAAGACGCGTCCGCCGACCTTGTTCGTGTTGGCCGGGAAGAGCGATCCCCACTCGACCAACGGAATACCCAGGGCCTGCTCCATCACAATCGTGTGCACACGATTCGTCATTTGCGCGCGCTGCGCCTGGTCGGGCTCAGTGCGCACGGCATCGAGCAAGCTGTCGATCTCCTCGTTGACGAACCAGGTGTAGGCCCGGTTGCCCGGCACGCCGAAGTTGCGGGAGTGATAGACGGTATCGAGCACCAAGCCGCCTTCCAGGCCCACGCCGCCCTGCCACTTGTGCGTGTGCAGGCCTTGCAGGTACTGCTCGACCGCGGTGCCCCACTCCATGTTGGGCGTGGCCACCGAAATGCCGATCGCATTCTCGATGTTGAGCTTGTACGGCTGTGAGAACGGATTCGGCGTGTCGGGGAATGAGACTTCCAGCAGCTGACCACTGGAGTCGTAGCGGAAGCCGCCGTCGCCACGCGCGTAGCCCGCCTCGTCCAGGATCTGGTTGGCCTTTTCGATGTTGAAGTCGTAGAAGCCGTCCAGGTCCGGGTTGTAGCCGACGGTTCCCGGCGTGAGCAGACTGCCCGCCAGCGCGCCAAAGCCAAGGGTGACGCTTCGCGTGACCGTGCCGCGGTCAGTGGCGTGGATCAGGGCCTTGCGCACCGCCAGGTCTTCCGTGGGGAAATTGGAGGTGTTGGTCTGCAGGTACCACGGCTGCCCGGGGCCAAGCCCGATGAAGACCTGATGCGCCGGGTCCCCGAAGAACGGCTGCAGCTCGGTGAGGCTGTAGTGGTGCATCCAGCTCAGCTCGTCGGCCTCGTAGGCCGCCACCTTGGCCGAAACGTCCGTCAACTCAAACGAGGTCCACTCGTCCGCGAACGCCGGTCCTTGATTGAGCGCCCATGGCGGGCCCCAGTTGTAGTCGTCGTTCCGGACCATGGTGAGTGAAATGTTCTCTTTCCACTCCTTGAACTTGTACGGTCCGGTGCTCACGGGATTTCGGGTGAGATCCTCACCGTATTCCTGCACGGCCTTCGGCGACGCGAACACGGCGGAGCCGCCGGCCAGGAGGTCCAGGAAGAAGACATTGACCTCGGTCAGCGTCAGCTCCAGCGTGAACTCACCGGGCGCCGAGACGCTGGCCAGCTGGTTGCCGATGTTCGCGTTCCAGCCGGGGTTCATGGCCGGATCCATCCACAAGTCGAAGTTGAACTTGGCCGCCTCGGCGTTGAATGGCGTGCCGTCGTGGAACTGCACATCGTTGCGGAGTTGGAACGTGTAGATCAGCAGGTCATCGGAGATCGACCAGTCCGTCGCCAACCACGGGGCCAGCTGCCCGCCCGGCCCGTGCGCAATCAGCGCGTCAAACAGCGGCTGGCCTCCGCCCGCCAGCGACCAGGCGTCGGGAAAGTGCAGCGGGTCGAGGTTGTTGATGGCGCCCGGCGCCGCGTGCGTGATCTTGCCGCCGTATTGCGGATTGTATGGCGTCAGGTCGCGGTAGTTGCCGAAACGCACGGCCTTGACGGGGCCGATTTCGAAGACGCCCGCAACCTGCGTCTCCTCCGGGACCTCAACGATCTTCTCGACGATCTTTTCGACCTGTTGCGTCACGACCCTTTCGACTTGGACTTCCTTCACGACTTCTTTTTCTACAACCCTCTCGACCTCGACCTGTTCGATCTTGGTGACAGTGACGATCTTCTCCACCTCGACGGTTCGGACCTCGACCTCGGCCTCGCCACATGCCGCCAGCGCCGCCGCGCCGACGCCTCCTGCGAGGCCAAGCGCCCCAAGGCGCACAACCTGACGCCTGCTCAACGATTTCGCCATTGGTCTCCTCCACTCTCGCGACAGCGGCCACAGCCGAACTCGGTGTTCCTGGCAACCGCTGATGCGCACCGGAATTCTTGAGTCGAATTCATGAATCCGTCCCGGTGTGGACTTTACCACTCAAGGAATCTTGGCACTGAGCATCTCGAGCAGCGAGGCAATTCGCCATTGAACGGCGCCATGGCAGCACGGCGCACGCGCGCGGCCTCATGGGCGCTAGGTTCGGTCGGTCCGCCGGCGACTGTGGAATGGACGTCCGCTCACCCGGGCATGACAGGACCGAAGCGGCCCACGACCAGATTCCGGAGGCTGGAGCACTACTCCGATGGCGTAAGGCGCGCGATGGCCTGGCCGTATTCGACAGGCTGGCCATCGGGCACGAGAAACGCCTCGATCATGCCGTCGAATGGCGCCGGCACATCGTGAAACACGCCCAGCACGTCCACAAAGCCAACCGGAGCCCCCTCATCCAACGTGTCGCCAGGCTCCGCGATCGGATCGGCGGCGTCCTCGGGCCGCCGGTGAAAGATCCCGACGTGCCCGGCTCGCGCCACCGGTGCGGCGGCGTCCTTGGGTTCCTCCCGCTCGGTGTCGGCGGCGGGGCTCGGGGCAGGCTCGGCGAGCCTCAGACGAATCGTGTGGCGCTCGTCGCCAACCTCAAGCTCCTCGAGCCGCGCGCTGCGAGCCGTCTCGACGAGGTCGGGCAACACGTCGCTGAGCGCGCGTTCCCACTCGTCAGTCAACGACGACCCCCCAAGTGCACATGGTCACGCTTGGCCAACCCTCGTCATGTACTCGCCTGTGCGCGTGTCGACACGGATGACGTCGCCAGTGTTGATGAAGAGCGGCACGTCGATCTGAAGGCCGGTCGTCAGCGTCGCCGGCTTGTTCGCCGACGTCGCCGTATCGCCGCGGACGCCAGGCTCCGTATGGGCGACGGTCATGTCGACGGCGACCGGCAGCTTGAGGCCGATCGTGCGGCCCTCGAACATTGTGAGCTCGAGCTCCAGTCCGTCGACGAGGTATTGGGCGGCTGCGCCGACCTCGGCAGTGGCAAGCGCGATCTCCTCGTACGTCTGCATGTTCATGAAGTGATAGGTGTCGGAACTCCGGTAGAGAAACTGCGCCGGGTCAACATCCAGCCGCACGCGCTCGAATCGCTGGCTCGCCTGGAACACCCGGTCGGAGGTTGTCTGGTTGACGATGTCGCGCAGCCGGAGCTTGGTCTGGGCGCTGCCGCGACCGATCTTCTGGTGCTGGTGCTCGACGATCGCATAGAGCGTGCCATCGATCCGCACCACGTTGCCGCGCCGCAACTCGCCGGGGTCAACCACGGAGCGGCCTCACGAGATTCGGAGCGGCGATCATTTCGGCGCCTGCGTCAGCACCTCGACGCAGTCTTCCTGCACGAGGACCAGATCTTCAATCCGCACGCCGCCCCATCCGGGGAGGTACACACCTGGCTCAACCGAGGTGATCATGCCCGACGCGAGCGTGTCGTCGGAGCGCACGGAGAGTCGAGGGTTTTCGTGAATCTCGAGCCCCACGCCGTGCCCCGTGCCATGGCCGAAGTCTTTTCCGTGCCCCGCCGCCGCGATCGGGTCTCGTGCCAGCGCGTCGGCGGCTCGTCCCGACATGCCGGCGCGCATGCCCGCCTCAGCCGCGCGCTGTGCCTCCAGCACAAGGCCGTAGATTCGCTGAAAGGTCTCGTCCCCTGTGCCGCCGACAAAGGTTCGCGTGATATCGGAGCAATAGCCCTTGAGCCTGGCGCCCAGGTCAACGATCACCGGCTCCCCCGCCGCGACGGCGTGGTCACCAGGCTCGTGGTGGGCCATAGCCGCGTTCGGCCCGGCTGCAACGATCGTGCCGAACGCCGGCCCTTCCGCGCCGAGATCGCGCATGGCCGCCTCGAGCCGATTCGCCAGGTCCCGCTCCCTAACGCCTGGTTGGACCCAGTCCGATGCCCGCGCCATCACCTCGTCGGCGATGTGGACGGCCTCGCGCATCACGGCCGTCTCGGCGGGGTCCTTGATCACGCGCAGTTGCTCGACGACATCCGCGACAGGAACCAAGCTCGCCGGCGGCGTCAGCTCGGCAAGCCGCGCTTCCAGCTTCTGAAACCCCGCATAGGTGACGTGCTCGGGCTCGAAGCCGACGCGGGTCGCGCCCATCGCCGCCACCGCATCGGCCAGACCGGCAAGCGGCTCGGATGCCTCCACGACCGTGAAGGCCGGTGCTTGCTCGCCAGCCTGCACGGTGTAGCGAAAGTCCGTCACGAGCACCTGCTGCTCCGCGCCGATGACCAATACTCCGGCGCTTCCCGTGAATCCACTGAGGTAGCGGCGATTGGCGGCGCCGTGGACCAGGAACACGTCCACGCCCAGATCAGCGAGCCGCGACGAGACCCGCCCCGGCCGGTCTTCGCTGACGCGATCACCGCTGCTCACGGCAGGGCTCGATACTGCGCGATGTTGCGCTCGTGCTCTTCGAGCGTGACCGCGAACGCATGGGACCCATCGCCCTTCGCGACGAAGAAGAGATACGGCGTGTCGGTGGGGTAGGCCGCTGCCTCGATCGACTTCAAGCCGGGATTCGCAATGGGTCCGGGCATGAGGCCGCCGTGGAGATATGTGTTGTACGGAGAGTCCACGCGCAGATCGGCGCCGGTGAGGTCCGGCTTCCACCACCCCCGCCCACCATCGGTGCGGCCCAGGGCGTATTGCACGGTGGGGTCTGCCTGAAGGGGAATGCCGAGCGTGAGGCGCTTGGCAAAGACGCCGGCAACCAGTGCGTACTCCTCGTCGATTCGCGCCTCGCGCTCCACAACCGACGCGACGGTGATGAGGGCGTGCACGTCCCAGCCCCGGGACGCCGCCGATGCGCGCATGTCGGCCGTCACAATATCATCGAAGCGTCGCAGCATGGCTCGGACCAGATCGCCCGCGGCCGTACCGGCGCTGATCTGATAGGTGTCGGGAAACAGGTAGCCCTCAAGCGACACGCCAGGTGGGATGACGCGCAGGAAGGGAAATTCGTTGGCAAGCGCGGCTACCTCGTTGCGCGCTATCGCAAGGAAGTCACCCCCGGAGACATGAGTCTGCTCGTCGAGCCGTTCAGCCATCTCCTCGATGCGGAAGCCTTCGGGAAAGGTCACTGTCTGCTCCACGGCCTGCCCGGCCTCGAACGTGGCGAGGATTTCGTCGAGCGACATGTCTTGCCGGAGGAGATAAGCCCCCTGCCGCAGACTCCCATCCAGCCCGCGCCGATCGACCAGCAGGCGAAACAGCAGATCGCTGCGTATCAGGCCGTCGCGCTGGAGAGCGCGTCCGATGTCGCTCGTCGTCGCGCCCGGTGGAATAGTGAAGAGCACGGTCTCCGCGGCCACCGGCGCCGGCGAATCCGCAAATCGGCTCACCACGGTGAAGCCCAAATACGCAACCGCGCCAACCGTCAACAGCACGATCACAAACGCCTGGATGAGAAGCCCAATCGCCCTCACCATGCGCTCCGATCGTTCAGATAGTCGGACACGAGCACCTCGGCGGCCACGGCATCAACCGGATGCGCCGCCATCCTCGCCTTCGCGGCGACCGTCGTGAGCCGCTCATCGCGGAACACTACCGCGTGCAGCGATCCCGCCAGCAACTGGCGGGCCCAGAGGCGAGCGCGCTCGGCCTGGGGCCCCTCGCTTCCATCCATCGACAACGGCAGCCCGACCAGAATCGTTGCGTCGGGATAGTCCGCCAGAATCGCCGCCAGGGCTGCCCGATCACGCGTGAGGTCCCGCCGCTGGATGACCCGTCGATGGGCGACGAACCCACCCTCGCTGTCCGAGATTGCCACGCCAATGCGGCGCGACCCCAAGTCAAGCCCGATGATGCGCCGACGGCGCGGTGGCGGCGGCTCGGCGGGCTCAACCCGCCGGGATGGCCGTCGGCTCCGTGACCTGGACATCGATGCGCCAACCCCAGCGTGGAAAGTTTTCGGTGTCAGGTGGATCATGCGTCACCCGCCAGGTGGCAACCTGCGACAGCCCATTGAGGGTCGCCGCGCCGTCGTCAAGGGCGGCGCCGGCCAGCATGGCGCGAATGGCATCAGTGTCAAGCTTGGCGACAGACTCGCCAACCGCCTCGATGCGCATATCCAGCCGGCCAAACGACTCGTTGAGGACCTCGGTCCGCAGAACGCGAATCTCGTCGAACTCGACATCGGCGCTGCCGGCCGCGAGTCCATCGACGATGATCTTCTCCAAGTCGTCGTTCGCGAAGAGCGTTCCGCGGGCGCGGACTTCCAGGTCCAGCTGCAACACCGCCGCGAGTTGAGCAACGTCGGCGCTGAATTCCTTCTGAATCACCTCCGGGTTGCCGGCCACGGGCGACCATACGACCAGCGTCTCCTGCTCGGGGCGATCGCGTCGAAGTTGTTCAACCGCCGCGCTTTGCAGCCGCTCGAGCAGGACCCGTTCCAACTCATCAACGTCGCGTTGGGCCACCAGCGCGATTTCTCGCTCCGCGGCTCCCGTAATGGGTTGTGAGTTGAAGACCTCGAGCACTTCCGCCGCCGAGCCGTCGACGGCCACGATGGCCAGCGCCTGCACGTTCCCGGTGGTTCCGGGCTCCTCGGCCGTCACGCTGACTGTCGCTTCACCAGGGACGGTCTGTCCCACAATCTCAACCGTTGGCGGCACCAGCACTTCGGCATCCGTCAGAAAGTTCGTGCCCTGTTGGGTGCGAACCCGAGTATTGCGGGGTGCCACCACGGCCTCGCGGGTTCGATTCCTCAGCGTGATGCGGCCTTGGGCAAACGCCACGGGCTCGCGCCGCCTCCCCGTCGTGGGCATGGACATTTCGCCGTCGCTCACCGCGGCCACGACCGTTCCGGGAATGGCGCGCGCTGTGGTGTCGACGTCCGACAGCTCAGGATCGACGCGCACGTCAAGGGTGATTGGCACGTGCGTGGCCAGCGGCGACACCAGCACGGTTGACGACGGCCAGACCCAAAATGCCATGACGATCCACACGGCGGTTACGCCGAGGATCGCCGCCACCGCGGGCGCCAACATGCGCGCGGGATGGCGGTCCCGATCCCAGTTCCGGTAGGTGCGGACCGTGCGCGGCCCATCGACTTCATCCAGGCGCTCGAACACCGGCTCATGCATCGTCGAGGCGCGGCGCTGGCGTGGACGGTCTCGCCGACGTGCATGACGCGGCGAACGCGTCGGCAGCCGCTCGACCGTCGGTCCCCCGCGGGTTCTCATGAGGTCGCTCGAATGTCGGCGATGTATCTCCGCCCAGCGTCAAGCGCCTCGGTGATTTTCGTGACATCGGTGCCGCCGGACATCGCGAGCTCAGGTCGGCCGCCGCCGCCGCCGCCCGTGACCATGGCGACCGTGCGGGCCAGGTCACCGGCATGCACTCCAGCGTTCACGGCCTGTGCCGAAGCCGCCGCCACAAAGGCGGGTTTGTCGGCCACGCTGGTGGCCAGGAGAATCACCCACGGCTCATCGAGCGCGCCGCGCAGCGAGTCCGTGAGTTGCCGGAGGGCGTCTCGATTGGCCACGCCCACTTGGCCGGCAATCAACGTGAGGCCATCCACCCGTTCGCGTTCCTCCAACAGCGCTGCCGCGGCACGCCGAGCGTCGGCGCGTTCGGCCACCGCGACCCGGCGGCGCGCCTCGGCAAGTTGGGCCTTGAGTCGACGTATGCGATCCACGGACTCGGCCGGCGACGCGCCGGCTTCATCCGCAACCTCGTCGAGAATGTCCTGCTGCCGCTGCACGAACTCGGCAGCTCCATGTCCCGTGAGAGCTTCAATGCGTCGCACGCCGGCGGCGACGCCGCCTTCGCTGGTGATGGCGAACACTCCGATCTGGCTCGTGGCGGCGCAGTGGGTACCCCCGCATAGCTCGAGCGACTGTTCGCCCATGGCGACCACGCGCACCATCTCGCCGTATTTTTCGCCGAAGAGCGCCATGGCGCCGCGCTCCACCGCCTCTCGGACTTCCGCCGTTTCAGTGACGACCGGCAGATCGTCGAGCGCGCGGTTGTTGACCCATTGCTGGATGACGCGAAGCTGCGTCCGTTCCACCGGGCTCGGATGCGTGAAGTCGAAGCGGAGGCGATCGGGCGCTACCAGCGAGCCCGCCTGCTGCACGTGCGTGCCCAGCGTGGTACGGAGCGCCGCATGCAGCAGGTGCGTCGCCGAGTGGTTGCGCATGATGTCAACCCGGCGAGAGCCATCAACGTCCGCCTGGATGACATCGCCGACGTTGAGAATGCCCTCGGTTATGTCAACAAGGTGGACATGGGTGCCCTCCGGCGCCCCCTGCGTGTCGCGTACCCGCGCCAGGACGCCCTCACCGCGCAGGACGCCGGTGTCGCCAACCTGACCGCCAGCCTCGGCGTAAAAGGGTGTCTGGTCGAGCACGACCATGGCGCGGCTGGGCGCGCTCGCCGATTCCTCAAGGCTGCCGTCGAGGTCGATGGCGACGACAGTCCCTTCGCCCGACACGCAACCGTCATACCCTAGAAAGGCGGTCTCCCCGAAGCCGGCCGGGAGCCGCGCAGCGCGATCGCTCCGTTGCGCCGCGCGGCTTCGCGCGCGCTGCTCGGTGAGCGCTTGCTCGAATCCTTCACTGTCCAGCGCCACGCCGCGTGCTTCCGCCACTTCCTGGGTCACGTCGCGCGGGAAGCCATAGGTGTCGTAGAGAAGAAAGGCGCGCGCGCCGGGCAGGGTGCCGCCGTGGGGAATGTCGGCAAGCATCTCATCGAGAAGCGTCATTCCGGTTTCGAGGGTGCGGCGGAAACGCGCTTCCTCGTCGCGGACGGCGTCGCAAATGAACGTGCGCCGCCGCTCCAACTCCGGATAGGCGGAGGCAAAGGTGTCCACGGTCACATCCGCGATGGGTGCAAGCGCGTCATCGCCCATCCGCAGCACGTCGGCGTGGCGCACGGCGTGGCGCAGACTGCGCCGTAACACGTAGCCCCGGCCTTCGTTGCCGGGCATCACGCCATCGGATATCAGGAACGCCGCCGCACGCGCATGCTGCGCCACGATGCGCATTGAGCGTCCGGCCGCGTCATCAGCCGTGTAGGCGCGCCCCGCGCGCATGCTCACCAGCGTCAGCAGGGGCGTCCATACGTCCGTGTCATAGATGGATTCGACCCCCTGGAGCACCCAGGCCCACCGTTCGAGCCCCGCGCCCGTATCCACTCCCGGCATGAGGGGGCTGAGTTGGCCCGATTCGTCCTGGAGGTACTGGTTGAAGACCAGGTTCCAAATCTCCAGGTAGCGATCCGGGGCCACGACCGGCCCAACATCCGGCTCGTCTGGGCTGAGATTGACGAAGATCTCGGTGGTTGGTCCGCACGGACCGCTATCGCCGGTTGGCCCCCAGAAGTTTTCATCGCCGTCGAAGGCGATTCGATCCTGCGGATGCCCCAGGTCGGCCCAGATCTCCACGGATTCGTCGTCGCGTGGGACGCCCTCTCGGCCTTCGAAGACCGTGACCCAAACTCGTGCGGGGTCGATGTCGGCGGCATCCAGCACCAAGCCGCGCGCATACGAAATGGCCTCCTCTTTGAAATAGTCGTTGAAGCTAAAGTTGCCCATCATCTCGAAAAACGTCATATGGCTCGGGTTGCCAACCTCGTCGAAATCCGTGGTGCGGAACGTCTTCTGAACCGTGGCGACACGCGGATACGGGGCGGGTCGTTCGCCGCTGAAATACGCCTTGAACTGCTGCATGCCCGCGCTCGTGAGCAGCACGCTGGGATCGCCGGTCGGAATCAGCGAGGAACCCGGAAGCACGACATGCCCACGATCCGCAAAGAACTTGAGAAACATCTCGCGGATCTTGTCGGTCTGCATGACTCGGGCAGTCTCCTCACCGATGGGACATAGCAAAAGACCGCCGGAGATTGCCTCCCCAGCAGTCCCTTAAGTTCGCGTCAGGTCCGGCTGTTTAGCCGGTTCGGCCTCGTGTTTGGCTCGTTACTCCCCGCGGGCGGTCAAGCATCCTCCGCCACGCCCGGCGACCGGGTCGACCGCAGCGCCACCCCGAGGAAGAATCCAGCCGCCAATCCAATCGAAAACTTGATTAGGCGTCCAAGCATCTGCCGGTCAGCCTCTCCCTCCGCGAAACCTAGCATGGCGATTATGTTAGGTCAACGTTCCGGCCCCGCTACGACAGCAGCACGTGCGCGATCGCTACGCCGAGGATGCATCCCAGCAGCGCGGCAAGCACCGGCAGACCGCCGATCATGAGATAGGTCGCACCGAGCGGCGCCGCCATCAGCGCGCCGGCAGCGAATCCGCCCACGCCGAACGGCCAGTACAAGATCCCGGCGCGCTGACGCCGTCCGACGAAGGCGTGGAAGAGAAACGCCACGATCGTGGCCAGCACCAAGCCCAGGTACACGTGCGGCGGGACGAGCAGAAAGACGTCCACGCTAGGAAGCTCTCCACGCCGCGGTGGCTGGCTCAGTCGCGGCGCACAGACGGTTGGCGTGCCTGGCGACCACCGACGCCGCCCGCCCGACCTGAGCCCGGGTCGTGTCCCGGCCAAGACTCAGGCGCAGTGGCCCGCGGCGGTAGGCCAGAGGCAGCCCGAGCGCGTCGATGACGTGCGACGGTTCGATCGAGCCCGCCTCGCATGCGGCTCCCGACGAGGCGTCGATGCCGTCCAAGTCCAGATTGATCAGAAGGGACTCCGCGTCGACGTTGGCGAAAACGAAGCTGACGATCGAGGGCAGGCGCAACGTTGGATGACCGGTCAAGCGGGCGTGAGGCACATTCGCGAGCACGGTGCGCCCGAGCCCTTCCGACAACTCAGACAATCGTGCGCTGTGGGCGGGCCACGTCGCGCAGGCCTTGGCAACCGCGTGCCCCAGGCCAACGGCCGCGGGTACGTTTTCCGTGCCCGCGCGACGGCCCATCTCTTGTGCACCGCCCCATAGCAGCGGTTCAAGTTCCACGCCGTCACGCACGTACAGCGCGCCTATACCCTTCGGCCCGTAGATCTTGTGACCTGATATTGATAACAGATCAACGCCTAATCGATCAACATTTATGTCGAGTTGGCCCGCGGCCTGGACAGCATCGGTGTGGAAGAGCGCTCCAGCATCGTGCGCGATGCGGGCCAGCGCGGGAATGTCTTGCACCGTGCCAATCTCGTTATTGGCTTGGGCGATGCTGACGAGGGCGGTGTCGGGCCGCACGTGCGCCGCCAGCGCGTCGGGGGACACGCGGCCGTGCGTGTCCACTGGAATCTCGGTGACCTCGATGCCGCGGTCGCGCAGGGACCGGGCCGTGCGCAGCACGGCGTGATGCTCGATGGCGCCAATCGCGGTGTGCCTGCGACGACGCCCACGCGCGACTCCCGCGATGGCCAGGTTGTTGGCCTCCGTGCCGCCGGAGGTGAAGACGATTTGATGTGGCTGCGCGCCCAAGGCGTCCGCCACTTGTCGCCGCGCGCCGTCCAGCTCGGCACGCGCGCGGCGCCCCGTCGCATGAACACTTGAAGGATTGCCAAAAGGTCCATCAAGCACCTCGGCCATCGCCCGCCGGACATCCGGATCGAGTGGCGTGGTAGCCGCGTGGTCCAAATAGATGCGGTCGCAGGAAGAAGTCGTCATCGCGCTTCAGGATAGGGCCGTCATAGCGTCCCGGTCTTTAGCTGTTCCCAGTCTCCAGTAGTCACAGCGTCGCGCAACGGCGTGGCCCGGTGCCACGTTCACTGTTGGAATCCACCCGGCTGAGGCCTGCTGTGATACCTTCCTATTGTCCATCACGCGTCACCATACGCACGCCGCCGCATACGCGGCCCTGTGACGGGCACCCCCTTTGATGAGCAGCACTCGATCTATCGCTCGGATGCAAGTTTCTCGGCGGGCCCTGCTGTATACCGCAGTAACGGCCGCGGCTGCGGGTGTCACGCCGTGGAGCGCCACGGTGGTCGCCCAGCAGGCGGCGATCGCCGTCGATTCGCTTTTCCAGGATTACTACAACCGCATGGGCGCCGCCGACGCGCTGGGCGATCCCCTGACCGTCCGCTACGAGTTGGACGGTCGGCAGGTGCAACTCTTCGAAAACTTCCTGCTGGAGCACTGGCCGGAGAACAGTGGCACCGACTACGAGGTGCAGCCGGCCCTGCTTGGCGTGCGGGTGTCCGGCGACCGGTACTTCGGGCAAGCGCAGCCGTTCCGTGACAGCAGCGAAGTGATCTACGTGCCGGAGACTCGACAGTCACTCCAGCTCGGCTTTCTCAGCTACTGGCGTGAGCACGGCGGCGTCAACCTGTTCGGCTACCCGATATCGGAAGAAGTCGTTGACGACGGCGTCACCGCCCAGTGGTTTCAGCGCGGCAAGCTCACCTACGACGCCGAGCGCACGCCGCCGCTTCAGATCGCCGACCTGGGTCGCACGTGGCTGAGCCAGACGCAAGACGGCCTGGCCGCCACGTACGAGGTCGATACGCCGGCGGTCCGGGCGCCAGGCGGATCCGCCCAGGTCCGGCTGGTGATCGCCAATAGCGGATCCGACACATGGCCGTTCAGCGGCGATGACGCGGTGACGTTGGGGTTCCGCTGGGCCGATCGCCATCCGCCGCGCGATCGCAAGCCTCCCGCATCCGTCTCGTTGCCGGCCGATGTCGCCGCTGGCGAAAACGTTGAGTTGGAGACGTCGATTTCGCTCCCGGACTCTCCGGGGAGATATCGCCTGCAGCCCGACTTGCAGCTGCAAGGCGAGTGGTTCACGGCCAAAGGTGTCGCGGCGCCCATCGTGTCGTGTCACGCCGAGCTTGCGGAGCCGGAGATGCGCGTCGGCCTGCTGGACATCAGCGATGACAATCCGGGAGTCACCGCCGCAACGATCACCTCCACCGGGGGCCTGCGCATTTTGGACGAGGGCGGATCGGAGATGGCCGAGCTAACGGGGAGCGAGTCCGTCGTCATCAAGCGCGACATTCCCGGCGAGCGGCAAGTCCTGCAACTCCCGGGAAACGTGACGGATTCAACCGTAGGCCGGGTCACGATTCATCCGCTGGAAGGCTCGATGCTGCGACTGGCCGAGACGTCCCCCTGGCAAACCTATCGAGGATCGTTCGAATTCGCCTGGCTCGCGCGCTACCAATCCGCCTGGGTCGTCAACATCCTGCCGCTTGAGGACTACCTGTCAGGCATCGCCGAGCAGGGGGACCACATTCCCTGGGAAGCGCTGCGCGCATCGGCGATTGCGTTTCGGAGCTACGCTATCGCCACTCGCACTGAACGCCGCGCCAACAACTTGCTTTTTGATGCCGCCGGCTCCACCCATCACACACCCACCATGTTCACCCGGCATCAGGTCTATCACGGCATGGCGCGGGAGTTCTCAGGAACGCGCCTGCGCGATGCAGTTGCCGATACTCGCGGGCAAGTGATGACGTACGACGACGAGACCATCATGGCGGTCTATTTCTCACGCGCGGACGGGCGCACGCGAAGCTGGCACGAGACCTGGGGCGGCGCCAGAAAACCCTGGGCCATCGGCGTCCCGGACCCCTACAGTGAGGGGCATACGCTCCTGGGCCATGGAATCGGGCTGCCGCTGCGAAGCGCCAACGCTATGGCGGCGACAGGAACCAACGGCGAGCAGATCCTGGCCAGCTACTACTCCGAAATCGACTTCGGTGCCATCTACTGAGGCCGCCCACGACGCCGGCGGACTCCAAGGCCGTAATCTGCTCTCACTGGCAGACCTGACGAGCCGCGATATCGCCACCGTGCTCGCGTCGGCCGCGCGATTGAAGCGCGCCCGACGCGAGGGACTGCCGCACGCGCTTCTGCCGGGCCGCACGCTCGGGATGTTGTTCGAGAAAGCGTCGCTGCGTACCCGCACCACCTTTGTGGTCGGCATGGTTCATCTTGGTGGACAGGCCGTGGACCTGATGGCCGAGCACACGCAGCTTGGGGTGCGCGAGTCCGTGCCTGACATCGCGCGCAACCTCGAACGCTGGGTTGACACCGTGATGGCCCGGGTCTACGACCACGCAGTCCTGGAAGAGCTTGCCGAGCATGCAAGCGTGCCCATCATCAACGGTCTGAGCGATCGCTTCCATCCATGCCAGGTCCTCGCCGACCTCTTGACGCTGCGCGAGCGCGCTGGCTCGCTCGCCGGCCGCACCCTGGCCTATGTTGGTGACGGGTTCAACGTCTGCCACTCTCTCCTGCTCGGCGGCGCCTTGACGGGGCTGCACGTGCGGGTCGGGACGCCCCGCGGCTATGAGCCCGATGCGGCCATTGTCGAGCAGGCACGCCGGCTCGCCCGCGCCTCAGGCGCCAGCATCGATCTCGTATCCAGCGCCGAGGCCGCCGTGCAAGACGCCGATGCGGTGTACACCGACTCGTGGGTGAGCATGGGGTTGGAGGATGAGCGCGCCGAGCGCCTGGCGGCGTTCGGGCCGTTTCAGGTCAACGCGGCGCTGATGCGCGGCGCCAGGCCGGCGGCGGTCTTCATGCACTGCCTACCCGCCCACCGCGGAGAAGAAGTCACCGACGACGTCATGGACGGCCCGCAGTCGGTCGTGTTCGACCAAGCCGAGAATCGTCTCCACGTGCAGAAAGCCCTGCTCGTGCTGCTCATTCGCGGAGAGGCCGCGCTGCTGGACTACCCGTAGTTAGCGCCCGGGAGGGCGCGCTACACTTGCGGCGAGCGCCACGGTGGCAAGGCGAGCGGTGGAACAGCTCGAGTACCTCGTTAACGAGTTCAATTGGGGCGCTGCCGTCCAAATCCTGCTCGTCGCCCTCATTTTCCACGGCATTTTGACGCTCATCCGCGGCACTCAGGCGGAACTCTTGGTCCGCGGCGCCCTCGTGGTCCTCGTCGCGGTCTTGGTTATCGGGCGTGTGCTGCAGCTTCCATTAATTAACTGGATCGTGGATAACGGGGTCATCCTGCTGTCGTTCGCCACAGTGGTTGTGTTCCAGCCGGAGATCCGCCGGCTGCTGGAGCGTGTGGGCCGCACAGGCACCTTGGTCGCGCGGCCGTTCGGCACCACGACGCCCGAAGATACCGAGGTGGTGATCGGAGAGCTCGTGACGGCGGTCGAGTCGCTTTCCAGCCGCGTCTGGGGCTCGATCATCGTCGTGCAGCGCACCGGCGGCCTCGACGAGTTTGCCGCCACCGGCACCCGCCTCGAAGCGCAACTTTCGCAGGAGTTCGTGCTGACCGTGTTCCATCCCGGCTCGGAGCTGCACGACGGTGCCATGCTCGTGCGCGGTCGGATGGTGACGGCGGCGCACGTGATGTTGCCGCTGAGCGACGCCCTCGGCCCACAAGACCATGTGGGGACGCGACACCGCGCCGGCCTGGGGATTACCGAGGCGTCGGACGCGGTCGCCGTGATGACCTCGGAGGAGAGCGGCGGCATCTCGTTCGCCGCTGATGGCCGGCTCGAGCGGCATCTGACGCCGGACCAGCTCCGTCGCCGCCTCGAGACGGCTTTCCGGGTGCAGACCCGCGGGGCGGCTCTGCAGAACTTGCCGGCCTGGATTTCGCGCCGCTAAGTGCGCCGTCTCAGTCCACAGGCGCTCTGGGCGGCGCGGGCTGTCCGGTTCGCGCGCCATAGCCTCGGGGTCCGGTTCCTCGTCGCGCTCGCGCTGTCGGCCTTGGTCTGGGCCGGGCTGACGATCGACCAAAACCCCAATGCAACCGAGCCATTTCCAGGCAGCCTGACGGTCGAGCCGGTGGGTCTTGACACGCGGCAACTAGTTCTCGTGTCTGGGATCACGCCGGTGCACGTGAGCGTGAAGGGACCCAAGCTCAACCTCGCCAGTCTCACCGCCGCCAACTTCGTGGCCCGGGTCGACCTCACCGGTCTCCCGGCCGGTCGGCATCAGGTCGATGTTGACGTGGTCGTATCCGATTCGTCGGTCGAGGTTGTGCGTGTCACGCCGGCCAACATCGCGGTCGAGCTCGATCCCGTCGTGGAGCGCAAGCTGCGGATCAATGCGCGGATCGAGAGCGACGTCGCGACCGGTTTTCGTGCTGACTTGTCCGAGATCACCGCCGAGCCGGCGGACGCCACCGTCAGCGGCGCCTCCTCGGCCGTTGAGCGCGTGGCCCGAGTCGTGGCCGCGCTGAGCCTGGAAGGAGCGACACGCGATGTCAGGGTCGACGGGCTCCTGATTCCCGTGGATCGGGAGGGGCTAGAGGTGAAGGACGTGCGCGTCGACCCGCCTACCGCATTGGTGAGCGTGCCCGTCACGCGCATAACCAGCCGCAAACGCGTGCCCGTGGTGCCCCGGATCGAAGGGGCTGTGGCGCCATCGTTCGTCATCGCCCAGATCGGCGTTGTTCCTACCAGCGTTGAAATCGAAGGCGAGCCCGGGGCGCTTGAGCGCGTGGACGCCGTGGAAACGTTGCCCGTCGACATCGCGGACGCTCGCAGCGACGTCCAGCGCGAAGTCGGATTCCAAGCGCCGGAAGGCGTGACCATTCGCAGCGACCAGCCATTCGCGCAAGTTGCGGTGGTGGTCGAGCCGCTCGACGAGACCACGACGATTCAGGTCGCCGTGGTCTTGACCAATTTGGGCGCCGGCCTGCAGGCCATCGCCGATCAGCCGTTCCTGCAGATCGTAATGTCCGGCCCGGCGGATCTGCTACAGCGCCTGCGAGGCGGCGACATCCTGGCAGAAGTCGATCTAAGCAATCGCGCGCCTGGGATACATCAGATCCGGCCGGTTATCACGAACCCGGCGCCGGCCGTCCTGCGCATGGTGCAGCACATACCGGCGGTCGTCGACGTGCGGATTTCGCCGCTGGAAGTTCCGAGCGCCACCCCAGCGACAACCGCCATCCCCGGACCGGGCGGCGCGGTGCCGACGGCCACGCGTACGCCGACCGAATCTGCCGGCTAGCTAGCTGCGGCGGCTCGCTCGCGCTCGCACCGCAGCCTCGTACAGACCATCCAGCGGCGCGGCGAGGCGCGTCCAGGCAAGGTCTCGCATCGCATAGACGCGCGCTTGCGCCGCCATCGAGCTGCGCCGTGGATCCTGCAGCGCTCGCACGGCGGCAGCCGCCAGCGCCTCCGCCGAGTCGTCACTCGCCAAATACCCCGTGTCGCCGTCGCGCACGTATGTGGTCGCCTCGCCGACCGGAGAGGCCACGATCGGCACGCCGGCAAGCATCAGGTCCATGTAGCGCACGGAGCACTTCGACCGGTTGGCCAGGGTGTCCGCCATCGGCATCAGCGCGATATCGCAGGCCGCCAGTCGACCTCTGAGCGCCGCAAAGTCCAGCCACCCGTGCACGCGTAGGCGGCCGGCCAAGCCTTTCGCTTCGAGGGCCGGCAGCATGTCTGCCATTGGCGACCGCGGCCCAGCGCCCACGATGGATATCGTGAGACCCGGCACGCGCGTCAATACTTCAAGCGCCAGCCGCACCCAGATCTCGGATGGAACGTCGTAGAAGCGGGTATATATCACCGCGTGCGGCTGCGAAGGCGTGGACCCGGCCGGTTCGGCCTCGCGCCACGCCTGATAGGTGGCTGCGTCATAGCCATTGACGATGCACGCGACCGGCTCCGCCCCGCGCCGGCGCGCCAACTCCGCGCTGGCGGCGGTTCGAGCGTCGCAGGCCCCCAGACCCCATCGTTCCTGGCGCTCGAAAAGCTCGCGCTGCCACCAGGAATACGGCTCGTTGGCGCTCCACCCGGCCTTGCCTTCCCAGTCGTCGCAGTCCAACACCAGTCCTGGGCGATCGCGCTTGCGCCAGAGCATCGCTTGCACGAATCCAGAGACGGCTTTCGGCTTGAACACGTGCACAACGTCCGGACGCCACCGCTGGAGGCGGCGCATCGCGCTCCTGGCAAGCGCCAGCTGGGTGAGCGGGATGCCGACCAGCGGCAGCCCCATCCCGCGTGGGCGTGGAAGCGTGCGGACCTCGACGCCGGCATCGTTCCAACACCGCCCGGAACTCTCCGGGTCGTCATAGGCCGGGACCACGACCCGCACTTGGTGGCCGCGAGCGGCCATAGCGCGCGCCATTGGCATCACACGGCGGGCGGTCGTGTTCTTGGGGGCGAAGCCGAAGGGCGCGACGTAGACGAGCTTCACGCTAGGCGGTGCGTCGCCACGCCAGCAGCGCCACGGCCGCCAGCACCCACACCCCAGCGGCGACGGCGCTGACGATGGCGCCGATCTGAAGCGGATGGGACGAAAACTCGAACGTGACCATGTGGCGCCCTGCGGACGGTATCAGCACCGCCCGTTGCGAAAGATTCGCCTGCCAGATCGTTGTGCGACCGCCGTCGATGAACGCTTGCCAGCCGGGGTATAGCGTGTCGTTCAACACCAGCATTCGAGGGCCGTCGGATACAACCTCGATGGTCACGCGCTCCGGGGTGTCCTCGGTGACCACGGCGGTGGCCGCGCTGTCAAATCGAAGCCACGCATCGCGCGTGGCGAACTGACGCCGAAGGCGCTCCACCTCGTCGCGGGCAACCAAGCCCACCGGCTCCGTGCGCCGCACGATGCCCATATCGGCCAGCACACGGCGGAACACGTTGACAGACCCGGGATACCGAGGGGAAAGGAACAGCCAGGCCTCCTCGTCAGGCGTGAATCGTGGGTTCGAGAGCGCGCGCTTCGTCCCGGCAACGGTTGCCGCCAACCCAACCCGCGCCGGCAGCCATATTCGTTGCCCCGCCTGCGCGCGGCGCGTGATCGTCACGTCGCCGGCATGCTCAACGGTCATGCCGCGCCCGTCACGGAGGAGGAGCCCCAGCGACGAGCCATCCTCGAGCAGCAACGAGAGGCCGCGGACATTGAGCGCCCCACCCTGCGGCTCGATGGTGACGGCAACAATGCGTGCCGTGGCATCGAGCGCTGCGCTCGATGCCACGGTTTGTGGTGGCAAGCCGTCCCGCGGGGGTGCAGGCGACGCATTCACCAGCCCCACAAACGTGGGGTCGTCATCCGAGCGCCGGAGCAGCAGCTCGATCTGTCCACCGGCCGCGTCCGTGAGCACAATCCGGCCGGCGTTGGCGCCGCTACCGCTTGGCTCCCCAGCGGCCAAGATGGCGACGCCGGCGACGCCGGCAACATCGAGCGACTCGATTCGGAACTGCTCAATGAGTCGCACGGCCAGCCGCAGATCGAACGCGGCAACGTCGGTCTCGAAAATGTCGACCCGATCGTCGATGACCAAGTCAACGCTCAGCGTGTCCAATACGCGATTCGACGGCACCGCGTTGAGTTGATTCATGAGCAGCGCATCGGGCTGTTTCTCGGAGCCGGGGATCACGGCCTCGCGCAGCGTCACGTGGCTCGCCAGCGGCAAAAGGCCGCCATCGTAGCCATCGGGCGTCCCCAGCCCGTACGCCATCGTGAGATTTGGATTCAGGATGTCTCGGTTCTTCCAGGCCACCTTGAATTCGCGCCACGACACCTCGCCCACCTGATCCCGCCACGTGGTGGCCAGCGCCGCACGGTCGCGATCGTTGATCTCATAGGAAGGATTGGCGATGGAGAGCAGCCGTCCGGACGTCCCAATCTCAGCGAGGCGGGGCAGCACACTTCCCCGCGCGTCGTAGGCGTCGACAGGGACGGCATCACGTATGGCCGAGGGGCCGCTCGCCGCGGCGAGCTCGGCTACGACGATGAAAGGCGCGAGCCAAACAAATATGGGCCGCGGCGCCAGGGCCGCGGCCGCCACGAAGCCGATCGCGATGACCGCGACCAGCCCCCAGGTCCAGGCGATGCCGTCACGCAGCGGCGGCTCCGCGACCGCGACACCGAGGGACAGTCCCGCCAGCCCCGCGAGCGTCGCAAGCCCGATGCCAAGCCGCTTGAGGCGCCACCGCCGCCCCTGCTGTGAACCAGCCTCCAGCGCCTCAACGCCATAGGCCGCCAACAGCGCCAGCGCAAACACCGCGATCAGAAGCCAGCGCGCCGGCACCCGGAAGAGTGACACGCCGGGGACGACGGTATGCGCCACCCGGAACAGCGGCGTCGCGGGCCCCAGCGCGAGCAGAATCGCCACGAGCGCCACGATGACGAAGAACCCGACACGCGGCTCGCGCCACCGATGGACGGCGCCAAACACGGCCAGCGTGACGCCCACGATACCGACGAAGGCCATGAACTCCGTACTCGACGGCTGATGGAGAAACGTCGGGAGCAATCCGGGCAGCGCCTCCCCCGGGGACAGCGAAAACGAGACTGCCTCCTGGTACGTCAATCCCCCAGCACGGATCCCCTCCCGCGACAGTGCGAGGGCCGGAAGGATTTGAGCGGCCGCAAGCACCACACCGCCTACGGCGCCGACCAGCCAGAGGGCCAGCCCGGAGAGCGCCCCTTGCGCTCGCCGTTGCATCGGCGCGGCTCCGACCCGCCGCGCACCGGCGACCAGCGCCCAAGCCAGACCGAACGTCAAGCCGATATAAGCCGTCTGCGGGTGACCCGCGAGAATCATCAACGCCGCGATCACTGGAGCCGCGAGCCACCAGCGCCTGCGCCCGGCGACGCCTAGCTCGATCGCCAGCACGAGCAGTGGAATCCAAGCCGCCGCACTCACCTGATTGATGTGCTCGACCTGCCCGGCAAAGAATCCGCTGAAGGCGAACGCCGCGGCAGCGGTGGCAGCCGCCGGCCACCTCAGGCGCAAGCCCACACGGGCCAGCGCCAGCATCCCCATCGCCGCCAGCGCCACATGCAGCACGAGGGCCGCGGGGATGGCGTGCGCCGGATTGAGCAGGAACAGGGGCCAGTTCAGCGGATACAACACCGCCGCCTGCGGGTTCGCCAGAAACGGCACCCCCATAAACACATGCGGATTCCAGAGCGGCAGCCGGCCGTCCGCCAGCGACGCGGCGGTATAGGCCCAGTAGGGAAAGAAATACGTCTGAACGTCGTAGCCGGAAAGAACCAATCCCTCGAAGATCAGCCGCCCATAGATTGCGAGCACGCCAGCCAGCACGAGCGCCACGGCCGCGATGGCGGCGTAGAAACGCGATCCACGCGGCCGCACGTCAGTCGTCGTCACCATGCGCGCGCCGCCGCTTGCTAAATCTCTTCCGACAGAATGATCGCCTCGGCGACTTCGCGCATGGGCTTGCGCCGGTCCATGCTGAGTTTCTGAATGCGCCGAAACGCTTCGGGCTCGTCCAAGCCGAGCCGAGTCATCAACAGCCCCTTAGCGCGCTCGACGGCCTTGCGCGTCTCGAGTTGATCCTTGAGGTCTTCCACCTCATCGCTGATGGCCAAGAATTCCCGATAGCGCGACATGGCCACTTCCAAGGCCGCCTCGAGCTCATTGTCACGCAAGGGCTTGAGGACGTAGTTGATGGCGCCGGCTTCGAGCGCCTGGTTGATGAGGTGGCGGTCGGAGTACGACGTGACCAGCACGACGGGGGCAATCCGTTCATCCGTGAGGCGGCGCGCGGCCTCGATGCCGTCGGTCTCCGGCATTCGGATATCCATGACGACGACGTCCGGACGCAGCTCGCGCGCCATTTTGACGGCGCTCTCACCGTCACCGGCCTCGCCGACGACCTGGTAGCCGGACGCTTGCAAGCGCTCGGTGAGGTCCATCCGGATGATGGTCTCGTCTTCCGCCACGATTACACGCAAGGACACGCCGCTATCACCTTCAGAGCGGAGGCTGGGTCGATCAGCCTGGACACCGCCAGCCTAGCAGCATCCACATCACGTTGACGCCCGGTGCCCACAACCCCTAGTATCCGCTGGCCCGCACACCCTACAGATAGCGTGCGCGGCCATGAATATCCGCTATCGGTTCGGAGGACATGCGGATGCGTGTGACCTGCCTGCAAGAGAATCTTAGCCGGGGACTCGCTTTGGTGAGCCGCGCCGTCGCCACTCGAAGCACGCTCCCGGTGTTGAGCAACGTGCTGCTGCAGTCGGAAGACGGCGGACTACGGCTCTCGGGCATGAATCAGCAGCTCGCGATGTCGGTGTGGCTTGGCGCGAGCGTGGAAGACGACGGCGCGATCACCGTGCCGGCCCGCCTGTTGAGCGATTTCGTCGCCCAGCTACCAGAGGGTCCGGTGACCTTGGCGAGCGATGACGAGACGGACAGCCTGAGCGTCGCGTCGGGCCGGTTTAACGCCAAACTCAAGGGGCTTAGCGCCGAAGACTTCCCGCCGATTCCAACCACGGGCGACGAGCGTGAGGTCGACTTGGCCACCGATCTCCTCGCCGACGTGATCGGCCAGGTGGTGACCGCCGCCGCAACCGACGACAGCCGTCCGGTGCTGGCCGGAGTATCGGTGACCATCGCCCCCGATCACATCGAGCTGGCCGCCGCGGACGGCTATCGCCTCGCCGTCCGTCGTGAAGAGGTGGAAACGGGACTTGCCGAGGCGGTGCAGATCGTTGTGCCCCGTCCCGCCATGGTCGAGCTGCAGCGAATGCTTGCCGACGATCCAGGCACGGTGACCATCGGCCTGAGCGAGACGCAGGCGCAGGTCTTGTTCCGGACCAGCACCGTGACCTTCATCGCCACCCTCATCGACGGGCAGTTTCCGAACTATCCGCAGCTGATCCCGGGCGAGGTTGACACGCGCGTCGTCGTCACGACGCTAGAGTTTGCCAAGGCCACCCGCATCGCCTCGCTGTTCGCAAGCTCGGGGGCGAATGTCATCAAGCTGCACGTCCAGCCGGGTGGCGACGGCGAATCGGGGCGGATGGTGCTGACGTCCAACTCGGCCGAGCTCGGCGAGAACTCCGGAGAGTTGGACGCGGAAGTCAGTGGCGATGGTGGGCTCATCGCCTTCAACCCGCGCTTTCTATCCGAGTGTCTGAACTCGATAGCTACCGAACGCATCTCGGTCGGCACGTCCGGCGCCACGAGCCCCGGAAGGTTTCGTCCGATGGACGGCGACCAGGAAATCGAAACGCACAGTCACGTGATCATGCCGATGCACACGGTGAGCTAGGCATCGCAAGCGACCGTCGCCGTCAGGTCGCGGCGTGAACTCAGCGGCCGGCTTGGGGTCCCGTGCGTTCGTGGGCACGGGTCGAGGCCCCGTGGTCACGAACCACACCATGATGTCGACGGGCCACCCGCTTGCCACGGCGGCCGGCTTGCGCCTGCTCCTGGACGGCGGCAATGCCTTCGACGCCGCAGTCGGCGCCGCCGCGGTCATCGCGGTTGTCGAGCCCAGCTCCAACCACGTCGGCGGGGACGTGTTCGCGCTCTGTCGTCCAGCGGCCACGGGCGTCGTCGAGGCGGTCAATGCCAGCGGGCCCGCGCCGGCGGCCGCCGATCGGTCGGGCTATGCCGAGGCCATTCCAACCCATGGCCTGCGGTCGGCCACGCTGCCCGGAGCCGTGGCCGCGTGGGACTTGATCAACCGGCGGTATGGGCACATGCCGCTCGACCGCGTGCTGGCGCCCGCCATCGTGTATGCCAGCGGTGGATTTCCCGTCGACACGGCGCTCGCCGGCACGATCAGACAGTCGCTGGAGACACTCGGCCGGTACCCGTCGACCGCCAGGGTGCTCTGCCCGGATGGCCGCGCACCTCGACCCGGCGAAACGCTGGTCCAGCCCGACCTGGCGGCGACGCTGCGCGAGGTCGCAGCCAACGGAGCCGCCGGGTTCTACGGCGGGATGTTCGCGGAGCGCCTGCTGCGGGCGTCGGAATCGGATGGCGGGGATTGGTCCGCCACCGATCTGGCGTCGGCTCCCGCTGAAGTCCTGCCGCCGCTGCGGACCTTCTACCGCGGGTACGAAGTGCTCGAGCAGCCCCTGCCGTCGCAGGGCTACCTGCTGCTCGCGGACCTCAACATCGCCGAGGGGTTTGATCTGGGCTCGCTGCGGTTTGGCACCGTGCACGGCCTGCACATCATGGTGGAGGCCCACAAGCTGGCGTTCGCGGACCGCCTGGCGCAGGTCGGCGATCCCGCGCACGTCGAGGTCCCCATCCGCACCCTGGTGTCCAAGGAGTTCGCCGCCCGGCGGCGCATGATGCTCAACCCGGCGCGGGCGTCACAACAGCCCACCGCGGGGGACCCGAGCGCTTCGGGCCGTGATACGACGGCGGTGTCGGCGGTGGATGAGGACGGCAACGCCATCACCCTAATCCAGAGCGTCTTCCACCAATTCGGCTCGGCCTACATCGTTCCGAGGACCGGCGTCCTGCTCAACAACCGCATGAATGGGTTCTCCCTCGATCCGGAAAGCCCCAACACCCTCGCCGGCGGCAAACGCCCCATCCACACCCTCAATACTTACATGGTCCAGCGGGAAGGCGCGCTGGTGATGCTGGGAAGCTCTCCGGGCGGCCATTTTCAGACGCAAGCAAACTTTCAAGTCTTGACCAACGTGATCGACCATGGCATGCACTGGCAAGCCGCTATGGATGCGCCGCGCTGGTACCACGATGAAGACGCCGACACGGTTACGCTCGAATCCCGCTTCGAGTTGGATGTCGCGAGCGCCTTGGAGCAGCGCGGTCACCGCGTCGCGTGGGCCCCCGCGTTCACCGCGCGCGCCCGCAGTCAGGGCATCATGCTCGATCCCGCGAGCGGCGCCCGTTACGGCGCAACCGACCCACGATGGCATGGACAGGTGCTGGGGTATTGAGCCGGCTGGCGATATGCTGAGCCCTGCGCCAATGGCCAGATTGCCGCGGCGCCTGGGAGAACGCTGATCGCCCCCCCCGCCCAAGCCGGCGAGCCGCAACCGCCCGCACCGAGCCATGCTCGCGGCGCCCCCGCGCGCATGGCGCTGGTGCTCGTCACCACATTCTTCTCCGGAATGTCGGTTCTGGCCGTTGAGATCACGGCCTCGCGTCTGCTGGCGCCGTTCTTTGGCACGAGCACCATCATCTGGGCCGTCGTCATCGGCCTCACGCTGCTCTACCTCTCCGTGGGCTATTGGATCGGCGGCATGGTGGCGGATCGGCGGCCGCGCGAATCCACGCTCTTCCACATCATCGCCATCGCGGCGTTGGGCGTGGGGCTCGTGCCCTTCGTCGCGGGTCCAGTGCTGGAAATCTCCTCCGAGGCCATCGCGCGGTTGAGCGGCGGCTTGTTCTTTGGCTCACTGCTGGGCGTGCTGTTGCTGTTCTCCGTGCCCCTCACGATGCTGGGCATGGTCTCCCCGTTCGCCATTCGGCTCGTGACTCACGACGTGCAGCATGCGGGCCGCCGCGCCGGTCAGGTTTACGCCCTCAGCACCATCGGCAGCATCGCCGGGGCGTTCCTCCCGGTGCTGGTCCTGGTACCCACCTTCGGCACCCGGTTGACCTTCCTGCTCTTTGCCTGGGTGCTGCTGGGTCTGGCACTGCTCGGAGCACGCACGAGGGTGCGGCAGGGGATCTACGGCGCGTTCGCGATCATCCTCATCATTCTGTGGCTGCTGATCAGGCCTGGCGCGGTGCGACCGGTGGACGGCCTGGTGTGGGAGGGCGACTCCACCATCCAGTTCATCCAGGTCATTGACGATCCTGGACGTGGATTGCGACTCGTCCTCAACGAGGGCATCGGGACGCACTCGATCTATCACCCCGATCGTCTGCTCACCGGCGGGCCGTGGGACTACTTCCTCCTAGCGCCGCTGATCGCCGGGCAATCCATGGACGACATGGACTCGCTGCTGATCGTCGGGCTCGGCGCCGGCACGGTGTCCAAGCAGTTCACCGCCATCTATGGCGCCGACGTGCAAATCGACGGGGTCGAACTCGATCCCAAGGTGATCGAGCTAGGCCAGCGCTACTTCGACATGAACGAGCCGAACCTCAACATCATTGCCGCCGACGGACGCACGTATCTGCAGCATTCAGAGAACCGCTACGACGTGATCGCCGTCGATGCGTACCGCCAGCCGTACATTCCCTTTCACCTCGTCACGCGTGAGTTCTTCCAGGAGGCCCGCGACCACTTGGGCCCGAACGGTGTGCTGGCGCTGAATGCCGGTCGCACGGGCCAGGACTTTCGACTCGTCGACGTTCTGGCATCGACCATGCGCGCCGTCTTCCCGTACATCTACGTGCTGGATCTGCCCACGGGATACAACAACAGCCTGATCTACGGCGCGCTGCGTCCCATATCCGACGACGAGCTCCATGCCGCCGCCCGGGCGACCGGCAATGCCGCCCTGATGGAAATCGCGCTGCGCCCGTGGCGGCTCCGACCGGTGACGGAGACGGTTGTCGTGTACACCGACGACCTGGCGCCCGTGGAACGATTGATCGACGACATCATCGTGCGCGAGGCGTTGGGCGGCGCGCGAGGCCGCGCACGCTAGCGGAGCGGCCGGCGAAGCCGCTCAGTTTTTGCCGTCATGCACGCGGCGACGGAACGACGCGAAGTTCACGCCATCGGGTCCACACTCTGGTGTCGGCACCGAACACGCCCGCATCTTTAGCCTGGGAAGCAACCCGGCGCTTTCGGCTATTGCTACCAACCTTGTCGCCTAGGACAATTGCCGCTCGGACGGTTTCGAATTCACGAGGCAGGCCACTGGCAGCGCTTCGCGACACTCGATCGACCAGCGGCCTGGCGTCGATCCGGGCAAGCCGTCGCGCGTCGCCGGCGTTCCGGCGCAGACTTGGGATGGCAACATTCCCGCAGCCTGCATCACCCTTGGCGGCCATTTCGCGTTCATATCGGGCGTGAGACAACACCGACAGCGTCGATGCCAGTTTCCTTCGGATGGTGAGTTGCAGCACATCGGACAAGTTCATGAACGGACGGGGTGAGCGACCGCGAATGGATCCCGCAGGACGACGCACCTCACGACGCGCCGTGCTGCGCGGATCGTTGGGCGCAGCGGCGGCCGTCCTGGCCGCCGCGTGCGGCGAAGCCGCTCCGGCGCCGCAGACCATCCCCACGCCGGCGGCCACGCCAGCCCCACAGACAACGATCGCAGCCGCGCCGGCGCCGACCCCAACTGGCCGTCCCGTGGCTGTCGTGACACCCGCGACGCAGGCACCATCGGTCGCAACGCCGCCGCCGGCGCCAACCGCCATCCCCACGGCCGGGTCAACGGCTGTCTCGATTCCAGCGATCCAGCCGGCGACACCGCCGGCGTCCCAGCCAGCGACCCAGCCGGCGACACCGCCGGCGACCCAGCCGCCGACATCGACGGCAACGTCGACCTCGGTGCCGACGGCGCCGCCGACGCTGACCCCGACACCTGGGGGCACGGCGGCCCCCCGACCGACAGCCGTCGCCGTCGCGCGGCCAACTGCTCCACCGACGCCGACGCCGCGCGCTACCCCGACGCCGACCCCGACGCCGGTCCCCACGGCAACGCCGACGCCCACGCCGTCGCCGCTGACGTCGCCCCTAACCGGCCTGCCAATCTCGGCTGAGGCGCTCGCCCGCCGTGCGATTGCGGTAAAGATCGACAACGCCCCCGGGGCGCGGCCGCAGAGTGGCTTGGGCAGGGCAGGCATCGTTTACGAGCACGAAACTGAGGGCTCGGTAACCCGCTACACCGCGTTCTTCTTGGATAGCGAGGTGGACCTCGTCGGTCCCATCCGGAGTGCGCGCTTTGTGGACCGGGACCTGGTGCAACAGTTCGACGCTCTGTTCGCCCACGTCGGCGGCAGCCCGCCGGTCCTCGAGGACCTGCGGGCCTCCCCAGCAGCCGACATGGACCAGTTCTTCTATGCCGGGGACCGCCCCTACACGCGCGTCACGAGCCGGCCGTCGCCGTTCAACGTCTACGTGAGTCTGGCCAGCCTGCGCGAGTTCGGCGCCGTGCGCCATGAAGACCGGCGCCAAATCGACAGCCTGGAGTTTTCGCGCGGGCCGCAAGGCATCGGTCCGGTGCGGTCGATCACCGTACCGAGCGGTCCGCGAACGAGCTTTCAAGTGCAATACGGCTACGACCCAATCAACGGCCAGTGGCGGCGCAGCCTGGGCGGCCTGACGGATGTCGACGCGGCAACCGGTGAGGCCATTGCCGTCGCCAACGTGGTTGTTCAGCACGTGGAGGTCCGCGTCACGGCCTTCATCGAGGATTCGCTGGGCAACCTCTCGCTGGCGATTCCCACGACCGGGTCAGGCCCGGCGACGATTTTCCGTGACGGCTTGCGGCTCGAGGGGACGTGGGAACGGCCCAATGCCCGGGCGGTCACGCGCTTTCGGACAACGCAAGGCGCTCCGCTGCAGCTGCGGGCCGGCCGCACGTGGGTCCATCTGCTCGATATCGACCAAGGCGTCGACAGCGGCTAGCATCCCGCACGGCGTCAAGCCGTGGTGCCGTACCCTAGCGGCGCCTGTCGCTCGCCGGAGCCCGCTATGACCACCGAGCGCGTCGTTCTTGTCCCCGAGCCGCAACACAAAAAGCTTCTGCCGCACCGCCAGGTCGTCGAGGAAGCCGGAGGCACGATCCGGCACGCCGACCTGCACGACGAAGCCATCCGCCGCGCCGCGCTCGCCGGGGCGACCGTCGTCTTGGTGCAGGGACACACGATGGCGGACGAAGACTTCGTGGCCGGAGCGGGGTTGCAGGCCGTGTGCTGCTGGTCCGACGGCGTGGACACGGTGGACCTGGAAGCCGCGACGCGGCACGGGGTCCCCGTCGGCAACGTGCCCGACCTCTGCATCGAAGAAGTGGCCGACCACGCCCTGATGCTCTTGCTCGCCTGCTACCGCCGGCTTGGCTTCTGTTACGCGCAGATCCACCAGCGCCTGCCGCTTTCACGCGAGGACATCTGCAACGTCGCGGAGCCGTGGCCCCGGCTGCGCGGGCTCACCCTGGGACTGCTGGCCTTCGGGAACATTGCCCGCGCCATGGCCCTCCGCGGCCAAGTGTTGGGCATGTCGGTCGTCGCCTGCGACCCCTATGCGGATCCAGACGCGATGCGCGAGATGGACGTCGAGCCGGTCGCGTTCGACGATCTGCTGCGCCGCTCCGACTATCTCTCGATTCACGCTCCGCTCAACCCGAGCACCCGGCATCTATTTGACGCCGCCGCGCTGGCGCAGATGAAGTCGAGCGCGTTTCTCATCAACACCGCGCGGGGTCCGATCGTGGACGAGGCGGCGCTTGTGGCCGCGCTCAAAGCGGGCGCACTCGCCGGGGCCGGACTGGATGTGTTCGAGGTCGAGCCGGCCTCCCACGACAACCCCCTGCTCTCGATGCCCAATGTCATCACGACGCCGCACCATGCCGGCGAATCCGACGAGATGCACGCGTTCGGCCCGGAGGCGGCCATGGAGGACGTGGCCAACGTGCTGCGGGGCAATCCACCGCGGTCCCTGCAGAATCCGGCCGTGCTGCGCCAAGGCGGCGCGTAGATTCGCAGGATGGCTGGAGCGCGCATCCGGCGATCGGCTTAGCCCCATGTCCGTGCGGGTCACCGGCTGGGGCGGCATCGGCGAGATCGGCGGCAACAAGCTGCTGCTCGAAGACGGCGACTGGCAAGTGCTGCTCGACTTTGGGAAGTCGTTCAGTGCTCACGCCCGCTACTTCGAGGAGTTTCTGATCCCCCGTACGACCACCGGTGCACTCGACTACCTGCGCACGGGGCTGCTGCCTCCCCTGGAAGGGCTGTATCGGCCCGACCTTGAGTCGTTACCCGAGATCAAGTCCTTCTGGGCGCACGCGAGGAACCAGGTCGGCTACCGGGCGGACGTGCGCCCCCGCGCGGTGTTGCTCTCACACGCCCACCAAGATCACCACGGCCACTTGTCGTTCCTCGACACCGCCATTCCCATCGTCAGCAGCTCCGCCACCGCGCTGATCGTGAAGGGCATGCAGGACAGCGGCCAGGCCGGTATCGAGAACGAGACCGTCATCGTCCGGCCGAGGGTCGCCGACGGCGCCGTTCTCAAATCGGAGCGGACATCTGGCGAACAGCGCTCGTGGCTGCTGCTCGATCGCGACGTCTGGACGGCCGAGGCGGAGCAACTTTGGACAACGCCGCTCTTCAACAAGATGACGGCAGGGTGGGCTCTGCGCGGGACCGCTTCATTCGGTGGCGAGGTCGACGGTCATCGCATCTGCGCCTTCCCGGTCGACCACTCGATCCCCGGCGGGCGCGGCTTCGCCATCGAGACCTCGGTCGGCTGGATTGCGTACTCGGGAGATATCCGCATGCACGGGCATGCCGGAGACCTCACCCGGCAGTTTGCCCGGGAATTGCAGAACCTCGACCTGGCGCTGCTGATCTGCGAAGGAACCCAAGCTTCTTCGAAAAGCGCGGCCGCTACTGAAGAGGGGGTCCGACAAAGCGTTCACGAAGCGGTTGGCAAGGCCGAAGGGCTTGTGGTGGGCGACTTCAGCCCGCGAAACTTCGAGCGGCTCGAAACATTTCTCGACGCCGCGCGCCACGCCGGACGCCGGCTGGTCGTGCTGGCGAAGGACGCCTTCCTGCTGCACGCGCTCCACACCGCGGACGCCACAACTCCCTTACCCGACCCGGCGCAAGGCCCCTTGATCTATCGCGAGCGGCGAGAGAGTCCTAGGGCCTGGGGGCAGCTGGTGGCCGAAACCTATGACAACGCCATGGTCGATCCGACCGAGATCGCCAGGTCGCCCGGCGAATTCGTGCTCGCGTCGAGCTTCTACGACGTGCTGCGCCTGTTGGACATCAACACGCGCGGTGGCACGTGGATCTACTCGACCAGCGAGCCATACAACGAGGAACAGGTTCTGGATATCCACCGGCTGCGGAATTGGGTGGACCTCCTGGGCATGCAAATGTTGGGTCGACTGGGCGACGACCCCAGCCAAGAGCGCTTCCACGCCTCGGGGCATGCCTCGGGGGCTGATCTGCTCGAGTTCATCGAGATCGCGCAGCCGCGGCGCCTGATGCCGGTCCATCTCGAAGCGGACGGCCTAAAGTTCTACCGCAAGCACGTTCCTGCCCTGGGGATCGAGCTTGCCGAACCAAACTTGGGGCAGGCGGTGGAGGTGCTGCACTAGCAGCTATGGCGCCCACGACCGGCGAAGTGTGGGCATGTGTCCGCACCCGATCTACCCCCGTCGCGACACATACCGCGAGACGATGGCAGGACCGGCAGGCAATCTGGTACCGACGCATGCACTCCTCGCAAATCAGAGGCGCGTCTCAGCCCATTGAACTACCGCTGCCGCGATTGCCAATGCTTCCACATACTCCGGCTCAGATACGGGCTCGTCGATGCCGGGATACCGGGCAGTTGTGGCATACGCGTTGAGCTTCTCGGCTCGGCGGATCGCTTCCGGCACGGTCTCGCCAGCGTCTTCGAGCAAGGTCAGCAACAGACCCAAGTCGTGCACGTAGGGAAAATCAACGCCTCGCGCGAGCAAGACGGCTTTGACGGCCTTCTCCGCTGTCTGCTGGGCATCGAAGCACAGATCTTCGAGGTAGACGCCCGGCGTGCGATTCGCCGCTTTGGACAGATTGCTGCGGGCGCGGTTCAGCCATTCCCGCGGGTCGTCCGGTGGGTAACGCCTATGCGGCTTCATAGACCACCGTTCCCTCCCGCAGGGCGGGCTTGATCACCAGCGCGTGGCTGTCCTTGTAGCGCTCGACATCCACCGGCGCGACGACAATCGCATCAACTGCGACTCGCACCCCGCGGAGGTTTCGGTGAATCCGCGCCGCGAGCCCGCGCGCGTCTTCGGCGTCCTTGATGACCAGCAAATCCACGTCGCTGTTGGGGCCCATCTCACCACGGGCAGCGGAACCGAAGAGAATGATCTTTTCGGGCTGGGCGACCTCGGCGACACGCCGCACGATGTCATTCAGCGTGTCGTGGTCAAGCATCTGATCGCTCATTCGTAGCCCGCTCCAGCATCGGCAGCCAGAGCTGCTCGATCATCATACGGACGCCCGAGCCATTGAGTGCTCAGTCGCGAGACACGGTATACCTCGCCGGAGACTGGCGGTCTATGCCCAAGGCTGGTCGACCTCTTGAATTCGCACGACCGTCGCCACGAGCAAGTCCACCCGGCTGCGCCACAGCGCGAATGAGGTTCCCGAATAGGCTTCGCCAAGTGTGTCCGGGCGCCGACGGCGGTCCGTCTTGAAGAAGACGGATTGGCGTTTTAGCGCAAGCACGTCCCTGCCCTGGGGATCGAGCTTGCCGAACCAAACTTGGGGCAGGCGGTGGAGGTTCTCGCCTAGCAACGGAAGGTGTTGACGCGGCACCATCGCAACGGCGACCATCAAGCGTGTCTATCGCCTCCTCCCCGGCCCGGCACTGATGGCCCGCCGGATCGTCGACCTCACCCAGCCGCTCTCTCGCAACGGCGCTGACGGCGCGTTCAGCGTCCTTGAGTACGAACGCCCACGAAGCGGCCATGGAGTGTTTCATCGCGTCGACATGGAGACGACTGTCGGCACCCACGTGGTCACGTCGCGGCGGTATCTGGCGTCCGGCTATTCGCTCGCCGAGGCGCCCATCGACCGCTTCTTCGGCGAGGGGATTGTCGTGCGTCTGCCCTCGTCCCCCGGTGCGGCGGAGATAGGCCCGACCGATCTTGACGACGCCGCCGGCGACCGCGTGCGCCGCGGCGATATTGCCGTCCTGGCGTTGGCGCCGAATTCATCGGGCCGCGTCAAGCTCACCGTATTCGCCTCGCAGTGGCTGTGGGACAAGGGCATCAAGATGCTGGTGCTCGATCACCGCATCGGCATTGGCTCATCGCCGTCGTGGAACGAAGAGCGCACCGTGCTCACGTCGCTGTTTGCCAATGAGATTCCCGTGGTCCGCGGCGCCACGAACACCGATCAGCTCAGCGACGAGCGCTTCGCCGTGATGGCGCTCCCGATGCGGATCGAGGGTGTTGAAGCCTGGCCGGTTCGAGTGGTTGCCCTCGACCCTGGGGAACCGCCAACCGACGATCCAGAACCTGCCGCGGACGCCCCCGCCGCCGACCCGCCTGCGGCCCCGGTGGACGCCGAGGCATCCGACGCCGGCACCGAAAGCGCAGCCGCGACGGCGCCGGCCACGGAAACCGAAGCCGACGACTCCGGCAACGACGAAGCGCCGGCGCAACCGGCTGTCGGGCAGACCGACGACGCGCCCGCCGAAGCGAAGCAAGCTGGCGGCGCAGTAGCAGACGAGGCGGCAGTGGAAGACGCCAAGCCTGATGCCACGGAGCCGGCAGAGGCCGTGCCGACCGCCGATGCGCCGGAAAATGTCGATGCAAGCGAGCCCGCCATCGACGACGCCCCAGGCACTGACGACTCCGAAAAGATGGCGGAGGGACAGACGGACTCAACAGCCGCCAACACCGTCACCGACGCGGAATCAGGATCGTCTCCCCGATCTGGATCGTAAACGGCTCGTCGATCCCGTTCACCGCCGCGATTTCCTCGAACGAGAAGCCAAACCGGCTGGCAATGCCCGCCAGCGTGTCACCAGGCTCCACGACGTACCCCGTGTAGCGCGCGGGGCGCACCGTGCGGACCGGCACGACCGTGGGTGTGGGCAGCACGGTCAGCGTCAACTCGGGCAGCGGGAGATCGATTGTGACGGCGGGCGGGGTAACCACCGCCAGACCAGGGCCTGACACGGTCGGCGTACGCAGCGGCGGTGCCGCAGTCGGTTGAAGAATCTCCGGAACCTGGCCCTGGGCGCGCAGCACATTGTCGGCCACGACGATGAACACCACCGCGGCCACGACCAGAATTGCAGCGACGACGATGACCAGCGTGCCTGCCGCACCACTCTCGGAAGCGTCCGAAGCGGACCTTGCGCCAGGCCGCCCGACGCGGCGTCGGTCACGATCCGTGCTGGACTGCGACACCTCGGCGGAATCTACCCAAGGCCGACCCGAGCTGGAGGACAGCTAAGAGCCCCTCTGACCCGAAAAATGCCCGCAGGCAATCAGGCTGGGGTGAGCGAGGGGACTTGAACCCCCAGCCTTCTGGGCCACAACCAGACGCTCTGACCAAATTGAGCTACGCCCACCATGCCACCTGGATTCTATAACGATTAGGTGGCCCCAAATCCGTTGGGCGTGCCGGCGGCGCGGTGTACAATGCCGCAATGTTGAGTGGTCTTGTGCCGCATCGTGACCCAGGGCGCATTTGCCAGTGGGCCTGACGCGGCCGAACGTCGCTGATTTCGCACCCCGATCGCTAGGCGATCGGGGTGCTTTGCGTTCCGGGGAGGCTCCGGGCATGGAGGGTACGGCGTGAGCATTGACTCAGATCCGCTGCGGACCGAAGAACTGCATTCCATAGGCAGCCGGACCATCGTCGAGGGCTTGACCTACGACGACGTCCTCTTGGTCCCCGGTCGGTCAGAGGTCCTACCCACGGAGGTTGAGACCACCACGCGGATCAGCCCGCGGATCACCCTCAATGCGCCCTTGGTCTCCGCCGCCATGGACACCGTCACCGAAGCCCGCATGGCCATCACCCTAGCCCGGGCCGGCGGGATCGGTGTGATCCACCGCAATCTTGGCGTCGAGGATCAAGCGCTCGAAATCGACAAGGTCAAGCGGTCGCAGTCGGGCATGATCGTCGACCCCATCACCTTGCCCTCGACCGCCACCGTGCGCGAGGCCAATGAGGTCATGGCGCGCTACCGCATCTCGGGCGTGCCAATCACGGACTCGCGCGGGCAGTTGGTTGGCATCCTCACCAATCGCGATCTGCGCTTTTGCCGGGACGACACGAAGCATGTCGCCGATCTGATGACCACGGAAAACCTGGTCACCGCGCCGGTCGGCACCACGCTCGAGCAAGCGGAGCGGCTGCTGCATATCCATCGCATCGAGAAATTGCCGGTGGTGGACGAGAACGGCCAGCTCCGCGGACTCATCACCGTCAAGGACATTTCCAAGCGCGAGGAGTTCCCCAGCGCGGTCTACGACGCATCGGGTCGACTCGTGGTAGCCGGCGCCATCGGCACCCACGGCGAAGGGCTGCCGCGCGCCCGCGAGCTCGTTGCGGCGGGCGCCGATGCCGTGGTGGTGGACTCGGCGCATGGGCACCACAGCGCCGTCATCGAGACGGTGCGCCGCGTCAAGGCGTCGCTGGACGTCGACGTCATCGCCGGCAACGTGGCCACCGCGGCCGGCGCCAGCGCCCTGATCCAAGCGGGCGCCGATTGCGTCAAGGTCGGCATCGGTCCCGCGGCCATTTGCACCACCCGCGTGGTGGCGGGCGTGGGCGTACCGCAACTCACGGCGATCACGGGCTGTCTGGGGCCATGCAGCGAGCACGGCGTGCCGCTCATCGCCGACGGCGGCGTGCGCTACTCGGGCGATATCGCCAAAGCCATTGCCGCCGGCGCCGCCGCCGTCATGATCGGCAACATGTTCGCCGGCACGGACGACAGTCCCGGCGAGATCGTGTATCGCCAGGGCGAGCGGTACAAGGAATACCGCGGGATGGGCTCGGTCGGCGCCATGATGGAGCGCGCCGGCGCGTCGCGCGACCGATACGGTCAGCACGAGGTGCACGATTCCGCCAAGCTCGTCGCCGAAGGCGTCGAAGCCCAAACGCCGTATCGCGGTCCTACCGTCAACATGATCGACCAACTCGTTGGCGGGCTCCGGTCGGCGATGGGCTATGTGGGCGCGGCCGACATTCGCGAGCTGCAAACGAAGGGCCGATTCGTCCGCTCGTCCCGCGCCAGCGTCGATGAGGGGCACGTGCACGACGTCGTGCTCGTCAAAGAGGCGCCCAACTATCACGCGCCGCGCTAGCGGCGCGTCCTCGGACGGGATCGACAACTGAGGCGCATTGCTCCGCCGCTGGGCCGCCGCGCGCTCCAAACAGGCCCGCCCCGATGAGCTTGCTCCTGGGCGTGGACACCGGTGGAACCTTCACCGACGCCGTTTTGGTCGATGCGGCATCTGGGTCCGTCGAGGCCGCGCACAAGGCGCCCACCACCCACGACAACCTCGCCGCCGGCATCGACGCGGCGCTCGATGGGTTGCCCCCCAGCGCCTGGGCGCAGGTGCGTAGGGCGGCCCTATCCACGACGCTCGCCACCAACGCCGCCTTGGAGGGGCTGGGAAGCCGTGTCGGCTGCATCCTCATCGGATACGACGCGGGCGTGATGCGGCACTACCGGCTGGACCGTCATATCCGTGCGTCGGCGGTTGCCCACGTTGCAGGACGCCACGACATCTTCGGCGAGGAAGTGACGCCCCTCGACGAGGACGGGCTGCGAGAGGCCGTGCGCTGCCTGGCGGCCGAGGTGGACGCGTTGGCCATATCGAGCTACCTCGCGCCGCGCAATCCCGATCACGAGCAGCGCGCCGTGCGGCTGGCACGCGAGCTCACCAGCATGCCCATCGCGGCCGGCGCCTCCCTCACGTCGCACCTGGACTCGATCAGGCGCGCGACCACGGCGACGCTCAACGCCCGGTTGCTGGCCCTCACCGGCGAATTGCTCGATTCGCTCGAGCATTCGGTAAAGCGGCGCGGCATTTCCGCCCCGGCAATGGTCGTGCGCGGCGATGCGACGCTCATGGCGCTGGACCTCGCGCGCGACCGTCCAATCGACAGCCTGTTCTCGGGGCCGGCGGCCAGCGCGGTTGGCGGGGCGCGCCTGGCCGGCATCGACCGAGCGGTTGTGGTCGACATGGGTGGGACGTCTACCGACGTTGGGATCCTCGAAGACGGACGGCCGACCCTCACAAGCCGGGGGGCACAGCTTGCGGGATGGCGCACGGCCGTGCGCGCCGCCGCCGTGCGCTCGGCGGCCATCGGCGGCGACAGCCGCATCCGCGCGGACCCGTTGGACCTTGTCATTGGACCCGAGCGAGTCGTGCCGCTTTCGCGCGCCGCCCACCAGATGCCGGAGATCCGAGACCGCCTGGCGGAGCTGGACGCCCAGCGCCGCTCGCATCGGCTTGTCCCGGTGTGGGAATTCTTCGCGGCAGGCCGGCCGCTCGCGGACGAGGTGGTCTCGTCCCCCGAGCAACGGGTGCTCGACGCGCTGGCCCGCGGCCCGCTGGATGTCCTGACGCTCGCCAAGCAGGCCGGCGCCCGCGACGCCCGGCTGCTCGCGATCCACGGGCTGATCGCGCGCCGGCTCATCACGCGGATCGGGCTCACGCCCACCGACCTGCTTCATGTGCGCGGCGAGTACACCGAAGGTGACGTTGATGCGGCGATCATCGCCAGCCGTATCGCCGCGCGCGAGAGCCGCACGGAGCCGGACACGTTCGTGACCCACGCGCACGAGGCCGTCGTTCGGTCGCTGTGCATCGCCACGCTCCGCCGCGCCATCGCCGCACGGCGCCCCGATCTCGCCGAGTCCGATGAGAAGCTCGGCTCGTACTTGCTCGACACCAGCGCATCCCCATCGAGCCGCGTCGGGCCGCTTGACGTGGGCCTGCGACTCACCATGCCGCTGATTGCGCTCGGCGCTGCCGGCGCCGCGTGGTTGCCCCAAGTGGCGCGCCGCCTGCGCACCGAGGTCATCGTCCCCCAGCACGCAGCCGTCGCGAGCGCCGTCGGGGCCGCGTCGACGCAGATCGTGCAGGAGATCGAGGTGCTGCTGCGGCCGCAGTACCTGCGTCGCGGCGGCGCTATCGACTACGCGGTACATAGCCCCGAGGGCCGCGCCACCTTTGCCACCGAGGCGCAAGCCCGCGAGCACGCGCTCGCCATAGGCCGTCGAGTCGCCGCAGCCGCGGCAGCTGCTGCCGGCGCGCACGGTCCCTCAATCGACGTTGACGAGCGCCGTTGGAGCCTCGACGGCGATGATCCCGAAGCACCCGCGCATCTCATGGAAACCCGCTTGCGGTTCACGGCAACGGAGCCCGATCACGTCTAGCCGACCTCAAACAACCCTCTCGCTATAATTGGCGCGAACCAGCGCAACGCAACATGCCGGCCCGGCTTCGGTATTGGGGAGGCGAACCACGCCCATGGCGA
This sequence comes from Chloroflexota bacterium, assembly GCA_965219705.1. Classification (GTDB taxonomy): domain Bacteria; phylum Chloroflexota; class UBA11872; order UBA11872; family UBA11872; genus JAJECS01. The sequence goes on from OZ244789.1 coordinate 3,273,832, forward strand.
GCAAGTTCTTGACTGAAGAAGGGCGAACGCGTCTCGAGGCCGAGCTTCACGAACTGAAGACGGTGAAGCGGCCAGATATCATCCGGCGCATCCACGAGGCCAAGGAGTTCGGCGAGCTCAGCGAAGGTAACGAACCGGACGAGGTCAAGAACGACCAGGCGTTCACCGAGGGCCGCATCATGATGCTTGAGCGCCTGCTGCGCGACGCCATCATCGTCAGCGGGCACTCGTCGGACACGGTCAGCATCGGCGCCACGGTCAGTCTCCGCGACGACGGCAGCGGCGACCGCGAGTTCACCATCGTCGGCACCGAGGAGATCGATCTTGCAACGGGCAAGATCTCGAATGAATCGCCGTTGGGCCAGGCGCTTGTCGGGCGCAAAGTCGGCGAAAATGTCACCGTGGAGACGCCCGCAGGCTCGCGCGCCTACGAGATCACAGGAATCACCTGATCGCGGAGGCAGGACCAGACCCCGCCAGGGCGCCGGCCGACCGGCTGTACGAGGCACGGCTCGCCAAGCTCAACCGCATCGCCGCGGCGGGCAAGCCCACATTCCCAGCCCGGGTACCCCGGTCGCATCTCGCGGCCGAGGCGCGCTCGTCGGTTGACGATCCGAACCGCCCCGAAGTCGACGTCGCGGGCCGGGTGATGTCCCTGCGACGCATGGGCAAGACCAGTTTCGCCGCGCTGCGCGACGGATCGGGCGAGATTCAGCTCTTCCTGAATGCCGGCGAGCTGGGCGCGGACGAGTATCGGGGCGTCCTGGACGTGCTCGACGTCGGCGACATCGTGTCGGCGGGCGGGCCGCTGTTTCGCACGCGCGCCGGGGAACCGTCGGTGCGCGTGCAGCGACTGACGGTTGCCGCGAAGGCTCTCCGGCCGCTCCCCGAGAAGTGGCGCGGCTTGCAGGACCCCGAGGCGCGCTACCGACAGCGCTACCTCGACATCATTGCCAATCAAGACGTGCGCGAACGCTTCGAGGCGCGGACGAGAATCGTGGCCGCCATTCGCCGCGTGCTCGACTCGCAGGGGTTCATGGAAGTGGAAACCCCCTCCCTGCAACCGGTATATGGCGGCGGCCACGCCGTGCCCTTCACGACCCACTACGAAGCCTTGGGACGCGATTTCTACCTGCGCATCGCCGACGAGCTATATCTCAAACGTCTGCTGGTCGCCGGCTATGAGCGCGTGTACGAGATCTGCAAGGACTATCGCAACGAAGGCATCGACCGCACCCACTGCCCCGAATTCACGATGCTCGAGGCCTATCAGGCCTTCGCCGATCTTGGCGATGTGCTCCAACTCACCGAGTCGCTGGTGGTCGAGGCGGCGAAGGCCGTTGCCGGAGACACGCGCGTCACCCACGGCGAGACAACGCTGGACTTCACGCCACCCTGGCGGCAAGTGACCTACCGGGATGCCGTGCTCACGGCCACCGAACTCGACTTGGACAGCGAGACGTTGACCGACGAGCAGATCCGCAACGCCGCGGCGAGCCACGGCATATCGCTCGACGCCGGATCGACGCGCGCCCGCACGCTCGACGAGTTGATGAAGACATGCGTGGAGCCCGCCTTTGTCCAGCCGACGTTTCTCACGCGATATCCGGCGGAGACCACACCGCTGGCGAAGCGCACGCCGGACGACCCGCGGTACGTCGAGCGCTTCGAGCCCTTCGTGCTGGGAATGGAGTTGGGCAATGGGTATACGGAGCTGAACGACCCAATCGATCAGCACCGCCGCCTCAGCGAGCAGGCACAGGGCGACGCCGATGCGCATCCGATGGATGAGGACTTCGTCCGCGCGCTCGAACACGGGATGCCGCCGGCGGGCGGCATGGGGCTGGGCATTGACCGCCTCACGATGGTGCTCACCGGCGCGGGGAACATCCGCGATGTCATCCTGTTCCCCCAACTGCGAACGCCTGCGTAGAATCAAGAGTCGGGCGAAACGGCCCAAGGTCAGCTGGCCGTTGCCATACGCTACGTTGCTCCCACATGCTTCCCCTGCGCTTCCTTCGTGAGAACGCGGACCTCGTCCGGACCGGGCTAATTGCCCGGGGTGACGAGGCGCCGCTGGATGACCTGCTCGCGGTCGACGAGCAACGGCGAGCCCTGCTGATTGAAGTGGAGCAGTGGCGTGCCGAGCGAAACCGCCTCTCGCGCGCCATCGGGGCCGCGCCCGATCCGGCGCAACGTACGGAGTTGATTGCAAAGACCCGCACGCTGTCCCGGAACCTTGACGGAGCGGAGCCGGAGCTGGGGCGTATTGAGGATGAAATCAATCGCCTGCTGATGCAGATCCCAGCCCTGCCGCATGCGTCCGTCCCGGCAGGCCGCGACGCTGACGACAACCCGCTCGTCGCCGCGCATGGCGTCCCGGCAGCCTTCGACTTCGAACCGCGTCCACATTGGGAGATTGGCGAGGCGCTCGGCGTGCTCGACTTTCCCCGAGCGGCCAAGATCGCCGGGTCGGGTTTCTGGCTCTTCCGCGGCGCCGGGGCGCGGCTGCAACGCGCGCTGGTCGCCTGGGCCATCGACTTTCAGGTTCGGGAGCACGGCTACCTTGAAATCCTCCCCCCGGCGCTCGTCACGAGCCGCGGCATGACTGACTCGGGCAAACTGCCAAAGTTCGCCGACGACTCGTATCGCATGGCCACCGACGACCTCTGGCTCAATCCAACGGCCGAAGTCCCACTCACCGCCATGCACCGGGGCGAGGTCCTCGAGGGCGCCGCGCTTCCCTTGCGATACGTCGCCTACACCCCCGCCTTCCGCCGCGAGGCCGGAGGCGCCGGCATCGACACGCGTGGCCTGCAGCGGTTGCATCAGTTCGACAAGGTCGAGCTCTACAGCTACGCCCTCGCCGGGCATTCGTATGACGAGCTGGAGACCATGCGCGAGCATGCCGAAGCCGCCCTCCAGGCGCTCGGGCTGCCCTACCGCACCGTGGAAGTGTGCACCGGCGACCTCGGGTTCACCGCCGCCAAAACCTACGACCTGGAAGCGTGGGCGCCCGGCGTCAACGCCTGGCTCGAAGTTTCGTCGATCTCGAATTGCGAGGCCTTCCAAGCGCGGCGGGCCGGCATCCGAGCCCGGCAGCCGGGTAGCAGCCACACTGAATACGTGCATACGCTCAATGGGTCCGGGCTTGGCATGGCCCGTACGATGGTGGCGATTCTCGAGAACGGCCAGCAAGCCGACGGCACGGTCCACGTGCCGGAAGTTCTCCAACCGTATCTCGACGGCCGGGAAATGCTTGAGGTGGAGGCCGGATGACCGTAGACCCAGTGATCGATCGTCATCCCACGCTGCAACTCATCGGCCGCACGCCGCTGGTCGAGATCCGCCTGTTCCGCGACCAATACCCGAAGGCCCGGGTCTTCGCGAAGATGGAGGCCTTCAATCCGGGCGGGTCGATCAAGGATCGCCCTGTGGCGCGGATGTTGGCCGACGCCCAAGCGCGCGGTGACCTGCTTCCCGGGCAGACGATTCTCGACTCGTCGTCCGGCAACGCCGGGATCGCCTACGCGATGATCGGGTCGATCCTGGGCCACGACGTCGAGATTGTGATGCCCGACAACGCCAGCCGGGAGCGCGTGCAGCGCATCACCGCGCACGGCGCGCGCATTCGCTTCACCGACGCCATCCTGGGGTACGACGAGGCCATGCGCGAGGTCCAGCGGCGCCACCAGGCAGACCCCGAGCGGTACTACTTCGCCGACCAGTACAGCAATGCCTCGAACTGGCAGGCGCACTACGACGGCACCGCCAACGAAATCCTGGAAGAGGCGCCGGCCGAGATGACGCACTTCGTCGCGGGCGTAGGCACCGGCGGAACGATCACCGGCGTGGCGCGGCGCCTCGACGAGGTCCGTCGCGACGTGCAGATCGTGTGCGCGGTTCCTCCCGAATTCCCTGGAATCGAGGGGTTGAAGCCCATGGGGCCAGGCCACCTCGTGCCGGACATACTCGATGCTTCCCTCGTCGACACCTGGGTCGACATCGACGTGGATAAGGCTCGCGACTTCTCCGTGCGACTGGCCGCGGAAGGACTGTTCGTCGGGCAATCGGCCGGCGCCTACACGTACGCGGTGGAAACCGTGCTCATGGACGATCCCTGCGCCGTAGTCGTGACCCTGTTCCCCGATGCCGGCGACCGCTATTTCAGCACCGGCCTATGGGACGTGTCGCCGACGCTCACTGGTACGTGACGCACATCTCTCACCCATCGCCGATGCCGTACTGGATTCGACCGCTCGCAGCACAGGTTGGCCCCCGGGGAGCAACCGCGTGAAACCGCTGCGGCTCGGGTTCAATCCGCACATTACACCTGAGAACCGGCGCCGTCTGCATGAGCGCCTGCGTCACGTCGTCGAGGTCGCGGTGCACTTGGAGTTCGACGTCGTCGAGCTCGGCCTGACCACGACGATGTATGAGCTGGGCCTGAGCACCGTGTTCGATCCGCAGTCCATCGAGATTCTCGACGACGCCCCGCTGCGGTTCCATCTCAACCTGTTCGCCGACGCCGCGATGACCGACCGTTCATCGATGACCGACGTCACGGCCTACTCGCGGAGCATGGCCCTGCGACAAATCGTGCGGATCGTCGAGTTCTTCGAGCACCGGCACGCCATGGAGATGTACGTCGTGCATCCGGGCCGCCGCGTTGCACACGAGGCGGCGCACCTGGACGCCCTGCACGAAAGCATGCGCACCATGCAGAGCCTGTTCCCGGGCTTGCCCATTGCCATCGCGAACGCCGGGGGACAAGCAGTGCTTGGCCGCATCGACAGCGTGCTTAACGCCCTGGACAGCGCCAACCACTTCCGCTTCGCCCTGCATACCGGATTCGCGTTTCACTCGGTGGACGCAAATCACCTGGCGTTTGAAGCCCGGATGGACTACCTGCGGCGCTTTGTCGACCAGATCGCGGAGATTCGCTGGCACAACACCGCACCCGGCGCGCGGCCCAGCGTGCCCTTGCACCGCCCGCTCGAGGACGGGATCGATCTGGGCATGCTCATGCGCACCGTGGGCCGAAACCCGGGCACGCTGCACATGATCGAAACGGTCGGCCTCGATCCGCCGGCTCTCGTGCGTGAAGTGCGCACGCTGCACCGCGCCCTCAGCGCCTAGGCGTCACTCCCAACGAAACAGGCGCACCGCCAGCGCCACGAATACCACCAGATAGGCGGCCATTCCGGCCACGGCCACCGCCATCGGCAGCGTGGCCGCGCCGCCGATCATGAGCTGGCGCGTGGCCTCGGCCAGATGCGTCAGCGGGAGCACGTTGATCACCGGCCTCAGCCAGTCAGGCATGAACTCGATCGGAAAGAACACGCCCGAGATGAACATCATGGGGAACGTCACCACCTGCGCCACGGGAAAGAATCCCTGCTCGGTCTTGGTGAATGACCCCAGGAAGAAGCCGATGGCAAGGAAGGCCAGCCCGCCGAGCATGACGACGCCCGCCAGCGCGGCCAGCGCGCCTGCGTCGGTGTTCAGGCGAATGTCGAACACCAGTCGCGCGACGACGATGAGAATGGCCGCCTGCGCCAGTACGAGGACCATGCGCAGCACCAGGTCGGCGCTCACCAGCGTAAGCCGAGAAACCGGTGTCGCTTGCAGCCGGCGCAGGACGCGTCGCTCTCGCAGCGACACGACATTCACCGCGCCGAATACGCCCGCATTCATGACGCTGAACGCCACGATGCCGGGCACGATGAAGTCGATGGTCGAGAGCCGGTCGCTCTGGAGGGTCTGAAACGCCGGGCGCACGACCGGCTGGCTCCGTGTCAGGGTGCGGTCGACGACCTCGAAGGCTTGGAGAATCACCGGCACGACGACCTGCTGCGTCGTCTGCCGCGTCTCGTCGTAGTGGATGCCCACGGGCATCGGGCGGCCCGCGTCGATTGACGCGCCGAACCCGCGTGGGATCGTGATCACGGCACGGCGGTCGCCGTCCTCCAAACTCGCGATCTCAGCCGCGCGATTGCCTTGCGTGAGGTCAAGAGCGTCCATTGACCTGAGCGTCTCGACCAGCACGCTGGCCTGCGGCGACGCATCTTCATTGACCAGGCCAACCTCATACTGTGTGCCGTCGTCACGACTGAAGACCAGCCCGAAGATGAGGATGAAGAGCAGGGGGAACGCGAACGTCCAGAACAGCGCAGCACGGTCCCGCATGAACTCGCGGGTGTTGGCCAGCGTGAGCTGAACGAGGGCTCTCAATCCCGCAACGTCCGTCCAGTGAGCTTGAGGAACACATCTTCAAGCGTGGCCCGCCGCAGCCGCAGGTTCTGAATGGGCTCGCCGCGCTCCTGCCCGAGTCGCAAGAGCGCCGCCATCGAGGTCGGAACGTCATCGCTGAACATGCTCACCCGGCCGCCTTGCATGCCGGCGCTCACGACCGCCGGCAGCGACTCGATTTCGGCCTCAGTCAAACCATCACGCTGGCTGAACTCAATGGCATCCTCGGCGAAATGCGCCCGCACCAGCCCCTCGGGCGCGTCCAACGCAATGATGCGGCCATGATCCATGACGGCGACGCGATCGCACAGGCGCTCCGCCTCCTCCATGTAGTGCGTCGTCAGCAACACCGTGCGGCCCTGGGCCTTGAACTGCTCAATCGTCTCCCAGAGGTTCCGCCGGGCCTGGGGGTCCATGCCGGTGGTCGGCTCGTCGAGAAAGATCATCGGTGGATCGTTGACCATCGCCAGCGCCACGGAGAGCCGCTGTTGCTGCCCGCCCGAGAGGTCCTTGACGAACGCCCGGCGGCGCTCCTCAAGGCCCAGGAGCGCCAAGAGATGATCGGCAACGCCAGCTCGGCCATAGAACGAGGCGAATAGCTCGATCACTTCCACCACGCGCAACCGCGGGTACAGCGCCACCTGCTGCAGTTGAACGCCGATCTGGCGCTTGAGATCGCGGGACTCGCGACCGGGATCGAGACCCAGTACCCGCACCGCCCCGGAATCCCGCGGTCGCAGACCCTCCAGGATTTCGACCGTGGTCGTCTTGCCCGCGCCGTTGGGTCCTAGCATTCCGAAGACTTCACCGACGTCGACCGCGAACGAGACGCCATCCACGGCCTTGACGTCGCCGTACGCCTTGCGGAGGTTCTGGATTTCGATGACGGGCATGCCGGGGATCAAGCGTATGGCCGCCGTGACGGTGCGAGGGTGACCAATCTCACAGGCCGACCAGTCACGGCTCTACGCCAAACGCCGGAGGATCATCGCCCCCTGCGGGTCCACCGTCGCACGCCAGCCCGGAGCGACCCACGTGGTCGCGTCGGGCTGGGTGACCACCGCCGGCCCGTCGAGCTCGAAGCCGTGTCCAAGTTCATGGCGTGATAGCAACGGCACCTCGTGCACGGAGCCGTCGGCCAGCGTGGCCTGCGTCGTGCGCGGTTCCGGAGCCCCCGCGGCCAACGGCGCCGAGGTCGAAATCGGCGGTTGCGGCACGGATGCGACGAGCCGCGCCACGACAATCTCGACTGGGGCGTCAGGCCGGCTGTGGGCATATCGCTGCTGGTGCCGCTCGTGGAACAGTCGCACCGCCTCCGGAACTCCCCCGCCGCTCAGCGGCACGCTCAACTCGAACGACTGCCCCACGTAGCGCACGTCCAGCAGCCGCTGCAGCCGCGGCTGGCGCGCCGGCGCCAGGTCGTCGCGCGCGGCCTGCTCCAGAGGAGCGAACATAGCCTCCAGCCGTTCCGGCGTGAGCGTGTGGGCCTCGTCAAACACGGTTGCGGTGTATTCGCGGGTGTGGGCCCCGGTCAACGCGCCGAGTGCGGAGAGCACCCCAGGATGCAACGGCACGAGCACTTGCTCGATCTCAAGCCGTTCCGCCAGCTCGCAGCAGTGCATCGGGCCGGCGCCGCCGAATGGCAGCAAGGTGAAGTCGCGTGGGTCGAAACCGCGTTCCAGCGTGATCACTCGCAGCGCTCGATCCATGTGGGCATTTGCCACCGCAACCACCGCCAGCGCGGCCCTGCGCCGCGCGGCGTCGGAGTGGTCGTCGCGAGACACCAGCCGGTCAACCGCCCCATGGGCTCGGGACACGTCGAGATGAACCCGGTCTCCCAGCGCCGCATCCGGAGCAAGGCGGCCCAGGACGAGGTTCGCATCGGTCACCGTGGGCTCGGTGCCACCTCGACCATAGGCGGCGGGACCGGGCTGAGCCCCGGCGCTGCGCGGCCCCACCCGCAGGGCGCCGGCTTCGTCGATCTGGGCTATCGATCCGCCGCCGGCGCCAACCGTGTGAATGTCCGTCATCGGAATGGCCACCGGCAGACCCGCGACTTCCGCGTGCGTCGTGCGCAGCGGCTCGCCGGGACAGACCGCGACGTCGGTCGACGTGCCGCCCATGTCCAACGTGACGATATTGGCGATGCCCGAGGCGCGAGCGACGTGCTGCGCGCCAACGACGCCGGCGGCGGGACCGCTGAGAACGGTGCGCACCGGCGCCGCCGCCGCTTCGACCGAGCGCAGCACCCCGCCATTGGATTGCACGACCCACAGGGGACCGGGCATGGCCGGCTCCAGCCGGCGCAAGTACCTGGCGACGACCGGCGCCACGTACGCGTCAACGGCCGTCGTGCTGGTGCGCTCGTATTCCCGGTACTCCGGCAGCACGTCGGACGAGATTGACACCGCAGAGACGCCCGCCCGACGCAGCGCCTCGCGCACGGCGCGCTCATGGGCCGGTTGCAGGAAGCTGAACAGCAGGCACACGGCGGCCGAGGCCGGCGCCAGTCGCCGAACCCGGGCTTCGAGACGATCAAGCGACGCTCGGTCAATCGGAGTGACGACGCTGCCGTCCGCACCGACCCGCTCGGTCACTTCAAGCCGCCGCGCCCGCGGAATCAGCGGCGCCGGCCGCTCCGGCTCGAGCTCATAGAGCGCCGGCCGATTCTGGCGGCCGATCTCCAGGACATCCCGAAAGCCTTCCGTGGTTACCAATACCGCACGAGCGCCGCGGCGTTCGAGCAGCGCGTTGGTTGCCACCGTCGATCCATGAACGATCGCGGCGGCGGACGTGATGCCGTCCGCGCGCAGGCCGTCCACGACCGCCTGCTCCGGGGCGCCCGGCGTGCTGGGCACCTTGAAAACGCGCATCTCCCCGCCGCTGATAACGACAAAGTCGGTAAACGTGCCGCCCACGTCTACGCCAATGCGCACGCAGTTCCTCCTAGATCTCGCCGAGGCCCCAGGCACCCAAATAGGTACCTACGATGCCGCGTGGTGGGCATTGTGGCCTATGCGGCGACTTGGCATGCACGCAGGCAATCACGGCCGCGGCGTCGGCGCTTGCCTACTACTCCAGGCCGGCGCCCGGATGGAATTGAACGCTCCCCCGCGCCAGATGCTCACCGCCTCAGCGGTCCAACTGCACACGGCGGCGGATCGCCCTGCGCCAGGGCACACCGACTTCAGAGACCGCTTCTACTCCGGATGAGGACCCGCGAGGTCTACTCGTCCCCGAACTTGATGGCTGCATGCGTGCGGATGCCCCACAGCCTCCGCATGGTCACGGCAAGCACCAGCGCAAGCGCGATGCCGAGCACAACGAATAGCTTGCCGAGGTCATCCCACGCCGTAATCGCCACGAAAGGCGGCGACCTGCCCAGGCGCTCCCCATCGAGCTGCATAAAGGGCGTGAACAGCGCGCCGGTCACGATCCCCAGCGCGGTGCCGGCCGCCGTTCCGAGCAGCACCAGGAAGCCGTGCTCGAACATGATGAGCGCCACCGTCCGGCGCCGCGAAAGACCCATGGCGCGCAGAATCCCGAATTCCGGAAGCTGGCGGCGGAACGATATCAGGGCGTATGCCGTGAGGCTGGCCACCGTCAGCAGCACCGAAATCACAAACCCGGCCGTGAGGATTCCGAAGGTTCCAATCCGGGTGGCATCGTTGCGCGCGCTCGCAAGCAACTCACGCGCATCGAACGCCTGGATTACGCGGAAGCCCAGCTCTCGCAAACCGCCCACGAGCTCGCCGGCTCTCACGTCAGGTCGCAGTCGGGCCAGCACGTCCCACGGTGATTCCCCCAACGACTGTTCGAGGCGCCCAAGGTCCGCCACCGCGAAGAAGCCCTCGTCTGCATAGTGGGTGGGGAAGGTCTCGATCCAACCCGCTACGAAGAACCCCAGTTCCTGCTCACCGACCAGCACGTCGACGGGATCACCCACCTGCAGATCGGGGAGCTCCGCGAGTAGACGTCGATCGACCAGCAACGCACGATCGTCGGTGACCATCGCGTTCATCAGCGCCTCAAGTGACGCGGGTGCGAAATCGCGGCGCCACCACGCAGTTTGGGCGAACGGACCCGGGTCCACGCCGTAGAGCGTCACCGAGCGTGAATAGGCCAGCGGTCCGCCCAGCAGTCTGACGACAGCGTCATCACGCCAAAGGCGAGCCACCCGGTCCACCGCGGGAGAGCCGCCGTCGGTGGCGTCCAGATGCCCCTCGATCGGGGGCATGTGCCAGATCTGCTGGGCGTCATCGAATTCGCCGTACTCATTGAAGAAGGCGTCCGCGCCAATCTGGTAGTAGGCGCTGTCTTCCAAATTCCGGTTGATGGTGGCTGCCATCGACGCGCTGAACGTCCCGGTGCCGAACGTCAACATCAGCAAGATCATCAGTCCCGTGAACGGACCCGCCCGCCGCCCCATCCGCCGCAGACCCAGAAATAACACGACGCCATCCATGCGTGATCCCGCCCAGATCATGAAGCGAATGATCCAAGGGACCAGCCGCAGGAAGACCAGGGCGCCGGCCAAGATGAAGACGATGGGGATGAGCACGAGCAGGGTTCGCGCAAAGGGTTGGGCCTCGGGACCCACGTCCGGCAGGGCCTCCCAGGTGCGCAGCGCGGCGTAGCCATAGAGAGCCAACCCCAGCAGCCCGAGGTCTAGGAAGAAGCGCTGATAGAACGGCCTCCGCCGAACCCGCGCGACCTCCTGCCGATGGGTCACGATCGATCGACGCGCGGCGCTGATTACCGGGGTCAGCATGGCGAGAACGCCAAGCCCTGCGGTGGCCGCGGCCAGCCCATAGTGGCCTGCCGTCAACTCCAACCGCAGGTCGGCCCGATTCGTGAACTCAAGAAAGCCGAGCGTCTTCCCCATCGCCTGGGCTATTCCCATGCCGAGGATCGGCCCCACGGCAATCGCCAGTCCGGCCAACGGAAGGCTCTGCAAGAGGTGGACGGCCACGACCTGTCGCGTGCTGGCGCCCCGGCTCTTGAGAACGGCGATCTCTGCGCGCTGCCCGTCCACGACCATCCCGGTCGAGAGCGCCATGAAGTAGAGGACGAGGCCCACGACGGGCGCGCTGAGGACGAACAACGTGAGCTCGACGGTGGTTCGCTGCTGATCCGCGGCGACGAGGATGCGGTCCAGTCCCGTTTCCACGACCGCGTTTGGTGCAATGGTCTCCGCCAGCGGGTCAAGTCGGCGCAGCCCGCCGATGATGCTCTGATAGTTCGCGGCGCGGATGGCGTCCGGATCGAAGTTCGAGTACCAGGCAGCCTCACCGTAGAGGCTGGGGCGAAGGACCAGGAGGCCGCTCACGAAGGCATCGCGGTCAACGATTACCGCACCCTGGTCGAAGTCGCCGATCTCCGTGAACCAATAGATCGAGTCGGGGTCCTTGGGGACGAAGCGGCCCACGATCTCAACGCGGACAACGAATGATCCCGTCGTCTGGGCGTCGTTGTGGGTCAGCTCGATCCGGTCTCCAACCAGCAGACCGTGATCGTCCAGCGCGCGCGACGACATCATTCCTTCGAGAAGCACGATCCGCGCGCCGGACGAGTCCTGGGCCGACCTGACCGGCTCCGCCGGCAGCCGCCCTTCCACCAGCTCGACGTTGTCGACCATCCCGGTCATCGTCGCGAGGAACCCGAAAATGAACGAGGACGGCCGCAGCGGCTCACCGGTTGACGCAAAAGCCTCGACGGGCATCCGGTCCGACTGCAGATAGCTCACCCGTTGTCGCTCAGGGAGTCCAACCCGGTCGGCTAGCCGGGTACCCAACACCTCCGAGGCGTGCTGATATCCCGCTCGCCCCATCGACGGCTGCTGCGACTGACCCTCGGCGTGGCGCACGACGACACTGGACACGAGCGGGATGCGTGAATTTTCGATCTCACGTCTGAGCAAGGAGTCGCTGAAGCCCCCGGCAAAGAGCGGCACCGCGGTCACCAAGGCCACACTGACCCACATACCCATCGCCACGATCAGCATCGCGGGCCCGCTGCTGTGCAGACGCCGGAGAACCAGTGCCGCGAGCGCCCGCGTGAACGTCAAGGCTAGTAGGACTCGAAGATGACGGTGCCTTCCTCGACCCCGTCAATGATCTCGATCTCGGAGTCACTGCGGATGCCGGTGCGCACCGGCAGGCTGCGGCGCCGCCCATCGACGAGCGCCTCAACAAACTGGCGCAGGTTCACCGTTCGCACTGCCGTGATGGGAACCTTCAATACCTGGTCCTTGACCTCCAAAGTGATCTTCATGACCGCGCGCATCCCGATCTCGACGTCCGCGTCGGCCCAATCCACGGTGATCTTCGCTTCGTCGATGCGCACGGTGCCCCCGCCCGGCGCCCCAACCTCGTGCGGCAGCACGGCCACCCGCCCCTGGAAGACCATCCCCTCGAGTCCACCTATGACCACGTCCACCGCCTGCCCCACCGCAAGCTGAGGCTGATTCCCGCGAGGAACGCTGGCTCGCACCACCAGCGTGCTCACATCTGCCATCTCAACGATCGCCTCAGCCGGTTTCACATCGGTGCCCGGCACGCGAGGCACGTACGTCACCACACCGTCAAACGGGGCCGTGAGTCGGTGGTCGGACGTTGGCGCTTGCAGCTCCGCCAGCCTCGAACGGGCAGCCGCGGCCGCTTCGCGCAGCGTCGCGACCTCGTGAGCCTTCCCGAGCTCGCCGGTCTGGAGAGCATCCAGCAATCGCTGGGCGGCATCGCGCCGGAGAATGGCGGCCTGCCGGACCGTACGCGCGTGCTCGATCGCGGCCTCGTCCGCTCCGGCCCGCAGGGCTTCCAGCGCGGCGTTGGCCTTGGAAAACTCCGCCTGCGCGCTTGCCGTTGAAGCCCGCGCCACCTGCAGCGCGGGCGGACCCTCGGAACGTTCGAGCAGGGAGAGCTCGTAGCGCGCCCGTGCCAAGGCGAGCGTCACGGCGGCCACGGCCTGCTCGGCCGCTGCCAGGGCCTGCTCAGATGCCGGCGCGCTCTGCCCCTGCATCCGCCGCAACTCGTCTTGAGCGCTCAACAGCCGCAGCGCGTGGACCTCCACGTCGGCCCGGGCGGCGTCGATGGCCGCCGGCAGCGTGTCCTCGATGCGGCGCGCCTCCGCACTGCGCTCCGCAACCGCCGCTTCCGCCTCGGTAACCGCTGCCTGCGCGGAGGCGACGCGTGCCGGCGAGGGTCCGGCCAGCAGCGCATCGAGCACTTGCTGCCGGGCGAAGACTTGGCTCTGAGCCAGCAATAACGCCTCCTCGGCCGCTGCCTGTTCTTCGAAGAGTTCGGTCTCGCCGGTGTTCAGCCGCTGCTCGGCGCTTTCGAGGTCCTTCCGCGCCGCCGCGGTTTCCTCTGCCCTACCACCGGTGTCCAGCTCTGCCACCACGTCGCCGGCCCGCACCGCCTCACCGCGCCGCACGTGGATCACCTTGAGCAGCCCCGGAACATCGAAGGAGAGCGCCGTCTCCAGTTCGGCCGCGACTCGGCCCTCCAGGCGGATGTCTTGCTCGATCCGGCCGCGCTCGACCTGGACCGTGGGACGATCGAGATAGCTGGGAGGCGCTGTGATCAGAGCGGGCGCGCTCGGTTCGCTCTCCGCAAAAAACTCGCAGCCAGCCAGGGTGAGGGCTGCCAGGACGAGAGCCCCCAGGGAACGGATGCCATTCCTCACGTCGGCCACCCGAGTCACGGACCGCCCGGCAACGTTGCACTCGCCGGTGAAGCCGATTCTACCGGCAGGCCGGGAGCCGATGGCCCGCGGCGAATTCCTGCGAGACCGCGTCCGTGCGCCGGGCCGCTTCGCGGCACGTCGGGACGGGCCGGTCTCCAGCAAGTACTCTCCGCCATACGGACCCCTCACCTAGGACAATGACGGGGCGGTCGGGTCTGGAGTGGATGATGACGGATGCTGACGGGCCGAAGACTTGGATACCGCTGACAACGGCCGAGTGCGGCACGGTGACGGCGCTGGCCACTGGGCCGCTGGGGGCAAACCGCCAGGCCGTGATCGCCGGAACCCTGAGCGGGTTGTTTGTTGGCCGCGACGGCGGGCAAACGTGGGAGAAGGTGGGCGCACTGGGCGGCCGCTTCGTACAGGCGGCTGCCGTCTCGCCCACATTCGACAGCGATTCCACGCTGATTGTCGGCACCGCAGGCGCTGGCGCCTTCCTCTCGGTGGACGGCGGAGCATCTTGGCGTGAACAGGACTTCTGGGGTCAGAGGCCGGACGTCACCGCGCTGGTGTTCTCGCCGACCTACGCAAGCGACGGCATGATCCTGGCTGGTACCAGCCAGGACGGCGTGTACGTCACCACCAACCGGGGACGTACCTGGAATGCCGCCAACCAGGGTCTCGCCGATCTGGGCGTCAATGCACTAGCCGCTCACCTCGGGCCTGAGGGCCGCGGATTGCTGTTTGCGGGCGGCGCCGACGGCCTGTATGAGTGGTTGGGAGAGGCGCGGCGATGGTTCGCCGTGGCTGGCTATCCGGCCAGCCTGCCGGTCCAGGCAATCGCCTTCGCGCCCAGCTCGAGCGATCCCACGTTGTTCGTGGGGACCGAGGGTGGGGGGCTTTGGCGGTCCATCGACGCGGGCGCGTTGCGCCGGCTCGAAGCTGTGGGCGCCGAAGCCAGCGTCAATGCCATCGCGGCGTCGGCGGACTTCAGCGCCGACCAGACACTGATGGTTGCCACGGCAGAGGGTGGCCTCATGCAGTCGCGTGATCGAGGCGACTCATGGCAGCCGTTGGCGGCAGCCGCGGATGCACCTTCGGTCCTGGCCCTCACGAGCTGCGTCGACCCGGACGGCCAGGTGTGGCTGGCCGGTCTGCACGAGCGCGGCGTCCTTCGTTCGGCGGACGGCGGCGAGTCCTGGCAGCCTTCCAACGTGGGCGTGATGAGCCGCCCGGTCTTGGCGCTGGCGTTGTCACCTGAATTTGAGTCCGACGGCACCCTCCTTGCCGGCACGGCGGCCGAAGGCGTGCTGCGCTCAACCGACGGCGGGGCGACCTGGTCGCCGGCCAGCGACGGGCTGGGCGAGCTGAGCGTGACGTCACTGGCCTTCTCACCGACATTCCCGGCTGATCGCCGGGTATTGGCGATCGCCGGGGCGAGCCTCATGGAGAGCCGCGCCGGCGGGCGGACATGGACGCCGGTGGCCGGTCTGCCGCGAGATGTCATGCCCCTCGGCCTGGCCATCGCGTCCGATCCACGTGCCGGCCATGCCATTGCCGTCGGGGGCGCCGACGGCGCGTTGGCGCTGTCGCACGACGGTGGAACGTCATGGTCGAGGTCGGCCGAGCGCTTCGCGCGCAAGAACGTGGTGACGGTGGCGTTCTCGCCGAACTTCGCCTTGGACGGCACGGTCTTCGCCGCCACCGCGGGCGACGGCATGGTCGCGGTGTACCGCTCGACGGATCGTGGCGCGTCCTGGAGCCGCATCTTCGAACACGAGGGTGACGGCTGGGTCTCGCTGGCAATCCCGCCCACGTACGGCGACACGGACGATTTCATAGCTATCGCTACCGGTCGTGACGTGATCACGTCGGTGGGTCGCCGTCTGCGGTCCTGGCGCACGACGCGGCCCACCGAGACACGCTTGTCGGTCATCGCGGTGGCGGCTTCGGCACGGTTCGCCAAAAACGACACCCTGTATGCGGCCACGACTCGCGGCGTCTTCAGATCGGTGGACCGCGGCCGCATATGGCGCCGGCTGCAGGCCGGCATGGGGGCGCATCCGGTCACCTGCCTGGCGCTTGCGCCCGACGAAGCCGGCAAGGACGTGCTGGTCGCCGGGACGCTGGAAGGCAGCGTCTGGTGCCTGCGGAATGCCGAGGCGGCGCAGGAATAGGAGCTGCCGGCCTCGGCCGAGCCGTTGGCCGAATCCCGGCCGCCGTCAGTCCGCGGTGCAGTGGATGACGGCGACCTCCCACTGACCGATCTCGAGCCGGAATGCGTTGTCCTCGACCGCAAGATCGGCCCTTGCGATCAGGTCGCGCGCCCGCGTGGTCCGCGAGCGCGGGCACAGCTTCACTTGCGCCGCGGCCCGCTCCATGTTGAACACGAACACCAGCCAGCCACCCTGCCGCGAGCGCCGCACCACCGGCACCACCCGGTCGCCTTCAATCGCCACCGGCGCCGCGATGCCGGCCTCATCCAGCAGCCCCATCACCAGTTCCGGCTGCCCCACGTCGCCGAACCCCGCCGACAGGCTCAGCCCGTACCACGTGAAACGGCCATCCGCGGTCTGCACCCCGACCGTGGCCCCGTCGAGGGAGGCAATCGCGCGCGTCTCCCCCCGCGGCTCCAGCACGGCGTAGCCGCAGGGGCTAGTGATCGCGTGCCGACCGTGTGGCGTCTGCACATCGTTGCGTCCCTGCTCGATGTCGTACTCGGTCACCGCCGAGAAGTCCGCCACCCGCACCCCCAGCCGCTCCGCCAGGCCCTCCGGCGGGCCGTAGCTGGACTGCCCGTCGCCCGCGTACAGCCCGAAGCTGCCCTCCGCCACCAGCCGGGTTTGCGGGCTCTGCTCCAGCGTTTGCTCAATCCGCTCCCGCACCTCATCAGTCATCAGCGTCACGTTGGGCAGGAACAGCAACCGGTAGCCCGTCCAGTCCATCCGCGGGGTGACCACGTCCGCTGGGACGCCGTGCGTCCACAGCGTGCGGTACACGCCCCGCAGGTCCGCCAGGAAGCGCTCGTCCTCGTCGTTGTAGCCAAATAGCTCCTGCGACTCAGAGTGATAGACAATCCCCACCTCGGCGCGCGGGCACTCCAGCGGCAAGTGCTCGCGCAGGCCGCCGATCTGCTGGATGGCCCGTGTCACGGCCGCGAATCGCGGCGTAGGCTCTCCGTCCAGCGCCACCAGGTTGTAGCCGGGCGACTCGAAGCTGAGGTATTCCGGCCGGTGCTGCCAGAACATGGCCCCCGAAGCGCCGTGCGCCAGGGTCATCCACAGCAGCGTGGTCAGCTCGCGCGGGTCGGATTGCTTCTTCCAGCTAACCCCGCCTCGCGACATGCCCGAGTAGATCTCCTCGTTCCACCAGCGCCCCTGCTTCCCCGCGCTGCGCGACCAGTCGAACCCGAACGCGCGATCCGCGAGTTGGTACGGATCTCTGGAGGTCAGCAGGTTGTTCGAGGGCATGGACATGCCCCAACTGTCCGCAATGGCCGCGCAGCCCTCATCCCACGGCCGCGGGAACCAAGCGCCGTGGGAGCGGGTTTCGTGGACCGGATCAAGCCGCTTGGTTTCGTCAATCATCCATTGCAGGTGGCCGGCCAGGTTTTCGTAGTGGAATCGCCGGTACAGCAGCATCTCCACCACGTTGTCATTCGACCGCGGCGGCTCCACATCCTCCCAGCGGCGGTAGCGGCGCAGCAGGCGCGCGTTGAGCTCGTCCAGCGTGAAGCGCTCCCGCAGCCAGGCCTCGTACCGGGCCAGCGTGTGCGGGCAGTAGCAGGGATATCCGTCGCTGTCGCGACAGAATGCCGACGTGAGGTTGATCCCGTCCCAGATCCCCCAGATCAGCAGGCTCGGCTGCTCCCGGTAGCGCGTCACCACGTGGCGCAGCAGCGCGCCCCCGTATTCTCGCCAGGCCGGGTGGTCGTAGCAGTGCATCTGCGAGCCCTGCGGCGTGGCCGCGCCCGCGGTCGGCGATACCCGTTCCCCGCGGTAAGTGACCACCCGCATGTCGGGATGTTCGCGGGTCAGCCACTCCGGGCAGGCTCCGTGCGTGGCCAGAATGATGTCGAGCCAAATCTGGAGATCGTGTTCGGCCGCCAGATCGAACAGCCGGTCAATGTCCTCCAGCTCATACTGGCCCGGTCGCGGCTCCATGTGGTTCCAATAGGTGAAGCTGCGGACGATGCGGAAGCCCGCGGCGTTCAAACGCGCGAAATCGTCGTCCCAGAGGTCGAGTTTCGGCATCGGGGCGCGGTAGTACCCCACGCCAACCGGAAACGGGATCCCTGGAATGCCGAAGAACTCCTGGTCAGACATCTGACTCGGTCCTTTCATCCGCGTGCCGGCCTCTGCTCATGGCCAGCGGACTGCCGCCCGCGATTTCTCGCCGATCCCACATGACCAGCCGGATAATGTTTCCCCCGCTCCGCTCAATCCTCGGTGCAGTGGATGACGGCGACTTCCCACCGGTCGATCTTCAGCTGGAACGCGTTGTCCTCGACCGCAAGATCGGCCCTTGCGATCAGGTCGCGCGCCCGCGTGGTCCGCGAGCGCGGGCACAGCTTCACTTGCGCCGCGGCCCGCTCCATGTTGAACACGAACACCAGCCAGCCACCCTGCCGCGAGCGCCGCACCACCGGCACCACCCGGTCGCCTTCAATCGCCACCGGCGCCGCGATGCCGGCCTCATCCAGCAGCCCCATCACCAGTTCCGGCTGCCCCACGTCGCCGAACCCCGCCGACAGGCTCAGCCCGTACCACGTGAAACGGCCATCCGCGGTCTGCACCCCGACCGTGGCCCCGTCGAGGGAGGCAATCGCGCGCGTCTCCCCCCGCGGCTCCAGCACGGCGTAGCCGCAGGGGCTAGTGATCGCGTGCCGACCGTGTGGCGTCTGCACATCGTTGCGTCCCTGCTCGATGTCGTACTCGGTCACCGCCGAGAAGTCCGCCACCCGCACCCCCAGCCGCTCCGCCAGGCCCTCCGGCGGGCCGTAGCTGGACTGCCCGTCGCCCGCGTACAGCCCGAAGCTGCCCTCCGCCACCAGCCGGGTTTGCGGGCTCTGCTCCAGCGTTTGCTCAATCCGCTCCCGCACCTCATCAGTCATCAGCGTCACGTTGGGCAGGAACAGCAACCGGTAGCCCGTCCAGTCCATCCGCGGGGTGACCACGTCCGCTGGGACGCCGTGCGTCCACAGCGTGCGGTACACGCCCCGCAGGTCCGCCAGGAAGCGCTCGTCCTCGTCGTTGTAGCCAAATAGCTCCTGCGACTCAGAGTGATAGACAATCCCCACCTCGGCGCGCGGGCACTCCAGCGGCAAGTGCTCGCGCAGGCCGCCGATCTGCTGGATGGCCCGTGTCACGGCCGCGAATCGCGGCGTAGGCTCTCCGTCCAGCGCCACCAGGTTGTAGCCGGGCGACTCGAAGCTGAGGTATTCCGGCCGGTGCTGCCAGAACATGGCCCCCGAAGCGCCGTGCGCCAGGGTCATCCACAGCAGCGTGGTCAGCTCGCGCGGGTCGGATTGCTTCTTCCAGCTAACCCCGCCGCGTGACATGCCCGCGTAGATCTCCTCGTTCCACCAGCGCCCGTGCTTGCCCGCGCTGCGTGACCAATCAAACCCAAACGCTCGCCCCGAAATCTGGTGCGGGTCTCTGGAGGTCAGCAGGTTGTTCGAGGGCATGGACATGCCCCAACTGTCCGCAATGGCCGCGCAGCCCTCGTCCCAGGGCCGAGGAGACCAAGCGCCGTGGGAGCGGGTCTCATGGTCGGGATCGATCTGCTTGGTCTCGTCGACCATCCATTGCAGGTAACCGGCCAGGTTTTCGTAGTGGAACCGCCGGTACAGCAGCATCTCCACCACGTTCCCATTCGACCGCGGCGGCTCCACGTCCTCCCAGCGGCGGTAGCGCCGCAGCAGCCGCTCGTTGAGCTCGTCCAGCGTGAAGCGCTCGCGCAGCCACGCCTCGTACCGCGCCAGGGTGTGCCGGCAGTAGCAGGGATACCCGCGTGCCGACGCCAGGCCGACACCGTCCCAAAGGCCCCATATCAGCAAGCTGGGCCGCTCCCGGTAGCGCGTCACCACGTGGCGCAGCAGCGCACCCCCGTAGTCGCGCCAGGCCGGGTGGTCGTAGCAGTGAATCTGCGAGCCCTGCGGCGTGGCCGCGCCCGCAGTCGGCGCTACCGGTTCCCCGCTGTAGGTGACGATCCGCATGTCGGGATGCTCGCGAGTCAGCCACTCCGGGCAGGCCCCGTGCGTCGCCAGCGTGATGTCGAGCCAGACCTGGAGATCGTGCTTCTCAGCCAGATCGAACAGGCGGTCGAAGTCCTCCAGCTCATACTGGCCCGGCCGCGGCTCCATGTGGTTCCAATAGGAGAAGCTGCGGACAATGTCGAATCCCGCGGCGCGCAATCGCGCGAAGTCGTCGTCCCAGACATCGAGCTTGGGGATCGGAGCGCGGTAGTACTCCACCCCAACCGGAAACGGGACCCCTGGAATGCCAAAGCTACGCTCTGCAGTCATCTCAGCACGCTCCCTTCCCCACCTTCGAGCCGGTCACATGGTATCCGCCGCGAGCCCGGCAAGATCAAGCATGCTAGATTGCCGCCGTCTCGCGGTCGTGGTGCCGCCTGCGGGAATCTTGGCGCCATCGCATGGCAGATCGCCGCTCGTCGCAACGTGTGCCACCGACCACCGTGCGGCGGCTCTCCGCCTACTACCGCGCCCTTGGCGCGCTGGTGGAGCGGGACGTGTCGCACGTGTCGTCGAAGGTGTTAAGCGACCTGGCCGGATCAACGGCGGCGCAGGTCCGTCGAGACTTGGCGTACTTCGGCTCGTTTGGCACGCGCGGGGTCGGGTACTCCGTAGATTCGCTGCGTGCGCAGCTCGCCAGCATTCTCGGAATCGACCGCTCGTGGCCCCTCGGCCTCGTGGGCGCCGGGAATCTCGGCCAGGCCCTGCTCGCGTATCGCGGATTTCACGGGCCGGAGTACAAGATCGCCGCGGCGTTCGACGTTGATCCCGCCAAAATCGGCACGGTGGTTGAGGGCGTGCGAGTGTCCAACGTCGCCAGTTTCAAGAGCGAGGCCCGGCGGCTGGGCGTGGCAATCGTGTTGGTGGCCGTGCCCGCCGAGGCCGCGCAGGCCGTCGTCGATCAAGTGGTGGCCGCGGACGTGCACGCCATTCTCAATTTCGCACCGGTGAAACTTCGTGTTCCTCGCGGCGTCCGGGTTTCAAACGTGGATCTCTCCATGGAGGTGGAATCGCTCACCCACGCGCTCACCGATGGACGGCGTGGCGCGGGCGGGGCGCGGTGCGTATCATGAGTGCCGGCTTGTGAAATCTCTCACCAACTGTCAACCGACGAGGGGTAGCAGCGCGACCTAATGCCCTCCTGGATCGCTGTTGTCATTCTCATCGCGCTCGCGCTCCTCTTCACCATCGGCAGCTTCGTGGGCACCATGGTGCTCAAACCGCGCCGCCCAGATCGGGTGAAGGGCGACGCCTACGAATCCGGGATGGCCCCGATCGGGGATACGCGCGGCCGCCACAACGTCCGGTTCTACATCGTGGCCATGCTGTTCCTCGTCTTTGACGTCGAGCTCGCGTTCCTCTATCCGTGGGTCGTGCTCTACAGCAACCTTGACGACCAGCTTTTCTTGTTCATCGAGGCGGTCGTGTTCATCGGAATCCTCGGCGTCGGGTACGTCTACGCCTGGCGCAAGGGCGCCTTGGACTGGAGGCGCTAGCCCGTGATCGCCATCGCACCCACCCCGACGATCGACGCGGCGGCCGTGGTTAGCCGCGTGCGCGAGCTCGCGGGCGAAGCATTTGAGAACGGCCGCGTGGTCCGCGGCGATCCCGTCGTCGAAATCACTCCGGACGCCATCGCCGCACTGACTCAAGCGCTGCGCGATGACGTCGAATTGCGCTTCGAGCAACTTGTCGACATCACGGCCGTGCACTGGCCCGCTGATGCCGGGCGCGAATTCGAGTTGGTCTACCAGTACCGCTCGCTCAGCAACAATCTGTTCCTGCGGGTGAAAGCGCGCGTGTGCGACGGTGGCGCGGTCGGCACCCTGGCCCACACCTACCAATCGGCGCGCTGGCTCGAACGCGAGGTGCACGATCTGTTCGGCATTCGATTCGAGGGCCACCCGGACCCCCGCCGCGTGCTCTTGCCCGACGAGTACGAAGGCCATCCACTGCGCAAGGACTACCCGGTCGAAGGCCCGACGTTCCCCGAGGATGCCCATCGCAACGATCTGTTCGGACACCTTGACCCCGACGACTTCTGGGACGAGCCGAGTCCGGGAGGACCGGGCTCATGACCGCCGAAACGGGCACCGCCAGCATGTTCGGCGACATCGAGCAGGTCAGCGAGAACCAGATGGTGCTCAACATGGGACCGCAGCACCCGAGCACGCACGGCGTGATGCGTCTGCTCATCGAGGTCGACGGCGAGACCGTCACCAAGTGCACCCCTGACGTGGGATATCTGCACCGCGGCGTGGAGAAGCTCATCGAGACCCACGACTACCGTGGCGGCATCACGCTCACCGACCGCATGGACTACACCGCCGGACCGTCCAACAACATGGGCTACCTGATGGCCATCGAGAAGCTGATGGGCATGGAGGACGCGATTCCACTGCGGGCCAAGCTGCTCCGCACGGCGATTGCCGAGCTTTCCCGGCTGGCCTCGCACCACATCTGGATCGGCACTCACGCGCTGGATATCGGCGCCATGTCGGCCTTCCTCTGGTCCCTCCGCGAGCGCGAGAAAATCCTGTATCTCTTCGAGCAGGCCTGCGGCGCGCGCCTCACCACGTCATTCATGCGGGTGGGAGGCACCGGCCCGCACGACGTGCCCGAGAGCTGGGTCGAGAACGTCGACGCGTTTCTCGACAGCTACACCCTCGACGAGCTCAACAGTCTCCTGACCCGCAACGAGATTTTCGAGAGCCGCACCCGCGGCGTGGGCGTCATTCCCGCCGAGCAGGCCCTGAGCTACGGGCTCACCGGCCCGAGTCTGCGTGGATCGGGCATCGCATGGGACCTGCGCAAGGCGCGGCCCTACGCCGCCTATGACCTGGTTGATTTCGAGATCCCGGTGTTCCCGGAGGGCGATGTCTACGCGCGTTACTTGGTACGGCTGAACGAGATGTATCAGGCAGCACGCATCGTGCGGCAGTGCATGGAGCACCTGCGCGACCTGCCGCCAGACGCTCCGTCCAACGCGGACCGCCCCGACCTGGTTCCGCCTGACGTGGGGCGGGTGCCCTTTGACATGGAAGCCATGATCAATCACTTCAAGCTGGTCATGCACGGCGTGCAGCCCCCGGCCGGCGAGGCGTACTTCGCCATTGAGTCCCCGAAGGGCGAGCTGGGCTATTTCTTCGTGAGCGATGGCAGCGGGATGCCCTATCGCTGCCACGTGCGCTCACCGTCGTTCGTCAATCTCGCCGTCATGGAGGATGCGGCCATCGGCGGCCTGATCGCCGACACGGTGGCGCTCATTGGAAGCATCGACATTGTGTTAGGTGAGGTGGACCGATGAGCAACGAACTCATCAGCCTGACGGTCGATGGCATCGAGGTACAGGTGCCGGCGGGCTCGACCGTGCTGCAGGCCTGCGAGTCGATTGGGGTCGAGATTCCGACGCTCTGCACCGACCCGAGACTCGACCCATATGGGGCCTGCCGCATGTGCGTGGTGGAGATCCAGCCGGGACCGCCGCGGCCAATGGCCTCCTGCACCATGCAGGCCGCGCCCGGCATGACGGTGGTGACGAATAGCCGGGCGATCAAGGACATCCGCAAGCATGTGATCGAGCTGCAGCTGCAGCACCACCCCCTGGACTGCCCGTACTGCGACCAAGCCGGCACGTGCGAGTTGCAGGACGAGACCTTCGCTCAGGAAATCCATCAGAGCCCCTACGAAACCATCCCCAAGGCGCATCCCGAGGAAATCCTCAATGAGGTCATCCTCATCAACCACAACCGCTGCATCCTGTGCGGTCGCTGCGTGCGGATGTGCGACGAGCAGATCGGCGTATACGCCCTTGACTTCGTCCACCGAGCGATCGGCACGTTCATCGCGCCGGCGCAGCACAAGGAGATGGACTGCGAACGCTGCGGCATGTGCATCGAAACCTGCCCGGTGGGCGCGCTGCTCAGCCGACCGTTCAAGCACGCGGCGCGGAGTTGGCAGACCGACAAGACCGCCTCGACCTGCCCGCACTGCTCCGTTGGCTGCTCGCTGCTCGTGGAGTCGCGCCACGGCGACGTCGTCCGCACGCGCACGAACGGGCTTGAGGAACCGGCCAACGGCATCCTCTGCGCCAAAGGCTTCTTTGGCCACTCGTTTGTCAATAGCGGCGACCGGTTGACGCAACCGCTGATTCGGCGGGACGGGCGGCTACAGCCGGCGACCTGGCATGAGGCCATCTCTCACGTGAGCAGCCGGCTGCGCGGCGTGGTCGACCGCCACGGGCCCAGCGCGGTTGGCGCGGTCGGCTCGCCGAACTGCACGAACGAGGACAACTACGCGCTGCAGCGATTCATGCGCCAGGTCATCGGCAGCAACAACGTCTACAGCCAGGCAAGCGGCTTTCACGAGACATTCCACGCCCTCGCATCCGTGCTGGGGTCTGGGGCCCTGCTGCGAACACAGAATGAACTGCTCGAGTCGGACGTGATTCTGGTGGTCGGCGCCGATATCGGCCAGACCCACAACGTCGTGGGCGCACACATCAAACGCGCCGTGCGGCGGGACGGCCGCCAACTGCTCATGGCAACCCGGCTCGCAAGCACCTTGGATCGATACGCCGCCGAAACGGTGCGGGTGCGACCGGGCGGCGAGGCGGCATTGCTGGCCGCCCTGGCCGGACACGACGATGTTTCCGAGGACGCGACCGGCGTATCCGAAGCAGCGCTCGGCGCCATGCGCAGACTGCTCGACGCGGCCGGTTCCGTCGCCGTCGTATGGGATACCGGAGTCTGGACGTTGGGCCGCGCCTCGCAAGTGGCGCGAGCCGCGGCCAGCCTGGCGCAGGCCCATGCGGACGTGCGACTGTTCCCGCTGGCGGAACGGGCCAATACGGTGGGCACGCTGCTTGCGGGAATGGCTCCCGACACGCTCCCGGGACTGCGGCCGGTCGCCGATGCCGCGGCGCGCGCCGAGGTAGAAGCCGTGACCGGCGCGCCGGCGCTCGAGGAGTCAGGGGCTTCGCTCTCCGAATTGTTGGAGGGCGGCGGTCGAGCGCTCTACGTGATGGGCGAGGACCTGGTGAGCAGCGCCGGCGATCCGGACGCCATGCGCGAGAACCTGGCGAATCTCGAGCTGCTGATCGTGCAAGACATCTTCATGAGCCCCACGGCCGAGTTGGCCGACGTCGTGCTTCCGGGCGCCTCGTTCGCCGAAAAAGGCGGCCACTTCACCAACTTCGAGGGTCGGCGCGGGCCCCTCGCGCCCGCCATCATCCCGGTCGGCGATGCGCGGCCGGACTGGGAGATCATCGCCCGGCTGGCCGCCGCGCTGGGCAACGACTTTGGCTGGCGCTCGCATGAGCCGATCTCCCAGGAGATCGAACGCCTGTGGCGCATGCCGGACATCGAGGGTGGGGAACCCGTCGGCGATTTCAATGGGGCGCTTGCTCCCGCGATCAACGGGGGGACCTTCACCCTCTCGACCGAGCAGCACCTGTATACCGCCGGCGTTGCTGGCCGCCGCGCGCCCAGCCTGGCCCTGATGCTGCCGGACGCCGTCGCCGAGCTGAATCCCGAGGACGCCAAGAATCTCAACGTGACGGATGGCGACGCGATCAGCCTGGCATCACACGCCGGAGCGCTGAATTTGAAGACCCTGGTGGCGAGCCGCGTCCCGCGTGGGGTCGTCAACCTGCCCGACCGGTTTCTCGAAGCGCCACCGCGCCGGCTCGATTCCGCAGCCCCCAACGGCATTCCCGTGCAAGTGACAAAGCGCTAGGCGATGGACGGCTTGGAATGGCTCATCGTCGTCATCAAGTGCCTGGTCATCCTGTTGATCTTTCTCCTCACACCGATGGTGCTCATTCTCCTGGAACGCTGGACCCTCGGCCGTCTGCAATCGCGCATCGGCCCCAATCGCGTGGGGTGGACGGGAACGCTGCAGACGATTGCCGACGGTCTCAAGCTCGGCGCAAAGGAAGACCTCATTCCTCGCGGCGCCGACAAGCTTGTTTATTGGTTTGGACCGGTGTTCTTGGTGGTGCCGGCATTGGCCGCGTGGGCCATCGTGCCCATCGGACCGAAGGTCGACCTTGGACGAGAGATCGGACTGTGGGCCGTCGACCTAAACGTCGGAATCCTGTTCTTCCTCGCCATGGGCTCACTGGGCGTCTACGGCGTGGTGATGTCGGGCTGGTCGTCAAACAGCAAGTACGCGCACTTTGGCGCGCTCCGCGCGAGCGCCCAGGTCATCAGCTACGAGCTCATCATGGGGCTCGCGGTGCTGGGCGTGATCGTCTACGCCGGATCGCTGAGCCTCGTCGACATCGTCGAGCAGCAACGTGGGCTATGGTTCATCGTTCCGCAGTTCGTGGGGTTCCTTCTCTTCGTGATCGCCGGCGTCGCCGAGACCAATCGCGCCCCGTTCGACCTGCCGGAAGCCGAGAGCGAGATCGTCGCGGGCTTCCACGTGGAGTACTCGGGCATGCGGTTCGCAATGTTCTTCATTGCGGAGTACGGCAACATCTTGCTCATTTCGGCGATCACCACCACGCTCTATCTCGGGGGCTGGCTGGGATGGACGATCCCCGGCATGGACGGTCTGACCGGCATTTTTTGGTTCCTCCTGAAATCCAGCGTGTTCATAGCCCTCTTCCTGTTGCTCCGGGCCGCCCTGCCGCGGCTGCGATACGACCAGCTCATGAGCTTCTGCTGGAAGCTGCTGATGCCCATCGGCATCATCAACCTGCTGGTCGCCGCCGGACTGCGCATGGCATGGAGTTGAGATCACCATGCCGCTAGGTTCAGGCATCCTCAAGGGCTTCGCGACCGTGTTCAAGGTCGGGCGCCGCCGGCCCGCCACGGTCATGTACCCCGAGAACGTGCGCGACATCGCGTATCGGTTCCGCGGTCAGGTAGGCATGCGCCGCGACGAGGTCACCAACGGCATGACGTGCGTCGGCTGCGGGCTGTGCGAGACGGCCTGTCCAAACGACGTGATCCGCGTCGACACCAGCGAAGCGCCCGACGGCACGCGGGTGGTTGACCGCTACATCTTCGACGTGGGCCGCTGCGTCTTCTGCTATTTCTGCATCGAGGCCTGCCCGGTGGATGCCCTGCAGCGCACCCACGACTTCCACCTGGTCACCGAAGATCGCCGCGGGCTCGTGATCGACGGCTTCAAGATGATCGACATCTACGAGCACGATCTTCAGAACCGATCGCTCGAAGAACAGAACATCGGCCCGGGTACGCGCCCTCGACTCTGGTTCGGCGATGACTGACAACATCGCCGAGATCATCGCGTTCTGGTATCTCGCCTTCATGGCCGTGACCGGCGGCGTGGGCGTGCTGGCGCTGCGCAATCCGGTGCACTCGGCCCTGTCGCTGGTCTACGTGATCTTCCACGTCGCCGGCTTATTTGTGATCCTGGGGGCCGGCTTCCTGGCGGTGGTCCAGATCATCGTGTATGCAGGCGCCATCGTCGTGCTGTTTCTCTTCACCCTGATGATGCTGGACATGCGCGGCATTGCGCATGAGCGCTTCACCCACCGTCAGCGGTGGGTGGCATTGCCGCTGGCCGCATTGCTGGCGGTCGAGGCCGTCTTCGTGGGCGTGGGCACACCAGAGGTCCGAGAGGCCTTTCTGGGCGCGTTTCCTCCCCAGACCATTTCCGACCTCGGCGGCAGTACCCAGGCCATCGCCGCGGTCCTCTTCAGTGAATACCTGTTGCCGTTCGAGGTCGCCAGCGTGCTGCTCTTGGTCGCGGCCGTCGGTGCGATCATTTTGGCGCGGCGTTTCGATCGCGAGCTCGAGGCGCCCTCCGCGAGCACCGACGAACTTCCCGAACCGGAGTCCGCGTCGCCAACGGCCGAGGCTGGGTCCTGATGGACCTCAACGCCTACCTGGTCGTCGGCGGCCTGCTGTTCTCGCTGGGTGTCCTGGGAACGCTGATCCGGCGCAACATCATCGTGATGCTCATCTCGATTGAGTTGATGCTCAACGGCGCAAACCTCACGCTGGCCGCATTCTCCACGTTCCTCGACGACATGGCCGGCAACGTGATGGTGGTGTTCTCACTCACCGTGGCGGCCGCGGAGGTCGCCGTGGGTCTGGCGATCCTCGTCGCCCTCAGCCGGGTGTTCCCAGTGGTGAACATCGATCAACTGGACGATCTGCGCGGATGACCTTGAGCCAATCGCTGCATGGCGGTGGATGTGTTTGACGTCGTCTGGTTGATCCCGTTGGCGCCGCTGCTGGCGTTCGTCATCAACGGCCTGGCCGGCCGGCGCATGCCGTCGCTCACCGGCTGGGTGTCCACCGGAGCCATCCTGGCGTCATTCCTGCTAACCGGCGCGCTTTGGATTGGCGGCATCAGCGCCGATCAGCCCGGCTGGACGTTCTACCCGTGGGTCGACTCGGGAACGTTTGCCGTCGACATCGGATTCCTGCTCGATCCACTTGCCGTCGTCATGTTGCTGGTGGTTACGGGCGTGAGCGCGCTGGTGGCGCTCTACTCCGTGGGCTACATGGACCATGACGCGGCCAAGCCGCGCTTCCACACCTGGATTCCGCTCTTCGTCTTCAGCATGGTCATGCTGGTCATGTCGGACAACTTGCTCCAGCTCTTTGTCTTCTGGGAAATGGTGGGGCTGTGCTCATACCTCCTCATTGGCTATTGGCACGACCGGCACAGCGCCAACGTCGCCGCCACGAAAGCCTTCCTCGTCAACCGAATCGGTGACTTTGCCTTCCTTATCGGCATCGTCCTGGCGTTCTTTCACTTCGGCACGCTGGGTTACCGCGAGATCTTCGAGGTGGTCGGGGAAGTAGATCCGACCCTGACAACGGCCATCGCCTTCCTGCTGTTCGTCGGAGCCATGGGCAAGTCGGCGCAATTCCCGCTCCACGTGTGGCTGCCGGACGCGATGGAAGGCCCAACACCGGTGAGCGCCCTGATCCATGCCGCCACCATGGTCACCGCCGGGGTCTACATCGTCGCGCGTATGAATCCGCTCTACACGGTCGCCCCGGAGGCGCTGATCTTCATCGCCGCCATCGGGACGGTCACGGCCTTCGTCGGCGCCACCATCGCCCTGGTTCAGACGGACATCAAACGCGTGCTGGCCTATTCGACCGTGAGCCAGCTGGGCCTCATGTTTCTCGCCCTAGGCGCCGGTGCGTATTCCATCGCCATCTTCCACCTGGTAACGCACGCCTTCTTCAAGGCGCTCCTGTTCCTCGGGTCCGGCAGTGTCATCCACGCCCTCAACGACGAGCAGGACATGCGTCAGATGGGCGGGTTATGGCGCAAGCTGCCGCTGACCTACGGAACGTTCGTGCTGGGCGGTCTTGCCCTGGCCGCCGTATTTCCGCTGGCCGGCTTCTGGAGCAAGGATGAAATCCTGGCCAGCGCGTTCCTGAAAGCAACCGCGCCCGCCGGCACGGCACTCGCCGCCGACCACGGGGCCGGCATCTTCTGGCTGTTCTTCATTGTCGGGCTCGTCGTTTCGCTCATGACGGCGTTCTACACGCTGCGCATGATCTTGATGACGTTTCACGGCAAACCGCGCAATCGGGAGCTCTTCGATCATGCCCATGAATCCCCCTGGGTCATGACGCTGCCGCTGGGCGCGCTGGCCGTCGGCGCGATCGCCGGGGGCGTCGTCCTGGGGATTCCGCCCGAGCACGGCTTTCTCCACGGGTACCTCGACGCGACGGCCGGCATCACCCACTTGGAGGGCGTCGGCGATCCGCCCACGCTCGTACTCGCCATCATCTCGACCCTGGTGGCCCTTTCCGGCGTCGCGCTCGCGTTCTTGGCGTATCGCGTCGGCGTACCGATCCCCGCGGTTGCGCGCCGCCTGTTGCCCGGCGCCGAGGGTCTGTTCCAGCGCAAGTGGTTCATGGACCACCTCGGCGATGGATTCGTGGTGATGGCTACCCGCGCCATAGCCGTGGTGTCCTGGGGCTTTGACGCCGGCGTCATCGACGGACTGGTCAACGCGTCCGGCGCGGTCACGCGCCGTCTGAGCGGAGAGA
Source organism: Chloroflexota bacterium (assembly GCA_965219705.1). Lineage (GTDB taxonomy): Bacteria > Chloroflexota > UBA11872 > UBA11872 > UBA11872 > JAJECS01. Next base: position 3,304,021 of record OZ244789.1, read on the forward strand.
TGCGACGCCTACAGACCGGCCAGGCGCAGAACTACGCGCTGCTCATGGTCGTGGGCATCGTGCTGGTCATCGGCGGGCTCATGATCTTCACCGGGAACGCGACATGAGCGGCGCAGCCGCGCTCGACCTCCCCCTGCTCTCGCTCCTGCTGTGGCTGCCACTGCTGATCGGTATTCCCACGGTGCTGCTCGCGCGCACGCGGGATTTGCAGGCCCTGGCGGCGTTTGGCGCCACGCTCGCTCAACTTGTCTTAGCGATCATCGTCGTCATCACTTTCAACACCGAGTTTGATCCGGAGTTCGCCTACCAACACGGCGAGTCCGCGGAATGGATTCCGGCGCTCGGCATCACCTACAAGCTTGGCGTGGATGGCATCTCGATCCTGATGGTGCTGCTCACAGGCATCTTGGGACCCGTGGTTGCGGCCACGTCGTGGCTCACGGTCAAAAGCCGAGCGCGCGAGTTCTTCCTCAACCTCCTGCTTCTCCAGACCGGAATGATGGGGGTCTTCGTCACGCTCGACTTCATTCTGTTCTACGTGTTCTGGGAAATGATGCTGGTCCCGATGTATCTGATGATCGGCATCTGGGGCGGCGAGCGCCGCATCTACGCGACGATCAAATTCTTCCTTTACACCTTCGCCGGCAGCGTGCTCATGCTGGTCGCGATCCTGGCGCTCCGGTTCAACACCGGGACCTTTGACATCGAAGCCATTCCGGCACAGATGCAAGACGCGGCGATCGGACTGCAGCGCTGGGTCTTCGTGGCCTTCCTGCTTGCGTTCGCGATCAAAGTCCCGATGTTCCCGTTCCACACCTGGCTGCCTGACGCCCACGTCGAGGCCCCCACCGGCGGCAGCGTGCTGCTGGCGGGCGTGTTGCTAAAGATGGGCGCCTACGGCTTCCTGCGCTTCATGCTGCCCATGACGCCGGACGCGGTGGCCGACGCCCGGGGGCTGCTCGTGGCGCTCTCGGTGGTTGCCATCATTTACGGCGCTCTCGTGGCCATGGTGCAACCCGACCTCAAGAAGCTCATCGCCTACTCCAGCGTCAGCCACATGGGCTTCGTGACCCTGGGCATCTTCAGCGGCTCCCAGACGGGCATGGACGGCGCCATCATCCTGATGGTGAGCCATGGGCTCGTCACGGGCGCGCTGTTCCTTGCCGTCGGCGTCGTTTACGACCGGGCGCACACGCGCCAGATCGCGGAGCTTGGCGGCCTGGTGACTCGAATGCCCGCGTATGCCGTCGCGCTTGGATTCTTCACGCTGGCTTCCCTGGGGCTGCCGATGCTGAGCAGCTTTGTGGGCGAGTTTCTCGTGCTGGTCGGCACCTTCGACTACGCCATCGGCGCCGGTGTCTTGGCGGCGATCGGCGTGGTGCTCGCCGCCGCCTACATGCTTTGGATGTACCAGCGCGTCGTGCTCGGTCGCCTGCGCAACAGCGCCCTCAGCTCGATCACCGATATGAACCGCGTGGAAGGCGCCGCCTTCGCCGCGCTCGCCGTGCTCGTGCTCTGGATCGGCATCTACCCGGCCACCTTCGTCGACATGATCACCGGCGCCACCGCCAGATTGGTGAACTAGCGCCATGGGCGAAGTCCAAGCTTCCGACCTGACCTGGATTCTGCCGGAGATCATCGTCGCCGGAAGCGGCATGCTGCTGCTGCTGTGGACGGCCGTGCTGCGCACCGACGACCGTTGGTGGTCGGTCAGCCTCGCGCTCGGCGCCAATGCCACCGCCGGCATCGTGATGGCGCTGCGTCAACCCATCGACGGTGGAGCGCTCGAAGTATTCAGCGGCCAGCTCGTCATCGACGGCTTCTCCACCTTCTTCCGCGCACTGTTCCTAGTCGTCGGATCGCTCGCCGTCATCACCGTCGCCCAGAGATTTGAACGCGTCCCGTTTACCGAGACGGCGGCCACCCTGCAGTTCTCGCTCAGCGGCATGCTGCTCATGGCCGGGGCCGTTGATTGGGTAACCGCGTTCATCGCGCTGGAGCTGATGGCGGTTCCGGTGTACGTGCTGACAGCCATGACCCGATTCCGCCGCGAATCGGTGGAAGCGGCCATGAAATACCTCATTCTGGGCGCGTTTGCCACCGCGGTGCTGATCTACGGCATCGCCTGGACCTACGGCCTCACCGGCACCACGTACTTCCCAGAGCTCGCCGAGCGCATCATGGTCGTTGGCGCCAGCCCGTGGATGCTGTTCGCGACTGGGCTCATCCTGGTCGCCTTCGGGTTCAAGGTCGCCGCGGTGCCGTTCCACGCCTGGACGCCGGATGCCTACCAGGGTGCGCCCACGCCCCTTGCTGCATTCATCTCGGTGGGTCCGAAGGTCGCGGCCGTGGCGCTGCTCGCTCGCGTCGTGGGCCTGGGATTCGGATTCGAGGGCGGCGCAGTGGGCGCCGAGCCCTCGCCGGTGCCCAATATCGCCTTGGCGATTGCGATCATCGCCAGCGCCACGATGGTGGTCGGGAATCTCGTGGCCATCTCGCAATCGAACATCAAACGCATGCTCGGGTATTCGAGCATCGCCCACACGGGATACATGTTGGTCGGGCTCGCCGCGGTCACGCGCGTCGACGCCAGCACCGGCGCCGCCTCGTTCGACTTCGTCGGGCTGCCGGCCGTGCTGTTCTACGGCTTCGTATACGCGTTCATGAACTTTGGGGCGTTCGCGGTCGCCCACATCGTGGAGTACCAGACCGGCAGCAACAGCATCTCCGCATTCCGCGGCCTGATGCAGCGCTCCCCGCTTCCCGCGGTTGCGATGGCGGTATTCATGCTCGGGTTGACCGGCATTCCTCCGCTATCCGGGTTCTTCGGCAAGCTCTACATTCTTCAGGCGGCGGTTGAGTCCGATCTGGGCTGGCTCGCCGTGCTGCTGGTCGTGACCTCCGTGGTGTCGGCGTTCTACTACTTGCGGGTCATCGTTGAGATGTTCATGACCGACCCAGAAGCCGAGGCGGCGCCAAGCGGCTCCGCGGCCGTGGCTGACCTCCACACAGCGGTCGTGGCGGCCACGGCGGGCGCCACACTGGTGCTCGGCATCGTCGGCGGCGGAGTTTTTGCCTGGGCTCAGACAGCCGTCGCCACGGGGTTCTTCTAGAGGGTCTCGCCTCTCAGCCGGCCACCAGGTCCGCACACGCCGCGTCCACACGATCCAGTGTGTCGTCGATGACCTGTGCGTCGTGCGCAGCTCCGAACCCGTGGTGTCCAACCACCACGTCGTACACGTGGAAATACACGCCGCGCGCGTAGCATGCCCGCGCAAAGCGCTTGAGGGCCTCGGTATCGTGGCGGGCGATCTCTTGATAGGAATGCGGCTCGACATCGGGGTCCAGGCCGAAATACAGCCCGAATCGCGGGCCCACGCCCTGCACCCGGCAGCGAATGCCCCGGCGCGCGAAGATTTCCCGGAATCCGCCGTACAGCCGGTCGGACATCGCCATCAGGCCGGCTTCACCGTCGTAGAAGCCGGGCGACTCCAGCGCGTCGAGCGTGGCCAGCGCGGCCATGACGCCGAAGATGTGGCCGGAGTAGGTCCCGCTATGCGCCGACTGGCCCAACGGCGCGAGTGACGACATCACCTCGCGCCGGCCCGCGATGACCGCCAGCGGCACGCCGTTCGCCACGGCCTTCCCAAGCAGGGCCAAATCGGGTGTGACGCCGTAGAAGCCCTGCGCGCAGTCGGTACCCGTGCGGAATCCCGACAAGACCTCGTCGAAGATCAGCACGCTCCCATGATCGCGCGTGAGTTCGCGTACCGCCCGCAAGTACGCCGGGTCCGCCAGCAGAGCCCCGGCGTTGTAGTTGATGGGCTCCATGATCACGGCGGCGATGTCAGGACCGTGGCGCTCGAACGCATGCGTGACGGCGCGCAGGTCGTTCCACGGCACCACGATCACGGCGTCGGCGAACGCCGGCGGCATGCCGGCGGAGTCCGGGGATGTCGTAACGATCTCGCCAGGCGTGACCGTACGTGGCTCGGGATGCGTGTTGTAGAGCACGTGCTCGTGCATGCCGTGGAAATGCCCCTCGAACTTGAGGATCTTCGTCCGCTGGGTATGCGCCCGCGCCAGACGGATGGCCGCCATCGTGGACTCGGAGCCCGAATTGGCAAAGCGCACCATCTCGGCGGCGGGCACCAGGTCCACCAAGCGACGAGCGAGCTGCTCCTGGTAGACCGTTTCGGGCCCGTGGACGATGCCCATGTCGAGCGCCTGCTCGATTGCCGCGCGCACGCCGGCGTGGTCATAGCCCAGGATGATCGAGCCGAAGCCCGAGAAGTAGTCCAGATAGCGCCGTCCGTCCGGCGCGATGATGTACGGACCCTCGCCGCTGGTGGCGAGCATGGCGCGCCCCAGCGCCGCGTTCTCGCGCGCCGCCCCCGAGATGCCGGCCACGAGAACTTCGCGTGCCGCCTCGAAATGGGTGGCGGCTGAAACGGTCTCGGCCGGCTGCACCAGTGTCATCGGCTAGCTCCCAGCGTCACGACCCGTCGCCCCCGGCGACGATGGTACTGCTACGTAGCGCGCCGATCCGCGACGGCCCTAGCCCGACTCGACGTTCGTCTCGATATAGTCCAGCGCGTCTTTGACGGAGACGATCTTCTGGGCGTCCTCATCGGGAATGGTGATGTCGTACTCGTCCTCGAGCGCCATGATCAGCTCAACCTGGTCCAGGGAGTCGGCGTTAAGGTCCTCGACGAACTTCGACTCCTCCGCGACGTCCTCGGCGGGAATGTCGAGCTTGTCCGCGATCACGGCCACTATACGTTCAAACGTCCCCACGCCTTACCTCTCTCTGTAATCCGGCACTGCTCACAATTGTGGCAGCGATGGCAGCCTTGATGGCGTCGTACCAGATGAATACCCCAGCTCCGTTGAGCCAGGCCTGCCCCCAAGGGTTGGACTGATCGGTGGCCAGCAGATAGTACAGGGCGAGGTGATTGACGCCAAAGATATAGATCACGGGAATGCCCGCCAGCGCGGCCGGCAGCTCGACTTTGGCGAAGCGCTCGATCACCCCCTGGCTCCCGTCCGACGATGCCTCGAAGCGCCGGCTCAGGATCTGGGCGGTCAGCCCGACCACAACCGCGGCCACGACGAATCCATAGATATAGCCGGCGGTCGGCGAAAAGAAATAGGCTGGCCCGCCGCCGCGAGCGAAGATGGGCGCGCCGGCAAACCCCACGATGGCGTACAGGGCCATGGCGGCGCCCGCACGCCACGGGCCGAGCAGCAAGCCGGCCAGCAGCACCATAAGTACCTGCAAGGTGTACGGAACGGGTTCGGCCTCGACTTTGGCGTGTGCCGCCGGCCACATGATCAGCACGAATGCCCCAATGAGCAGGGCATCGGACACCACGACGGAACGCCGGCTGCGTACGGCAGAGATCACGGCTGACATGCTCTAGGGGTACCCTCCTGGCGTTGTGGCCTCGGCATCGACGCGCAGCAGCGGTTGGCCGGCCACCACGCCGTCACCGCTGCGCACGAGAATGCGCGCCACGCGCCCATCGACATCGGCCACGACTTCATTGAAGACCTTCATGGCCTCGACAAGGCCGACCAAGTCACCCTCGCGAATGCGTTGCCCCACGTTCACGAACGCGGGGTCGCCTGGCTTGGGCGTCGCAAAAAAGGTGCCGGCGAGCGGTGCGCGCACCAAGTGGCCGGCCGGCTCATCGGGCTTGGCTGCTGCCGGCGCGTCCGTTGGCGCGCGCGCGACCGATAGGCCGGCGCGCCGCAGACTCACCCGTTCCGATCCAATGCGAATCTCGAGCTCGGCAAGGTCCAGATCGCGCATCGCGTCGAGCACGGCTGTCACTCGCCGCCGCACGTTGATCGTCACTGCGCGTCACCGCACCGCTAGTCAGCGTCGGACCCGACGATAACCGCGGCATTCTGGCCCCCGAATCCGAAGCTGTTCGACATGACCCGCCGGAGTCGTAGCTCACGGGCTTGGTTCGGCACACAGTCCAAATCGCATGCCGGGTCCGGGACCTCGTAGTTTATCGTCGGCGGCACAACGTTATCTCGCAGAGCCTGCAAGCACAGAATAAGCTCCACGGCGCCGGCGGCTCCAATGAGATGCCCCATCATCGACTTGGTGGAGCTGACCGGAACGTCCGCGGCCGCACCGTTGAAGACGCCCTTGATGGCCTGGGTCTCCGCGGCGTCACCCTGTTCGGTGGCGGTGCCGTGCGCGTTGATGTAGTCGATGTCGGAGCTATCAAGCTGGGCGTTGCGCAGGGCATTTTCCATTGCGAGACGAGCACCGCGACCGTCGGCGGGCGGCTGGGTCATGTGAAACGCGTCGGCGGACGCGCCGTATCCCAACACTTCGCCGCAGATCTCCGCGCCGCGTGCCGTGGCATGCGCATACGACTCCAGAATCACCACGCCGGCGCCCTCGGCAGCAACGAACCCATCCCGTTCCCTATCGAACGGACGCGACGCGCGCTCGGGCTCATCGTTGCGGGTAGACAACGCACGCCCGGCGCAAAAGCCGGCGAGACCAATGGGACAGATCGCGCCTTCCGTGCCACCCGCGAGCATTGCATCCGCCTCGCCGCGTCGAATCACCTCGGCTGCCTCGCCGATGGAATGCGCGCCAGTGGCACAGGCGGAGACGATGGCAAGATTTGGCCCCTCGATCCCATACTCCATTGAGACCATGCCCGCGGCCATGTTTCCAATGATGAGCGGGATGAGGAAAGGACTCACCCGCGACGGTCCGCGCTCGCGCAGCACGTCGGTCTGGTTCTGCAGGAACACCAATCCACCGACGCCGGTGCCGATGTACACGCCGATGCGCTCGCGATTGGCATCGGTGATTTCGAGACCTGCATGCTCGAGCGCTGCCCGCGACGCCGCCAGCGCAAACTGCGTAAAGCGATCGGTGCGGCGAGCGTGCTTGCGTCCGAGCTGGGCCTTTGGGTCCCATGGGGTGACCTCACCCGCGATCTGCGACGTAAAGGCTGCGGGATCGAAAGCCGTGATGCGAGCAATCCCGCTGTTTCCGTTCAAAACGGCGCGCCACGTCTCCGCGGCGTTGTCGGCCAGTGGGGTCACCGCCCCATAGCCTGTAACGACGACTCGATTGTCCATGGAGTTCCGTGCTGCCATGAGGCCCGGCGCCAGCGTGGGGTAAGCGCACCCCATTGAGTATATCGCGGGCCACGACCACGACCGCGGCGCCGCAACCGGTCGAACAAGTCTCTACTCCGCGCTATTCTGCGGCGCGGGCCGCCACGGCGGCCGCTTTCCTTCTGCTGCCGGAGGATCCATGTCGGCCACGATTGTCGGGTGGGGAATGGCGGTCCCTGAGCAGATCTGGACCAACGCCCATCTCGAGTCGATGGTCGACACGACGGATGCCTGGATCGCTTCACGCACCGGCATCCGGCAACGGCGCATCGCCGCCGATGGGGACACGACGTTCACCCTGGGGCACGAGGCCGCCCTTCGAGCGCTGGCGCAGGCCGGGGTGTCCGCGGCCGACGTCGACCTCGTGATCGTGGCCACGCTCACGCCCGAAACGCCCATGCCCGCCACGGCAAACCTGATACAGGACGCAATCGGCGCCCGTAGCGCGGGCGCCTTCGATTTGAACGCCGCCTGCGCCGGCTTCACCTATAGCCTGGAGCTCGGGCGGGCGCTCATCGACGCGGGAACTGCCCGGACCGTGCTGCTCATCGGCTCCGAGACGATGTCGCGGGTCGTCGACTGGACGGACCGGTCAACCTGCGTCCTGTTTGGCGACGGCGCCGGCGCGGTCGTCTTGCAAGCCAGCGACGACGGCGGAATCTGCGGCCACTCGCTGGGGTCCGACGGCAGTGGCGCCCCATTGCTGCATATTCCCGCCGGCGGCAGCCGACGCCCCGCCAGCATGGAAACCGTGCGTGAGCGCCTGCACCTGCTTTCCATGAATGGGCGCGCGGTGTACAAATTTGCCGTCAAGGCCACGGTTCGCGCAGCCGCCGTAGCCATGGCTCGCGCCGGCTGGCAGCCCACCGACCTCGATCTCTTCATCCCGCATCAAGCCAATTTGCGAATCATCAACGCCATCGCTGACGAGCTGCGCTTGGAGCCAGACCGGGTCGTCATCAATGCCGACGTCTACGGCAACACTTCCTCCGCGTCGATTCCGATCGCGCTCTGCGAAGCCATCGACCAAGGGCGCGTTTCCCCGGGCGACCGCCTGGTTCTCGTCGGCTTCGGGGCCGGGCTCTCCTGGGCCGCGGTGGCGGTGGAGTGGACCGCCCCCGTCACGCCCGGCGGCGCTCCAGCGCCCAGCGTGGAGGCAGTCGTCTCCGATGGGTCCGCGACAACGACGGCGAGGCCTACTTCCTAGCCAGCCAGCGCCGCCGTCAGCCCCCGTACGAGTCGCCGCGAACCTTCCCGGATTTGGTCGTCGGGCAGGTAGCTATACGCCAGCCGGATGTCTCGGCGTCGCGCGCCGTCGGCAAAGCAGTGGTGACCCGCCAGATAAGTGACGCCGTGATCCTCAACGGTGCTGCGGATGGCCTCGCTATCCACGCCTTCGGGCAGCGTGAGCCACACAAAGAAGCCCCCCACCGGGCGGGACCAAGTACAGCCGAGCCGTGCCAGCGGCTGCAACTCGTCGAGCATGGCGTCGCGCCGTGCTCGATAGAGCGTCCGCAGTTCCGGCACGCGCACGGCCAAGGCTCCAGCGCCGAGATATTCGGCCGCCGCCCATGCCGCAAACGGACTGCTGGCGCTATCGGCCTTCAAGCTGCACATCGTCGCCACGTCGTCCGGATCGGCCAGCGCCCATCCCAGCCGCATGCCGCCGGCGACGAGCTTCGAGAACGTGCCCATCTTGATGACCCGCTCGGCCCCGGCCAGGGTGTACAACGCGGCTGGACGCTCGCCTTCGAAGATCAGGTCGCCATAGGCATCGTCTTCGAGAAAGACCAAGTCGAGACGCTGCGCGACGGCGGCGAGCTCCTGCCGGCGGGCGACGGTTGCATTGGTCCCAACCGGATTGTGGACCGTTGGCATGGTGTAGACGACGTTGGCCTCGACCCCGGATGCTCGCAGGCGCCGAACCGTGCTCTCGAGGGCATCCGGGTCGAGCCCGTCCGCGTCAACCGGAACCCCGACGATATTTAGACCGAGTCCTCGCAGGAACCACAACGCACCGATGAACGTGGGCGACTCGACGAGAATGGTTCCGCCCGCCGGCACAAGGAGCCGCGCGGTGAGCACGATGGCCTGCGACGCCCCGCTGGTGATAAGCACGTTCTCCGGGCCAACGGGCAGGCCCTCCGTCGCCCGCACCCAATCGGCGACGAAGGCCCTAAGCGGCTCGGGCCCGGCGACCGGACCATATTGCAACGCCTCGGCCTGCCGCTGTGCCATGAGATCCTGGGTCACGCGACCGAGGTCGTCGTAGGGGAAACTCGCGGCATCCGGAAACCCGAAGGCCAAGCTCAGCAGACCGGGCCGCTGCATCGACCAGTTGGGACGCAGCGGATTCTGGTCCATCGCCCGGGCCACCGGGCTGTGGAAGCGGCTTAGGCTCATCCGCAGATCGTATCAGCGCAAGCCCCTTGGTCCCGGTACCATCCGCAGACAGGTCCCCGGGACATCCAGATGGTCTCGCAGCGACTTTGGAGCCCATGGCGATTGGAGTACGTAGCGGCCGCGGCCGACAGGACATCGGATTGCCCGTTCTGCACGGACCGCACGACCGCGGCCGGCCATCCAGAGCTTGTTGTCAAGGCTGGCCGGCTGACCTACGCCGTGCTCAACCTGTACCCCTACAACAACGGGCATCTCATGATCCTGCCCTACCGCCACGTGGCCGACATCGTGGACCTCTCCCGCGACGAAGCCGCTGAGTTGATGCACCTGCTGACGCAAGGGCGGAAGGCTCTTGGCGCCGCTCTCGGACCGGACGCCTTCAACGTGGGGATGAACCTTGGCCGCGCTGCGGGCGCCGGAATTCCCGCCCACCTGCACTTCCACCTCGTACCACGCTGGGACGGCGACACCAGCTTCATGGCGGTGACCGCCGACACCAAGGTGCTGCCAGAATCGCTGGAACAGACCAAGCGGCGTCTCATCGAGGCGTGGCCCGCCGACGACGATATGTCGGAGACTACGCCGCCTGAAGCAGGCTGATGCGTTCCGGTTCGGGCTTGAAGCCGGGCGAGAATCCGGGCAGCACCCCCAGCCTGCCCAGCGGCCAATACACCAACCAAACCTGCCCAACGATCGACCCCGCGGGGACGATGCCGAAGCTCCTCGAATCGATGCTCTGGCCTCGGTTGTCTCCAAGGACAAAGTACCCATCCTCCGGCACGACGAGGCTGCGGCCCGCCCGAGCTCCAGTGACGCCAGTGAAATACACATTCTCATCAAGCCGGCGCCCGTCGACGTACACGCCGCCGTCGCGGAGGTCCACCGTCTCGTTGGGGAGCCCAACGACGCGCTTCACCAGATCCTCGTCGGGCTTGGCGGGTGATCGAAACACGACCACGTCACCCCGGCCGGGTTTCGCAGCCACGTAGGCCAACTTGTTTACGAGAAGAAATTCGCCGTTCTCAAGCGCGGGCACCATGCTGCCGCCATCGACCCGAAAGTTTTGCACAACCATTCGTGTGCCGAAGAAGATGAGCAATGCCAAGAGCACGGTTTCCGCGATCTCGAGCAGGACGTTGCTATTGCGCCGCAGCACTCCCGGAGCCATTCCCCATGAGAAGGACGGCCCGAACCGGGCACGCCTGTCACGAGTATAGGCAGCAAATGGCCGCAGGCGGCGGGTCGCGTAGCAGGCGGCAAGCGTGAGCGCCGCCACGCGCAGCCTCGTCGTGCCGCCGGCCGCTGTTGGGCGCCGCCTGGATCGGTTCTTGGCCGATGCCGCTCCGGATTTGAGCCGCTCGCGAGCCGCGCGGCTGATTCAGGCGCATCGCGTGACGGTCAACGATGAGCCCCGCGACCCCGACTACCGCGTGTCGACGGACGACCAGGTGCAGGTCGCGGTCGCTGAGGCCGGCGCCTCACTGGCTCCGGATCCCCGCCCGCTGCGCATCCTTCTCGAGACGCCGGAATTCGCCGTCGTGGCCAAGCCGCCTGGTCTGATCATGCACCCTGGCGTGGCCGACGAGCCGGGGACGCTGGCCCATCGGCTGGTCGCCCACTATCCGGAGTTGGCCCAAGTCGGCAATCCACGACGGCCGGGGATCGTGCACCGGTTGGATCGCGACACGTCCGGCGTAGTCCTCATCGCGCGGACGGCCGCGGCCTACTACGCACTCCAGCAGGCGTTCGAGCACCGCTTGATCAAGAAGCGATATCTCGCCGCGGTGCACGGCCGTCCAGCCGCGGCGGTCGCTCAAATCGATGCCCCCATCGGCCGCCATCCGACGCGCCGCACCCATATGGCCGTCACTCGTTCCGGGCGCGCGGCCCATACGTCCTACGCGGTGTTGGCGGCGAGCGCCGGCGTCGCTCTGCTGGACGTGCGCCCGCATTCCGGTCGAACGCACCAGATCCGTGTTCACCTAGCGTCCATCGGGCACCCGGTCCTGGGCGATCCGCGCTATGGACCGCGACCGCCGCTGGCCAATCGCCTGCTGCTGCACGCCTGGTCGCTTGAGTTCGCCGATCCGGCCGGCACTCGATGGCGAGTAGCAGCCGCACCGCCGGAGGACATGCGGCGCGACCTTGGTGAGCTCGACCTCGAGCTCCCGGCCACGCCCCCGACCCAGCAGCTATCGGTTCAGGAGTGACGCCCGGCTACGAGCCGCTCACCGCCGGTTCGGCGCCCGCCTGTCCGTCCGCCGATTCCGGTTCATCCTCCGGCGCCGCCACGCGAGCCAGCACCACTCCGATCTCGTACAACGCGTAGACCGGCACGGCCACCGAGAGCTGGGTGAAGGGGTCTGGCGTGGGCGTGATGACGGCGGCAAGAATCACGATCGCGACGATGGCATAGCGCCGGTATTTCCCAAGCGTACTGGCCTTCACGACGCCGATCTTCGCCAGCGCAAAGATGAAGAAGGGTGTTTCGAAGGCAATGCCGACCGCGAGCAGAATGCGTAGCACGAAGGTGACCCAGGTAGCGACCGTGAACTCCGTCGCAATCGATCTCGGGGCAAAACCCGCCAGGAATCCCACCGTGAACCGCAACACCACGAACCAGGCAAAGGCCGCACCGATGAGGAACGCCACCGCAATCGCCGGGATGCTGAGGTAGAGCCAGCGCTTCTCGTGCGCATAGAGCCCGGGCGCAACGTAGGCCAGGACTTGATAGAAGACAACAGGGCTCGCGAGGCCCAATCCGACGATGATCGAGATCATAAAGAAGGTAAAGAGGGTCTCGGTTGGGGAGATCTGCTGCAAGATGGCTCCGCGCGGCAGCGGGTACTGCACGACCTCGAATACGAAGTCCTTGAACGGCCATACCACCAGGCTTCCCACGATGACGGCCAGCACGGCAATCGTGAGCCGCTTGCGGAGCTCCTGGAGGTGCTCGCGCAGCGTCATCACGCCGCCGAGGTCCTCCGCTTCGTCCTGAGACTCCGCCTCCGGCTCCCGAGGTTCGTCCTCTGGCTCCGGCGGGCGATCGGCAGGTCGGTCCGCGTCCATACCCAAGCCTACTGCCTATGACGCCGGGGAGTCTGCCCGGCGCCTCACGTGGGTCCCCAACGCGCCGTTGACGAGCCGGCGCCCACCCTCGGTGCAGTATTGCTTCGCCAACTCCACAGCCTCGTTGATCGCCACCGCCGGTGGCACGTGGCCGGAGTCAATCTCCGTGATGCCGATACGCAGAATAGCCACTTCCAGTTGGGCCATCTGTGCAATCGGCCATGCGGGGGCCAACTCGGAGATCGTTTCATCGAGGTCATTGGACCGGGCGGCGATCTCGTGGATAAGCGTCGCGGCGTAGGCCTGCGTGTCCGCCGCAAGCCCCAGTTGATGCTGTCGCGCCGTGTAGAGGGCCAACGGGTCGCCGCCACGAATCGCGGCCTCGAACAATAGCCGCATGACAGCTTCGCGGGCAGCTCGACGGTCGCGGCGTGGGCGTGCGGCCACCGTTAGGCCGTGACGCCGGCCACCCGGTCCTGCAAGGCCTCGACGTATCCGATGTCGTACAAGCCCTCGGCAAATTCCGGGTCATTCACCACTGCTTGGTGAAAGGCTAGGTTGGTGGCCGGACCCTCGATCACCGACTCGGCCAGCGCGCGGCGCGCGCGTTCCAGGGTCTGCGCCCGGGTCTCACCCCACACGATCAGCTTCACCAGCAGCGAGTCATAGAACGGCGGCACCTCGTATCCGGCGTACACGTGCGTGTCCACGCGCACGCCGAAGCCACCGGGAAGATGCAGCCGGCTTATGCGGCCGGAATCGGGCCGAAAGTCCCGCGCCGGGTCTTCCGCGGTCAACCGGAACTCTACCGCGTGGCCATTGGTTTGCACCTCATCTTGGGTCACGCCGAGCGTATCGCCGCCGGCGATCCGGAGCTGCGCTCCAACAACGTCGAGGCCGGTGATCGCTTCGGTAATCGGATGCTCAACCTGAATGCGGGCGTTGGCCTCCATGAAGTAGAAGTCGCCGCCGGCGTCAACCAGAAACTCGACGGTGCCCGCGCTGCGGTAGTCGAGCGCGCGCATCAGTCGCACCGCAGCCTGCGTGATGCGATCGCTCAGACCATCCGGCAAGTTGGGCGCCGGGGCCTCTTCGACAAGCTTCTGGTACCGGCGTTGAATCGAGCACTCCCGATGCCACGCGTGGAGCACCGTGTCGCCGTCGCCGATCACCTGCACCTCCACGTGACGGGGCGACTCGATCAACTTCTCGACATAGAGATCACCGCTGCCGAATGATGCTCGCGCCTCGGCCTGCGCCAGCGAGAACAGCCCGGTCAATTCGTCGGGATCAGCCACCGGCCGGATGCCCCGCCCCCCACCCCCGGCCGCCGCCTTGAGCACAACCGGGAACCCGATCTCGCGCGCAACCTCGCGCGCATGGGTAGCGTCACGCGCCGGTTCTTCGGAGCCGGGCACGACCAGGATGCCCGCCGCCGCAGCGGCCGCGCGCGCACGCACCTTGTCGCCCAATACGCGAATGCTGTCCGGGTCAGGCCCCACGAACGTCAGGTTGTAGCGGGCGCACACCTCGGCGAAATAGGCGTTTTCCGCGAGGAACCCGGCGCCGGGATGCACCGCGTCCGCGCCCGTGTTCAGGGCGGCGCCGATGATATTCGGGACATTCAGGTAACTCGCGCTGGCGGCCGCCGGGCCGATGCAGACGGTCTCATCCGCGATCTGCACCGGAAGGCTCTCGGCATCGGCCTCCGAGTAGATGGCCACGGTACGAATCCCCAGGTCGTGACACGCCCGAATGACTCGCACCGCCATTTCGCCCCGGTTGGCGACCAGTACTTTCTCAAGCACTCGTCGTCATCCCATGTGGAGGCCACCGTCGATCGTCAGGACCTGCCCGGTGATATACGAGGCGTCGCTGGACGCAAGAAACGCAACCGCGCCCGCGATGTCGTCCGGCGTGGCAAACCGTCCGAGCGGGATGCGCTCGATGATCATCCGCCGTAGCTCCCCATCCAGGTCATCGGTCAGCGGTGAGATGACGAATCCGGGTGCGAGGGCATTGACCGTGATTCCGCGGGCAGCCACCTCGCGGGCCAGGGCGAGGGTAAACCCGACCAGTCCGGCTTTAGCGGCGGCGTAGTTCGTCTGGCCGGCATTGCCCCCAGTGCCGGCCACCGACGAGATATTGATGATCCGTCCGTCCCGCTGACGCAGCATGCCCCGCACCGCCCGGCGCGAGCAGGCGAACGCCGAGCGCAGATTCGTGCGAATCACGTCGTCCCAGTCCTCATCCCGCATCCGCATCAGCAGCGCATCGCGGATGATGCCGGCGTTGTTGATGAGAACGTCCAAGCCGCCCAGGATTCGAATGGCCTCATCGACGACGAAGTTGGCGCCTTCGGTGGTCGACAGCTCGCCACCCACGATCACGGCCGATCCGCCGGCCTCCTGGATCGCGGCAGCGAGCTTCCGCGCCTTCTCCTCGTTTCGGTTGTAGTGCAGCACCAGACGCGCGCCTTCAGCTCCCAAGCGGCGTGCGAATGCCTCGCCAAGCGCACCCGACGCCCCCGTAATCAACGTCCGCCTATCAGTCAGGCGGCCTGCTATGGGGTCAGACATTGCGCAATTCCTTCGCCGCGGCGATGGCCGAGTCAGCATCGTAGACGTTGAACAGGGAAACGTCTTGCCGAGCGCGGCGCAGCATGCTCGTCAGGAGACCCCTGTGACCAAATTCCACGATGTCGGTCACGCCTAGGTGAACAAGTGTGCGCACGCCTTGCCACCACTGCAACGGCGCCGCCACGTGCTCGGCTAGCTCCACCCGCAACTCGGCGGCGGTGCGTAAGGGCTGCCCGTCCATATTGGCGATCACCGGAGCTCGGGCGTCCGCGAGCGGAACGGCCAGCAGGCGCTCACGCATCACGTCGCGCGCCGGCAGCATGGCGACGGTGTGGAACGCCCCGGACACCTCCAGCGGCACCACACGTCGAGCACCAGCCGCCTTCGCCGCCTCGGGCAGCTGGCTCAGCGACGCCAAATCGCCGCCGACAACCACCTGTCCGGGCGTGTTGATATTTGCCACGGAGATATAGCTGCCGGGCACACGCGCGCGAACCTCGGCCACGACTCGCTCAACCGCGTCGGGGGCCAGACCCAAGACGGCGGACATCCTTCCCGGGCGTTGCGCGGCAGCCTTCTGCATAGCCTTCCCGCGCGCCGCGACCATCACCATCGTGGTGCGAATGTCGAGCGACCCAGCCACTGAAACGGCGGCCCACAAACCCACGCTGTGACCGGCCAAGGCGCGCACGGGAAGGACGTGATCATCGCCAAGCGCCGCTCCCGCGTGGCCCAGGGCCTCGCTGAACGCGGCAAACGCGGCCAGCGCCACAGCGACAATTGCCGGCTGTTGCACGCCGGTTGGACGCAGCGACTCCGCCGGACCCTGAAAGCAGAGCGCGGCCAGATCATCGCCAAGAGCCTCGTTCGCTGTCGCGAACACGTCCCGCGCGGCGCGTGATCGGGCGAACAGATCCGCGCCCATGCCGACCGATTGGGCGCCTTGTCCCGGAAAGAGGTAGGCCACCCCCGGCTTGCCGGCGGCCATCACCGCCGCTCGCGCCCTCTACCGATACTTGGCAGCCTGCTCGCTCGGCTCAACGACCACCGTGCCGCGCAGATTGCCGCAGACCTCGCAGACATGATGGCTCCGCATGAGCGCGTGACAGGTGGGGCAGCGCACGAGGGTCGGGCTGGCCACGCGGATCTGATGCCGGCGCCGTCGGCGGCGCGAGCGTGTAAGTCGACGTTTAGGTTGGGCTCCCATAGGTCCCCATTATCGCTTAGTTCGTGGCATTTCAGGAAACATTGTGGCGCGAATCTCGGCAAGCCGGCTCCAGCGCGGATCGATCGCCGCCTCGGCGGGCCCACCCAAAGCGTCGAGGCCGGGGCAGGACGTCTGGCAAACGGGCATCAGCGGCAGCGCGGCGATCACCCCCTCAGCCAGCAGCGGCGTGAGATCGAGGTTGTGACGGTCGTCAAGAGTCCAGATCGGCTCCAGGCCCGGGTCCTCGGTCGCAAGCTCGCCCGAGGCGATCAAGAATTCGCCGTCAGCCTCGAACTGCAGGGTTGTGTGGGCCGGGTCCAGACACCGCGCGCACGGTTGCTCCACCGTCGCCGCGAATTCGCCGCCGGCATGTATCGCGTCACGCAAACGCACCAAGCGCACGCTTCCCTCCACCGGTCCCACCAGCTCTCCAACGTCAAGCGCCTCGGGCGGCGCCAGCACGTCGTGGCTCCGGCTGGTTCCCGGCGGCTCGCGCACGAAGGTCGCGACGTTGAATACGTAGTCTTTCACGGCGGCGGGGCGAAGAAACGGCCTAAACGGCCTCGTCGTCGCCGATTTCCGTAATGCCGCCCGATTCCTCATCGAGCGCCGAGATTCCGCGTCGAATGCTGGCAAGGTGAGAAATCAGGCGGTGCTCGATATCACGCAGCATGTTGAGTGCGTAGACATCCATTTCCTCACGGGACGCCTCGGTGCGCTCCTCGGCCGCCTCGACAATTTGCTCCGCTCGCGCTTCGGCTTGGCGCACGATCTCCTCGTCCCGCAGCATCTGATCAGCCTGTTCGCGGGCCTGCTGGATGATCTGTTCCGCCTCCATCTGGGCCGATTGCGGAATCTGCTCGCGTTCGCGCAGCACCCGCCGCGCTTCCCGCACTTCCTCCGGGATCCGAATGCGCATTTCGTCGACGACCTCAAGCACGGCACGCTCGTCCATCACGATGCGGCGCATCATCGGCACGCGCTGAGCGGCGGTGACGAGGGCCTCAAGTCGTTCAATCAGATTGATGAGATCGATGGCAAGCTACCTCCTCGGCGACGTATCGCCGTACTTCGCAGCCACGGCCGTGGCAACGTTTGCTGGCACAAACGGACCCACGCTACGGCCGAGGGCACCGATCTCCCGCACCAACGACGAACTCACGTACGCATGCTCAGGCGCTGAGACGAAGAACACCGTATCCAACTCTGGCGCCAGACGGCGGTTCATGGCCGAGAGCGCAAACTCATACTCAAAGTCGGACACCGCTCGCAGACCACGCACAAGTACGCTCGCTCCAATCTCCCGCGCAAAGTCTACCGTGAGACCGCGATAGTCGCGTACGGAGACATTGGGCAAATGCCTGGCTGCCTCCTCAAGCAACGCGACGCGCTCTTCCGTTGAAAAAAGCGTGCGCGATTCCGGTTGCTCGTAGACCCCGACCACGACTTCGGCGTGGCAGGCCGCGCTGCGCGTGATCAGGTCCAAGTGTCCGTTGGTAGCTGGGTCGAATGTGGCAGCAAAAAGCGCCCGCATATCGGAATACCGCTCTAGTTGCGAGCGCGATTATAGCGACATTCAATCTTCATCGGATTCGCAGTTCCGTGAACGACGATAGACGGCAAAGGCTCCATCGCCATGACGCCGTGTCTTCCACTCGGACCATGACGGTGGCGGGTCGGGAGCGGCACGCCGTGCGCTGAATTCGGCAACGATCAGTCCATCTGTGGCAACCACGCCCGGCTGCGCCAGCCGTTCCATGAGCTCGACCCACGGGTCATCGTCGTAGGGCGGGTCGGCCAGGACCAGCCCGAATGGACCACCAGCCGCCAGGTCGGCACGGAGCACGTGGACGCGATCGACGCTGGCGCGGTGATCCAGCTGCAGCCGGCTCAGGTTGGCGCGAATCACCGCACACGCTCGGGCGTCCCGCTCAATGAACCGTACGCGCTCCCCGCCGCGGCTGAGCGCCTCGAGGCCAAAGGCGCCGGAACCCGCATAGCAATCGAGCACCCGTACGGGCGGGGGAGCCCCCAGCGAATCGAAGATAGCCGCACGCATGCGATCGATCGTTGGACGCGTGGCGCCGGCGACGTCGATGCGCCGCCCACGCAGCTCACCGGCGACCACGCGCAGACCGCGACCCCTGGCTGACACTCAGGTCCGGCGGGGCGAGTTAGACCGGTCCACGCTCAATTCCATTCACTTTCCTGAAGCATCGAATGAACGGCCGCCGCCAGCCCCGCATGCTCTGGGCGCTCAAGCTCAGGGTCCGTCTGCATGATGGCTTCCGCATCCTCGCGCGTCCGCCGGATCATCGCCATGTCGCTCACATTCGCAAACTGAAAGCTCGTCAATCCGTGCTGGCGCGTGCCCAAGATATCGCCGGGTCCGCGCAACTCGAGATCACGTTCCGCCAGCTCGAATCCATCGTGCACGGTCTGTAGGACGCGGAGCCGGGCATTCTCCTTGGCATCGGTGGTATCGCTGAGCAGCAGGCAATGGCTTTGCTGGCCGCCGCGTCCAACGCGCCCGCGCAACTGATGCAGCTGCGACAGCCCAAAGCGCTCGGCGCCTTCAATCATCATCACGGTCGCCTGCGGCACGTCGATGCCGACTTCCACGACGGCCGTGCTCACGAGGATCTTCACCTCGCCGTCCCGGAAGGCTCGCATCACCGCGTCCTTGGCTTTGGCGCTCAGCCGCCCGTGCATGAGACCGATGGCATGCGCCAGGTCGGGATAGACCTGCGTGGTGAGGCGCTCGTGCTCGTCCTTGGCAGACCGCACTTGCAGCGTCTCGGACTCCTGGATGAGCGGACAGATCACAAACGCCTGTCCACCGGATTCCACCCGCTCGCGGACAAATGCATAGGCGTCCGCTCGGCGCGACGGCGGCACCCATGCGGTGCGCACCGGCTTCCGCCCGCTAGGCATCTCGCGGATGGAGGTGACATCCAAATCGCCATAAAACGTGAGCGCCAGCGTCCGCGGAATGGGGGTGGCGGTCATCGCCAGCAGGTGCGGGTTATAGCCCTTGGCCCGAATCTCACCCCGCTGCTGCACGCCGAACCGATGCTGCTCGTCAACCACGGCGAGGTTCAGGCGGGCAAAGCGCGCGCTTTGCTGGATGAGCGCCTGCGTGCCCACCACCACGCCGATATCGCCAGCCGCCACGTCCCGCCACAACCGGCGCTTCGTCGCGGCCGGAACGCCGCCGGAGATGCGCTCGACACGCACGCCCAGCGGTTCCAGCAAGGCCGCGAGCGTCTGCGCGTGCTGCTCGGCCAACACCTCGGTGGGCGCCATCATCGCGCCCTGCCAGCCCGCGCGGCATACCGCAAACAGCGCACCTGCCGCGACGGCGGTTTTCCCCGAGCCCACATCGCCTTGCAGCAGCCGGCTCATCGGCGTGTCGCCGCGAATGTCGTTGAGCACGGCGGCCAACGCCGCGCGCTGATCGTTCGTGAGCTTGAAGGGCAGACGGGCGCCAAACTCGGCCATTGCATCCCGGTCAAACACGACCGGCTCCCCCGGCTGCACGTCGCGCCAGCGCCGCCGATGGGTGAAGATCGCCAGCTGATACACGAGCAGCTCGTCGTACGCCAGGCGAGCGAGCGCCGCCTCGGCGCCGGCCGCCGAATCCGGGCGATGCATCATGACCACCGCGTCCGTCAGGCCGGGCAACTTGTGGCGCTGCCGCACGGCATCGGGCAACGGGTCGTCGAGGACATGCGCGTGCGACTCCACCGCCGCGGCCACCCACCGCCGCAGCTGACGCTGGCTCACGCCGGCGGTCAAGGGGTATACGGGCACAAGGCGTCCGGCGTGGAGCCGTTCAGCCGCATCCAGCTCATATTCCGGGCTCGTCAGCTGCAGCCCCTGCCGGCCGTAGTCGACGCGGCCGGCGAGCGCCACGTTGGGTCGACCCGCCAGCGTGTTCGCCAGATACGGCTGGTTGAACCACACGGCGCTGATCTGGCCGGTGTCGTCTTGCAGGACTGCCTCGGTGATGCTGAGACGTCGGGACTGCGCTCGGCGGGAAGCGACATCAATAATCGCCCCGACGAGCGTCACGTCGTCCCCGGCGTTGACAGAGGCGATGGGGACCGTCGCGCTGTGGTCGATGTAGCGATGGGGCGCATGTCGCAGCAAGTCGCCGACCGTCACGATGCCCAGGCTCCGCAGGCGCTTGGCCGCGGAAGCTCCGACACCCCAAAGCTCCGTGACCGGATCAGCAGCGTTGCCCCGTGCGGCAGGTGCGCCGCCTCTGCCGAGAAGTGGCAGCACGGCCTCGGCCAGAAGTTGCCGGGTTGCGGGCTGCAGGGTCGAGTATTTGGAAAGGCGTCGCAGCGTGGCCGCAATTTCGGACGGAAGGTCGTCGAGGTTGCCCTGCAGCAAGCTGGAAAGCCCCTCGGCAACCGTGGTATCGAGATACCCGGCGCGCTGCTCATCGCGCAGGATTCCCTCGATCCGCTCGACCACCTCCTGCGCGGCTGGCGCGCCAGCGCCGCTCACGCGCTACTCGACAGAGATGACGTAGTCGTAGAGCTCCTGGCCGCCCGGAATCAATTCGACCTCAAGGTCCGGAAAGCTCGCCTGAAGATCATTGCTCAGCTGGTCAACGGCGGTCGGCGCCACGTTCCGGCCGAAGTAGACGGTCGCGAGTTCCGGCTCGTCTTCGGCGAGTCCCTGGAGCATGCGTTTCACCAGGGCGTTCGGGTCCTGGTCGGTCGTGACCAGCTCATCGTCCTTGAGGCCGAGGTAGTCGCCCTGCTTGATCGTCAAGCCACCGATCTTGGCGTCGCGCACGGCCTGGGTGACTTCGAGCGTGGTGATGTCGTCCGCCGCCGCCCGCATCATGCGCTCGTTCACGTCGGCCGACGCCGTGGCATTGAACGCCACAAGCGCGGCAACACCCTCGGGCAGGGTGCGTGTGGTGACCACGCGCACATCCTTGGTGGATTGGTCCGCCGCTTGGCGCGCGGCCAACACGATGTTTTTGTTGTTCGGCAAGACCACCGCCCACTCGCCCTCCAGGTCCTCGACGGCCTGCAGAATGTCGCCGGCGCTCGGGTTCATGCTGGCCCCGCCCTGAATGACCGTTGCGCCGAGGCTGTCGAAGACCTGCGTCAGGCCTTCTCCCGTGGCCGTTGCCACGACCGGAACCCGCGCAGCCGTCACGGTGGACGATTCGGTGGCGGCCACGGCAAAACTCGCCGCCTGTTGCATGTCCATGTTTTCCGCCTTGACGGCATCCAACGGACCAAAGGCCAGTGCCGCGTTCAGAACCTCGCCTGGTACCTCGGTATGCACATGCACGCGAATCAGGGTCGGGTCACCCACCACCAACAGCGATCCGCCGTATTCACCCATTGTTTCGCGAATCACGCCGGGGACCATGTCCGCGCCATGGATCACGAACTCGGTGCAATACCCATGCTCATCGGCGCCATGGGCGGCGGCGAACTCCGAGAAAGTCTCGGCGCCACGGTCTTCGACGGCCACTTCCGGCGGCGGCAGGCCGCGCAAGTCGCGCAGCAGCCCCTCGTAGATCACGAGAAGACCCTGACCGCCCGCATCGACGACGCCGGCTTCCTTCAGCACGGCCAGTTGCTCGGGCGTCCGCTGAACCGACGTGCGCGCCGCGTCGACGACCGCCGTCGCCATGTCTTCCAAGGTGCCCACGGCATTTGCCACTGCCGCCTTCCCCGCGTCACGCGCCACGGTCAGGATGGTGCCCTCGACCGGGTTCGTCACCGCCTCGTCGGCGGCCCGCGACGCCTGCTCGATGCCGCGGGCGAATTCCGCCGGACCGCAGTGCGCGACTTTCGCCAGCCCGTCGCTCATCCCGCGCAGGATTTGGGAGAGGATCACCCCGGAATTGCCGCGAGCCCCCAGCAGAGCCCCACGGGCGAGGCCGCGGCCCACCTCGGCAACGGTGGGCGAGTCCAGACGAGATATCTGTTCCACCGCGGCGCGCAGCGTCAGCACCATGTTGGTGCCGGTGTCTCCGTCGGGTACGGGAAACACGTTGAGGCGGTCAATGCGTGCTGAGTTCGCCTCAAGCCATTGCAGGCTCGCGGCGATGCCGCGCTGAAAGGCGGTTCCGGATACAACCTCGGGTTGCACGGCGTCGGCACCGTGCTCGTCGCGTAGCACCACTGTTTTGCCCATTTCCCGTGCTAGCCTGTTGCGGGCGATCTTAGGAACGCCTTTATTTCTTCGTCAATGCAAAGAGGTGGTGGGTTCCGTGGCGAATTGTCAGGTCTGCGGCACGCGCACGCAGTTTGGGCATCATATTCGTCACAAGGCCTCCGGGCGCTGGGAACGGAAAGCCACCAAGAAGCCTCGCCGGTGGCGCGTCAACGTCCAACGCAAGCGCGTGTTCGTTGACGGGCGCTATCAGCGCGTGAGCATCTGCACCGGCTGCATCCGAACTCTCGACAAAGAGGCTTAGCCCGCGGCGCGCCTGAGCGCGCGCACGCCGGCGCCCGGCCCCTCGGGATGACCGAAGACCGAGGTCCCCGCAACCAGCACACTGCCGCCGGCTTCAGCAACGCGCGGAGCAACCTCGGCGTTGATGCCGCCGTCGACTACCAGATCAATAGTTGGGGACCGGGATTTGATCCGGTCGGCGAGCGAGGCGATGCGATCGAGCATCGGGGCCATGAACGCCTGACCGCCGGCCCCAGGCTCGACGCTCATCACCAACACCAGGTCCACGGCATTCAGATACGGCCACAGCGATGATTCCGGCGTCCCGGGCCGCAGCGTAAGCCCGGCGCGCGCGCCAAGCTCGCGTATGCGGCGCAGAGTGTCGGCAGGGTCCGCGACGGCTTCGACGTGAATCGTGATGGCATCGGCGCCCGCGGCTGCGAATTCCTCGAGGTGCGGCTCGACCGACTGGATCATCAAATGCACGTCCAGCGGCAGCCGCGTCGCGGCGCGTGCCGCCGTGACGGCGGGCGTGCCGAACGAAATGCTCGGCACGAACGCGCCATCCATCACGTCGATGTGAATCCAGTCGGCGCCGCCGGCTTCAACGGCCTCGATTTCCTCGCCCAAGCGCCCGAAATCGGCCGCCAGGATGGACGGGGCGATGCGCACGGTCGCCTCAGGAGACATCGGCGGCCTGGTGAGAACGCTCGCGCGCGGCAGCCGGGGTTGTGGGCGTTGGCCCGGAGCGTCTCCGCCAGGCCATGCCATCGGCCCGAAGCTGCCCACACGCGCCGGCAATTTCACGCCCCCGGGTGCGCCGAATCGTCGCGGCCACCCCGTGGCGTAGCAGCTCGTCACGGAAGCGGCGCGTGGTTCCCGCCGCCGGCGCCTCGTAAGCCGCGCCCGGAAAGGGATTGAACGGAATCAGGTTCACGTGGCAGATCTGGTGGCTGACGAGCCGCGCCAGATCGCGCGCCTGGGCGACATGGTCATTGACGCCCCGGAGCATGGTGTACTCGTACGATACGCGCCGTCGCGTTGCCCGCTGGTAGGCGATGCTGGCCGCCATCAACGTCGCCAGGTCCACGTGCTTCGCGAGCGGCACAAGCGTGGCGCGGACATCGTCGCTCGCGGCATGCAGTGAGATCGCCAGGCCGACCTGCCACGGCCAGCGTGTGAGCTCCGCGATGCCGGCCGGGAGCCCGACCGTCGAGACGGTGACATGCCGCGCCCCGATTCCGCCGCGGTCCGGGTCCACCAGCGCCGCGATGGCGTCGCGCACGTTGGCCGTATTCGCCAGCGGCTCGCCCATGCCCATGAAGACGACGCGGTCGGGAACCCTCACCGCATGGCTCTCGCGCCGCACGTGCAGAAGCTGGTCCACGATCTCCCCGACGCTCAAGTTGCGCGTGAGCCCCAGCGTGCCCGTGGCGCAAAAGGTGCATCCCATCGCGCATCCGGCTTGCGAGCTCACGCAGACCGTTGTCGCGCGGCCGCGCTCGCTCGGCAGTTGCACGGTCTCGAAAACCGTCCCGTCGACGGTGCGAAAGAGGAATGCTCGGGTTCCGTCGCCGGCGACCCGTACGCGTTCGGCAGTGATGGTGCTGAATTCGAGCATCCCGTCGAGCTTCTCGCGGAGCCGGCGCGGCAGCGGCGTGATCTGGTCGAACCCACGCGCGGCGCCGTCGTAGACCCCGCGTCGGATCTGCTCGCGTCGGTAGCGGGGCTCGGCGGGCAGCAGGGCGGCCAGGTCCGCATCCGACGCCGCGCTTGCGGCGGGGCGCGGCGCTCCTGCGCGATTGCCATCGGCCGCGGTTTCAGCCATCACCATCTCGGATGAGACGTCGCGCGCGAGACGGTCGGTCTAGTCCCGATTTCCCGACAACGCCAGCAATCGGAGCGCGAAGTACACCACCTGCATGAGGGCGATGAACATCGCCGCGACGTAGGTCAAGGCCGCGGCGTCGAGCACCTTCTTCGCGTGCATGCGCTCGGGGCTGCTCACGACGCGGACCGACTCCATTAGCTTCAGCGCACGCGCGCTGGCATTGAACTCCACCGGCAGGGTGATCACCGAGAAGACGAACGCGGTGCTGAAGAGCACCAGCCCGACGACCGCGATGGGCAGGCCGATCTCACTCTGCAAGAACCCCGCCATCACAAACCCTATGAGCAGCAGCACGTAGCCAAACTTCGACCCGAAGGTCGTGACCGGCACCATCGCGCTGCGCATGACCAGCCAGGGATAGCGAGTCTGGTCTTGCACGGCGTGTCCGGCTTCGTGCGCCGCGATGGCGACGGCCGCCAGCGAATTGCTGCCGTAGACGCCCTCCGAAAGCCGCAGCACTTTTTGCCGTGGATCGTAGTGGTCGGTCAGCTCGCCGGGCACGCGCCGGACCTCCACGTTGTAGAGCCCGACCGCGTCGAGAATCCGCCGCGCGGCCATCGCGGCCGGCATGCCGGTTGACGAGACGACCTGCGAGTACTTCTGGTAGGTGCTCCGCACGCGCGACTGGGCCCACATCGCCAGGATGAAGGCCGGCGCAATGAGAATGAGATACCAAATGTCGAAGAAGGGGAAGAACACCGCGCGTACGCGCCTCGCGAGCCGTAGGCCGCTGCCTCAGATCCGGTCGCTCAAGGTTAGCACCGGCGTACCTTGCCGCTTGTGCCAAATCTTTCCCAAGCAGCGCCGTTCAAGGTCACCTGAACCTGCCAAATACGCGCAGCGCCCCGACCAGCACCCGCGTGAATGTGCCCAGCAGCGAGGCCAGATACGTCCAGGCGGCGGCATCCAGCAGCTCGCGGACACGCGGGCGCTCGGCAGCCGTAACGATGCCGGTCGCTTCGAGCGAGCGTCGCGCGCGGCGGCTGGCATCGAATTCAACCGGAAGCGTGACGGCGGCAAGCGCCAATGCGAGCAGGAGCCCGACCACTCCCGATGCCGCAACCGCAAAGGCCGTCGGATGCCGGGTGGCGATGCCGCCGGCAAGCCCAGCCACCATCACAAGCGGCGCGATGGCTGCGGCCGCTGACGTCGCCTTGGCAACGATGCCCCGCAGGCGCAGCAGCGGATGACCCAGCGCGTCCTGCATGGCATGGCCCACCTCATGCGCGGCAATGGCCAGCGCGGCGATCGAGTCATCCACGTAGACCGCTTCGGAAAGGCGTAGCTCGCGCCGCGCGGGGTCGTAGTGGTCCGTGAGGCTTCCGGAAACCGTGGTCACGCGAACATCGTGGAGCCCGACTGATGCCAGCATGTGGCCCGCCGCCAGGTGGGCAGGCTGGCCAAAGCTGGAGACGACATCGGCATGCCGCGCGAAGACGGCGCGCACGCGAGTCTGCGCCCATAGCACCGCCAGCATGGCAAGCAGCGGCACTGCTCCCGCCAGCAATAGCGTCATAGGGCTCCTTGGTCTCGCGCCGAACCCGCGCTCCCGAATCTAGCTCGCAGGGCGCGTCAGGGGAGGCCTCGGTTCCGGCGGCGGGTCGCCCCATGCAGCTCGCAGCAACGGGGCATAGCCGTTGGCGAAGGCCCGCGCCGACATTGCCTTGCGTCCCTCCGGTTGCAGCCGCAGCAACCGCATCGCGCCGGCGCCGCAGCCGACGACGAGCGCCTCGCCCTGGAGCGACGCGCGGCCGACCGGACCGGTCGCAGTCAACGGTTGGTCCATCGCCGCCACCACCACCCGACTCCCGTCAACCCGCACGAACGTCCCGGGCCAGGGCTGAAACGCGCGCCACTGGTCGAAAAGCGCGCGCGCCGGGCGCCGCAGGTCCAGCTCGGCATCGGACCGCTCCAGCGGGCGAGTGACGGTGGCGGCCCCGTCGTCTTGCGGCTGGGCATTTAGCCGTCCAGCGATCCAAGGCTCAAGCATGTCATCGAGCAGTTCCGCTCCCACACACGCCAGCCGGTCATGCAGCGCGGATGACGTTTCCCCTGGCGCGATGTCCACGGCACGCGCGGCGATGATCGGCCCCGTGTCCAAGCCAGCATCCATGCGCATCAGCGTCGCGCCAGTGTGTGGGCGCCCGTCGAAGATGGCCGCCTGGATCGGGGACGCGCCGCGATATGCGGGCAGCAGCGACGGATGCAGATTGATGACGCCTGCCGGCGCCAGATCGAGGAGCGGGCGACGCAGGAGGCGGCCATACGCCACGACCACCACGACATCGGGCCGCGCGGCTCGGATGCGTTCCAGGCTCGCGGTCTCGTTCGGATTCGCCGGCTGCATGGTTTGGAGATCGAGTTCCCGGGCCAGGGCAACAACCGGTGGCGTCCTATCCAAGCCGCGCCGGCCGGCCGGTCGGTCAGGTTGGGAGACGACAAGCTCGACGACGCCCCGCGCGTGAAGCCGGCGGAGCGTCGGCAGCGCGAACTCCGGAGTGCCCATGAAGACGACGCGCACGCCGTCAGCCATCCTGAGCTTTGCGCCGCCAAGGCATCCCTACGACGCTCGCAGTCGCTGTGCTTCGTCGGAGGAAGGATCGACAAACCGCAGCGATTCCGGATCCGTCAGCCGATCCGTGAAGATCACGCCATCGAGGTGGTCGATCTCATGCTGAATCGCGCGCGCCAAGAGGCCCGTCGCCTCGCGCCGCAGCGAACGGCCCTCCGCATCCAACGCCCGCACTCTGATCGTGACGGCGCGTTCCACCGGTCCGTACCAATTGGGCAGGCTCAGGCAGCCTTCGTCGGCTATCTCGGAACCGCTGCTCCAAACGATCTCCGGATTCACCAGCGCCAGCCGGTCGTCATCGACACCCACGACGATCAATCGCCACGGTCGTCCGATCTGGTTCGCCGCCACGCCAACCGCCTGGTGCTGGTCCATCGTGGCGAACATGTCCCCGATCATGCGACGCACGCCGGGCGTCACGCTGCGAATGCGGCTGGACTTGCGCCGCAGCATCGGGTGGTCGACTGGGAGAACGGCAAGCACAGGCATGCGCGACTATTTATGTCAACTCAATGGGGTCGACGTCAATCGTCCATCCGCGGTGCAACTCCGGCAGGAGCCGCCGGGCATCCGCGCCGAAGAGCAAGAGCTGCCATACATATTGCCCCCGGCGACGGCGGAGCGCGGCCGGCGCCGGTCCGAGGATCTCGAGGTCCAACGGCCCGGCGGCGCTGGCGAGTGTCTCGAGCTCCCGCCGCGCCCGCTGCGCCTCCGTCGCCGCCCGACCATCGTCGGCATGCGCGTGCGTCGCGCGAGCCACGGGACGGAAGGGCGGCAGTCCCTCAGCCTGGCGCTCCGCCAGCTCCGCGCGGAAGAAGTGCAGCGGGCTGCCGGTCTTTAGAGCCTCGGTTACGTGGTGGTTCGGCATCACAGTCTGCACGACCATGCCACCTTCCGGCTCACCTCCCGTCACGAGCGATCGCAGCCGCATGAGGCTGATGAACACCCGCTCGGGCGCGAGGAAGTCAGGAAATCGCAGCCCAATGTCGGCCTGCACGATGCCCAGCAGCGGAGCGCGCAGCGCCTCGCCAAACGCCGCGAGCCGCTGGGTGCCGACGAGCACGTCGACCCCGCCTCGCAGCGCGAATGCGCTGACCGCGGCCTCCACGTCGTCCGCCGGGCGGTCGCTGTCCACGCGCGCGACGCGGGCTCGCGGAAACAGATGGGCCACGGCCTCCGCCACGGCCTCGGTGCCGTATCCCCATAGCCGCAGCCGGCGCCCATGGCACACGGGACAATCGCGCGGCGGCTCTTCGCGCCAATTGCACACATGGCACTGCAAAACCGCCGCGTCCCGATGCTGGACCAGCCCGGTGCTGCAACGCGGACAGCCGAAGACATGGCCGCAGTCGCGGCATATGGTGAGCGTGGCCGTGCCCCGGCGATTGACGTAGAGCACCGCGCGACCGTCGTCGTTGAGAACGCGGCGCAGGGCCTCGAACAGCCGCCGCGAGATGACACCGTGCCTGCCGACCGTGGTCACTCGCCGCATGTCGACCACGTCAACACCGCCATTAGGCCTCAGCATGCTCCACTCAGGTCCGCCATTTCCTTCCGTCTTCGGCGCCGTCGTGTCGGGCCGCGCACTGACAATCCGCGAGCGCTTGGCCTCGACGTCGAAGAATGCCTCCACGCTGGGCGTTTCCGTTCCCAACAGCAGCGCGCAGCCGCTCAACTCCGCGAGGCGACTCGCGGTCGTGCGCACGTGGTAGCGCGGTGTGTTGCGGTTCTTGTGACCTGCATCCTCCTCGCGGTCGACGATCACGAGTCCGAGCGCTGACACCGGGGCGAACACAGCCGAGCGCGTCCCGACCAGCACGTCCACCGTCCCTGCTCGCACGGCCATCCACAGCGCGATGCGCTCGGCATCCGTCCGCGCCCGGCCGGCCTCCGCGACCTTCGCTGCGACTCGAGCCGCCAGCCAGTCCGCAAGCCGAGCCGCGGTCCGTCCATCCGGAGCTATGAGGAGCGCTTGGCGACCGCTGCTGACGACGTGATCGATTGCCCGCGCGTAGACCGGCCAGCGGTCCGCCTCGTCGCCCTGGAGCAGAACCACACCCGCGTCCACGACGTCCAATATGGCTTGTATCGCGCGCCAGGCGGCCTCATCGGCAGCGACCGTCGGCGGGTTCCGCCGGTTGGGGGCGTCAGCCAGGTACGGCATGGTTGGTCGCCGCTCGACATGGGCCAGCCCACGTACAACCAGCGCTCGCAAGATCGACGGGCCGACGTCGGCGACATGCAGCGCGCGTGACACGGGGATTGGCTCGGACTCAGCCTTGAGCACCTGCCAAAGCACCCGTTGCTTGGGGGCGCGAGCCAGAAGCGTGTCGACCGCGCCGGGGTCGTCGACCGACATTGCGGACGCCATGCGCTCACCCGCCGGCTGGGGCAGGTGCAGCGAGATGCGCCGCGTGACGAGGCCCATGGCGACGAGCCGGCGGACCCCCGCCCGGGCGGCGGTCTTGCCGGCAATTCGCCGAATCTCGGCCTCGGACGCTTCCCCGCGCTCGCGGACGAACTCCAGCGCTCGCGTCTCCGCCGGGGACAGCTTCATCTGCGGCTCAGTGTCAGCGTCAGCGACCGCATAGGTGGACCGGAGATGACGTGCAAGTCCGGGCGGCGCCGCGAGGTTGAGCGCGTCCAGGATCGGTGCGGCGTAGTGCCGCGCGGTCCAGCCGGCGATCTCGAGATGCGTGGCGTCGACAAGCTCCTCGTCCCAGATGATGTCGAAGATGGGACGGGTCGCCTCGACCGGTGAGGTATCGCCCACGCGGATCACCACGGCGTGCGATTGGCGCGTACCGAACGGCACGAGCACCAACTGACCCGGCCGCACTCGCTGCCGAAGCGCCTCTGGAATCTCGTAGTGGAAAGTCTGCGCGCCGCGCACGTCGCCCGCACCGACGACGACCTCCGCGAACACGGGCGCCATCGTCACGGCTCGACGGGAGGACCACTCCAGGGACGCAGCTGCACGGGATCGACGCGCCGGGTATGCGCCCGCGATCGCTCAGCTGTGATGATGGCCCACAGGTGATCTGCCGCGGCTTCGAGCTGGCCCGTGAGGTTAGGCACGCGATAGTCGGTGTGGGCGGCAAAGTCCATCTCGTAGTCGCGCATGGCTTGCAAGCGCCGCTCGGCTTCGTCCGGCGACTCGGTCCCGCGTTCTCGAATGCGCCGTATCGCCTCCGCGACTGACGGCGGCTCGATGAAGATCACAATGGCCTCGGGATGCCGTCGCTGCAACTCGCGCGCGCCCTGCACGTCGAGCCGCAGCACCACGTCGGCACCGGCTTCGAGCGGTTCCTGGACTTGATGCAGCGGCGTGCCATACAGCCGTCCGTAGACACGCGCGGTCTCGAGAAACCATCCCTCGCGCTGGCGAGATTCAAACTCGGCCTGATCCAGAAAGAAGTGGTCGCAGCCATCGACCTCTCCCTCCCGAGGGGCGCGCGTGACTGCGGTCGTCACCCAGGTCACGTCCACACCGCGGCGCCGCAGCGTGCGCAGCACACTGTCCTTTCCCGCCGCGGTCGGCGCAGTCACGAGAAACAGCAGGCCCCGCGGCGGAGGCGTGGAATCAGGCATCACCGCGGACCTATCGGGCGGAATTCGAGCACGCGCGGGAACCCGGCCAAGTCTCGGTGCACGGCGTGGCCGGAGAAGCCGGCAGCCGCGGCCAGGGCCGAAACGCGTGCGCGCTGGTCATGGGCCACTTCGAGCAGCAGGGCGAGCGGTTGGGTTCGGGCGCATTGACGCATGAGCCGCCGGATGACGGCAAGTCCATCGGCGCCTCCGTCCAGCGCCTGGCGCGGCTCCCACGTG
Source organism: Chloroflexota bacterium (assembly GCA_965219705.1). GTDB lineage: Bacteria > Chloroflexota > UBA11872 > UBA11872 > UBA11872 > JAJECS01. Next base: position 3,335,163 of record OZ244789.1, read on the forward strand.
GAGACCTCCGGCGCCAGCGTGTCGAGGACGGCGGACGGCACATAGGGTAGGTTGGCGGCCACCACCGTCTGTGCGGGGCGCAGCGCGCGCAGGCCGTCGGCCCGCATCGGGCACGCGCGAGCGCCCACGCCCCAGGCATCGATGTTGCGCCGGGCGACGGCGAGAGCCTCGCGTGACACGTCGGCGGCAATCACCAGCATCTTGGGCATCGCGCGGGCAAGCGCCACCGCCACGGCGCCCGACCCCGTGCCAACGTCGATCACGGCGCGCGGCCGCAGCTCACGAGCCGCTGCAAGCGTCGCCGCCACCAGCGTTTCCGTCTCGGGACGCGGCACGAGGACGGCCGAGGTCGTATGGATCGAGCTATCGGCAAACGACTTGCGTCCGACGATGTACGCCACCGGCTCACGCGCCGCACGCCGCCGAACCAAGGCCTCGAGGCGACGGGATTGGCCCACCGTCAAGCGTCGCTCGCCGGAGATTGGAATCAAGGCTGGATCGACGCCCAACACCTCGCCGAGCAGCACGTTGGCATCCAGCAGCGGCGTGTCGACGCCCGCCGCGCGCAATTGGGGCACGGCCTGCCGCCGACACTCGTCGACGGTCCGAGGCTTGGCTTCAGTGCACGGCAGCCTGGACACGCTCCTCTGCCGCGCGAGCCTGCAGGGCATCGACCAACCGATCCAAGTCGCCGTCCAATATTCCATCCAGATTGTGCAGCGTCAGTCCGATTCGATGATCCGTGACCCGGTCTTGCGGGAAGTTATAGGTGCGGATCTTCTCGCTGCGGTCGCCGGAGCCGATCTGGCCGCGGCGCAACTCACCGCGCTCGGCGGCCTGGCGCTCGCGCTCCGCCCGCAGCAAGCGCGCCCGCAGGATGGCCATGGCCTTGGCGCGGTTCTGAAGCTGCGATTTCTCATCCTGCATGCTCACGGCGGTGCCCGTGGGCAGGTGCGTCACCCGCACGGCGGAGTCGGTCGTGTTGACGCTCTGGCCACCGTGACCACTTGAGCGAAACACGTCCACCCGGATATCCGAGTCGGGGATCTTCAGCTCGATGGCCTCGGCCTCCGGCAGCACGGCAACGCTCGCGGCCGAGGTGTGGATGCGTCCGCTCGCTTCCGTGACCGGCACGCGCTGCACACGATGGACGCCGCTCTCGTGCCGAAACAGGCCATAGGCCCCCTCGCCAAGGATCCGCAGCGTGCCTTCCTTGAGCCCGCCAATGCCCGTCTCGTTCACGGCCATCACTTCGGTGCGCAAGCTGCGGCGCTCGGCCAGCCGAACGTACATACGCATGAGCTCCTTGGCGAACAAGCCAGCCTCGTCGCCGCCGGTGCCGGCGCGTAGCTCGACGATGGCATTACGGTCGTCATCCGGGTCCCGGCCCACGAGCCGCTCGCGCAGGTCGTCTTCAAGCGCGCACAGCTCCGCCTCTGCCGACGCCAACTCGTCGGCGGCCAGCTCAGCGAGCTCAGCGTCCGGCGAATCGATCAGCTCGCGCGCTTCCTCAAGGCGACCCGTGGTCGCCAGCCATTGCTCGCGCAGACGAACCAGCGGCGCGAGGCGCGACAATTCCTTCGAGAGCGTCGCGAGCCGAGACGGATCGCTGGTCACCGCCGGGTCCGCAAGCTCGGTCGTGAGCTCGTCGGACCGCGCGTGCAGCGCGTGCAATCGGTCAAGCATGCGGCACAACCACCGGCTGAACCTGGGGGCGCAGCGATGCGAGCTGCCCCTCGTCCTCCAGCACGCGATCCATCGCCGCAATCGCCACCTCGACCTGCTCGTCGTCAGGCTCGCGGGTCGTCAAGCGCTGGACCCACATGCCGGGCGCCGCGACGAGCCGCGCCAGCGGATTGGAGCGGTACCGCGCCGTCAGCATGATGAGCTCGAACCCGACCCCCGCGATGACCGGCAGCAACGCGATGCGGGACAAGACGCGCAGCACGAACGGCGGCCGACCGAGAAACGCGAATACGATGATCGAAATCACCACCAGCATCACCAGAAACGCCGTGCCGCAGCGTGGATGCGCCAAGCTCTGCCGCTGCACGTTGGCGGTCGTAAGGCGCTCACCGGCCTCCAGGGCATTGATGGTCTTGTGCTCCGCGCCGTGATACATCCAGACGCGCCGAATGTCAGGCAGCAAGCCGATACCGCCGAGATAGGCGATGAACACCGCCATCCTCACGCCGCCTTCGATGACGTTGCTCACCAGATCGGACTCGACGCTCGCGTCGGCGAGCGAGGCGAGGACCAGCGGCAGCACGAAGAACAGCGCCACGCCGAGCGCCAGGCCGAATATCAGGCTGCCGGTGACGTAGGTCGAGGCCTCGGCCTCGTCGGGCTCGGAACCGTCGGCCTCCGCCATCTGCACGCGCGCCGAGAAGCTGAGCGACCGCATGCCGATGACGAGCATTTCCCACACCGCCACGACCCCACGCAAGAAATAGGCGCGGCGAAGGCGTTGTGACAGTCGTTGAGGGTCGAGCGTCTCCGCCCGCAGCACGATATGTCCGGCGGGATGCCGCACCGCGGTGGCCAGCGCCTTGCGGCCGCGCATCATCACGCCCTCGAGCACGGCTTGGCCGCCGTAGTTGATGCGAAGCTCGTTGCTCTGCGCGTCAGCCGCCATCACGTGTGCCGTTGATCGTTCCGCATGCGGCTAGCGGCGCAGGCGCCGCGTATCCGTAGCTAAACCTGGGCGCGCGCTCGCCTGCGGCGCCGCTCGAACCGCTCCACCTGGCCGGCGGTATCGACAAGCCGCTGCTGCCCCGTGAAGAAGGGGTGACATTCGGCGCAAATGTCGACGGTGATCTTGGGAACGGTGGCGCGCGTCGCAAAGCTGTTGCCACAGGCGCACGTGACGTCGCACGCGACGTAGTCAGGGTGGATATCCGGCTTCATGCAGCGTCTCCCGTGGACACCGTCAAAGCTATCACAGGGTCAGCGCGGCGGCTCGACGCGGCCGCCAATGAGCCGGCGGCGGGGCAAGCGCGCCAGCGCTAGGAGCAGCAGCAGGAGCAGTCCCATCAGGCCCAAGAACGCGTAGACCTTATTCACGCGCTCAACGAGGAGCGCGATGACGCCCAAACCCGCCGCCAGCACGTAGTAGAGCAGCGCCACCACGGGCTGCGCCAGCCCCGCCTCCCACAGCCGATGGTGCAGGTGCTGCGCGTCGCGGGCGGAGGGGCTGCCGCCCCGCGCCAGCCGACGCACGATGGACCAGGCGACCTCCAGGATGGGTACGCCGAGCACGAGCATCGCCGTCGCAATCTTCGCCGGGCCGAGTATGGCAATCACGGCCAGGCTGAACCCCAGAAAGTGAGAGCCGCTGTCGCCCATGATGATGCTCGCGCGATAAAAGTTCAGTGGCAGGAACCCGAGCGACACCGCGGCCAGCGCCAGCGCAAGCGTCGCGACATCCGGAAGGCCCAGACGGCTGGAGAGGATCACGAGCACCAGCGCGGCAATGGTCGAGACGCCGCCCGCCAGCCCGTCCTGGCCGTCCGTGAAGTTGATGGCGTTCATCATGCCGACAATCCAAAACAAGGTGAACGGAATCACGATCACCAGCGGCAGGTCGATCACGCCGCCGGCGAGCGGGTTGCTCACCGCGTCGATGCGAATGCCGCAGGCAATCGGAATAGCGCTCGCCACGAGCTGCGCCAGAATCTTGTCCCGCGGGCGCAGCCCGCGAATATCGTCGACGAGCATCACGGCGACGATCACCGTCGCGCCGCCGAGAATGCCGGCGAGCGCCAGATCATAGGGACGCGCCACCACCAGCGCCACGACAACAAACGCGGCGTACATCGCCACACCGCCCAGCCGAGGCACGGGCTTGGCGTGGATTCGATCCGGCCCGGGCCGATCCAGCCAGCCACGCCGGCGGGCCAGGGTGCGGATTGCCAGTGTGAGCACGAGCACCAGGGGCGCCCCGATGGCCAGCGCCAGCCAGTTCACGTCCATCATGAGCCGAACGCGCGCGGCGCCGAAGACCAGGCAGCGGGTCGACGTGCCTCCGTCATTCCCGCGAAAGCGGGAATCCAGGCCCGGCTCGGCTGGGGACGAATCGAGCCGGCCGCGCTTCCGTCCGCGGCCGACGGGTCGCCACACCGCACGCCGCTGGCGCAATGCCTCGCCGCCGAGGGTCGCATTGACCGACGAATCATCCGGCGCCTAAGATATTCGCAGCTGCTGTTAGGCGGCTGGTGGATGTGGCTGTGCGTCGCCAGGAGGCACCTTCTTCGATCCCCCCAGGCGTTGATCGCGACCAATTGAAGCCCGCCCGAGCGGCGGGTCTTTTATTGGCGGAAACGCCGAGGAGGAAGTCTTGGTTCATATCACCGTAGGCGCCAACGAGAGCTTCGACGCCGCGCTGCGCCGTTTCAACAAGAAAGTGCAGCAAGAGGGCATTATTACGGAGACTCGCCGGCGGAGCGCATTTGACAAGCCCAGCGTGCTGCGCAAGAAGAAGGCGGCGGCCAAGCGCCGCAAAGCGCGCCGCGCCGCACTCAAGGCCCTGCAAGCGGAGAGCCACGCGCTCTAGCGCGAGTCCGCGCCCCAGTCGGCGCCTCACAATCGCCCCATGAGCCTGCTCGACCGAATCTCCAACGACCTCACGTCCGCGCTGCGCGGCGGCGACCGGCCGCGTGTGCGCCTGCTGCGGACCATCCGTTCGGCCATCGCCTACGAGGCCAAGGACAAGGGCCAGGACGCCGACGACGACCTGGTGCGCGCCGTGCTCGCTCGCGAGACCCGACGGCGCGACGAAGCCATCAAGCTGTTTGAGTCTGGCGGACGCGCTGACAAGGCCGCCGACGAGCGCGCCGAGCTCGCCGTCATCGCCACCTACCTCCCGCCGGCGATCGATGCCGCAGCCATCGAGGCCGCCGCCCGCGCCGTCATCGACGACACCGGCGCCTCCGGGCCCGGCGACATTGGTCGAGTGATGGGACCGCTGATGGCCCGGCTGCGGACGCAGGGCACTGTCGACGGCAAGGCCGTGAGCGCGACGGTGCGTGCCTTGCTCTCCGGCTCGTGAGCCAGGGGGCTTTGACGCTCGAGCTGGTCGACGCGCAGGCATTGCCGCAACCGATGCATGCGCTGGCGGTACGGGTCGCCGCCGCGGTGGCCGCCGCCGCCGGACTCCGGGGAACGGTCGCCCTGCGGATCTGCAGCGATGCGGATATGCAACAGCTCAACCGGCAGTTTCGCCACATCGACAAATCGACGGACGTGCTGGCCTTCCCACGAGGAGGCGCCACCGCTCCCCATTCCGACTCGGAGACGATCGGCGACGTGGCGCTCTCGTATGAGCGCGCGATCAGCCAGGGGATCGCGCATGGCCACGGCGCGGAGCGCGAGTTCGCCTATCTCATCACCCATTCCCTGCTCCATCTCGCAGGCTTCACCCACGACAAGGCGCCGGACCACCGTCACATGCGACAGCTTGAGGAACGGATCCTGGCGTCCATTGGGCTGACGCGCAACCAGACGTCAGCGGCGTAGGCGATGCGCGGCGTCACGCGCGCGGCACCGGCCAAGATCAATCTCGGATTGCAAATCGTTGGCCGCCGGCCGGACGGATATCACGAGGTCGTCACGGTCCTACAGACGCTCGAGCTCGCGGACGTTATTAGCGTGCAAGCCGCTCCGACGGTGACGGGGCGACCGTCGCTGCCGGACCTGCCAGCCGAGGACGACCTGGCGCTGCGGGCGGCGCATCTACTGCGCCGGGCGTTGGGGGTTCAGACCGGCGCGCGCGTCAGCGTCCAGAAGCGCATTCCGGCAGCCGCCGGTCTCGGGGGCGGGAGCGCAGACGCCGCCGCGGTCTTGGCCGCGCTTAGCCGGCTTTGGGACGCCGGCGTGGATCACTCGCGACTGGAGCACGTCGCCGCCGAACTGGGCGCCGACGTGCCGTTCTTGGTACGCGGCGGCACGGCGCTCGCCACCGGACGCGGCGACGCGTTGTGCGATCTGCCGCAAGCCCCCATGCGGCACGTGCTTCTGGTGCGACCGAATATCGACTTGGCGACCGCCGATGTCTATGCGGGGCTGCGGCCGTCCGAATGGAGCGACGGTGAACAAACATTGGCCCTGGCCCAAGCGATCGCGGACGGCCGCCTGCCCGAGCACCTCTTGTGCAACGACCTCACGCCTGCCGCCACGCGGCTGACGCCGGTCATCGGCGAAGTCCTCAAGCTATTGCGCGCCGCGGACGCCCGTCCGGCGTTGATGGCCGGCAGCGGCGCTACCTGCTTCGGTCTGTTTACCGACAGGCAAGCAGCTGAGCGGACGTTCGAGCGCGTGCGCGCCAGCGGCCACTGGACCTGCCTCACGCGGTTTCGCGCGGCCGTTGACGCGTAGCAGACGCGGGATAGCATCCGTTGACCCGTTGCAGTCCGATCCCTACGCTGAACCTTGATGGGGAGTAGCCAAGGGGTAAGGCAGCGGGTTTTGGATCCGCGATTCGGAGGTTCGAATCCTCCCTCCCCAGCCGCGAGCCGCTCATGACAAGTACAGCCGTGATCCTGGCCGCCGGGCGAGGTGTGCGCATGGCCGCCTCCGGCCCGAAAGTGCTGCGCCACGTCGCCGGCTGGCCGCTGGTGACGCATGTCGTGGCGACCGCGCGCGAGGCCGGCTGCGACCCGATCGTCGTCGTGGCTTCGCCTGAGGTCGACCTCCGCGATGCCGTGGGCGAGAACGTGCACATCGTCGAGCAGCCGCCGGACGACTACGGCACAGCCGCGGCCGCGCAGGCGGCAGGGGTCTGGGGAAAACCCGGAACGGCCATCGTGATGTACGGCGACTCGCCGCTGCTCACGGCCCAGACGGTGCGCGGTCTGACGGCGCTGCGCGACCAGCTCGACGCCGCGATCGTCGTGGGATGGACCCAAGCGCCCGAGCCAGGCGACTACGGCCGGGTGTTGATGACCGACGACGGGTCGGTGCAAGCGATTGTCGAGGCGGCCGATGCCGACCCCACCACCCTCAACGTCACCGCGTGTAATTCGGGAGTGATGGCCTTCGACGCCGAGTGGCTTGGGACCGCTTTGCCCCGGGTGGCTCAAAGTCCAACGACAGGCGAACGCTACCTGACGGCCGTGATCGAGCTTGCCATCGCCGACGGCCGCCGGGCGGCCTCCCATCTGATCGCCGATGACGTTGAGACGATCGGCTGCGACGATCTCCTCCGCCTGGCGGCGGCAGAGCAGGCCATGCAGACGCGTCTGCGTGAGACGCTCATGGCGCAGGGCGTGCAAATGCGGGACCCGGCGACGACCTATCTGCACCGCGGCGTGACCATTGGCCCAGGCGCCGTGCTGCTCCCAGGAACGTTGCTCGAGGGCGCGACCGTTGTGGGGGAGGGATCCACTGTCGGCCCCAACGCCCGGCTCGTCGACGCCATCGTTGGCGCCGGCTGCACCATCGAGTCGTCGCGGGTGGCCGGCTCGGTCCTCGGCGACCGCGTCATGGTGGGTCCGTTCGCTCACGTGCGGGACGGCTGCGACATCGGGACCGGCAGCCACATCGGATCGCACACCGAGCTCAAAGCCGCAGAGATCGGAAGCGACGTGCACGTGCACCATTTCGGCTATCTTGGAGACGTGCAGATTGGCGATGGTGCAAACATCGGCGCCGGCACGGTGACGTGCAATTTCGACGGTACGGACAAGCACCGCACCGTGATCGGCGCTCGGGCCTTCATTGGCAGCGACACCATGCTGATCGCGCCGGTGACGGTCGGCGAGGGGGCGCGAACCAGCGCCAGCGCCGTCGTCACGCGGGATGTCCCACCGGGCATGCTGGCGGTGGGCGTTCCGGCGCGAATCCGTCGCTAGCGGAGTAGGTGGGAGGCCTCCGTGGACGGTGAGCTGAAGATTTTTTCCGGGGGTAGCAACCGGGACCTGGCCGCGCGTATCGCGCGGACGCTTGGACGCCCCCTGGGCGAAGCGACGGTCGGCCATTTTCCCGACGGCGAGTCGCACATCCAGATCCTGGAGAACGTGCGCGGCACCGACGCCTTCGTGGTGCAGTCAACCTGCGCGCCCGTGGACCGCAATCTCATGCAGCTCCTGATCATGATCGACGCGCTGCGACGGGCATCCGCCGGACGGGTCACGGCGCTGATCCCCTACTTCGGATATGCACGGCAAGAGAAGAAGTCGACCGGCCGCGAACCGATTACGGCCAAGCTCGTCGCCAATATCCTCGAAGCGGCGGGAGCCTCCCGCATTGTCACGCTTGACCTCCACGCCCCGGCGGTGCAGGGATTCTTCGACATTCCCGTCGATCATCTGTTGGCCGCGCCATTGCTGGCCGACGCCATCGAGCGCATGGGGCTCACGAAACCGGTCATCGTGTCACCCGATGCCGGCGGGGTGACCCGAGCCCACGACTTCAGTCAGCGTGTCAGCAGCGCTCCCCTGGCCGTCGTCTTCAAGAACCGCACCGCAGCGGATAGGATTGAGCACCTGCAAATCGTGGGAGACGTCGAAGGACGCGATGCCATCGTGGTCGATGACCAGGTCTCGACCGGCCACACGCTCATTGAGGCCAGCGAGGCCCTGCATAAACGCGGCGCGCGCAGCGTCTACGCTTGTGCGGTGCACCCGGTCTTCGCCGCTGACGCGCTCGAACGGTTGCAGAACGCGCCCCTCGAGCGGCTGTTCATCACCGACACGATCCCCATCGAGGACGGTCTCGTAGACGGCAAAATACAATTGGTTCACACGCACGACCTTTTTGGCGAGGCTGTCCGCCGGATTCACAACGACGAATCCGTCACGGCACTGTTCAAGTGAGGGCCCGAATGCGGGAGATAGCAGGTGGGGCGCGCAGCCGCGGACCGCGCGCCGCCCGAGGGCGTACGCACCCGTCTGTGCGGCGTCTAAACGAGGAGCGGGTCCTTCTTGGATCCTGTTAGTTGGCTCGGTCTTGTCGGCATCTTCATTCTGACCGGATTCTCAGCGCTCGCCAGCGCAGGCGAGAGCGCGCTCAACGAAACCGCACGCACCTATTTGGAGCCACCTGCGCCCGACGCCCCCGGCTCGTTGCGGCGGCGCCATGAGCTTCTGACGAACCGATTTCGATTCTGGGTGGGTCAGCGACTCAGCGACACGGTCGCGATCCTCGTCTCGGCCACGCTCGCGGCTACGCTGATGGCCGACACGCTCATGACCGCCGTCCCAAGCCGCGCCGGAAGCGTGGCCATCGCCATCGGCGCGCTTGCCGTGCTCCACGCGGGGTTTGCCCGCATCTTGCCGCGCATCTTGGCGCAGCGATACCCGATGACGCTGACGGAACGTCTCTCGTTTGTCTCGTGGTTGATCTACGCGGCCTTCCTCCCGGCCACCCGCCTGCTCGAGAAGCTGTTGAGTCCGGCGGAGCAAGAAGCCTGGAAGGCGCCCGACCCGGAGGATGCCGCCGTCTTGAATGCCGTGGAGGCCGGCACGCGCGAAGGCACGATCGACGCCTACGACTCCCAGATGATCGCCAACGTCATTCGGCTGGGCGATCGCGTGGCGCGCCACGTGATGACGCCGCGACCCGACATCGTGGCCGTGCCGCAAACGCAGCAGGTCCGGACAGCATTGGCGCTGGCCCACAAGCACGGGCTTTCGCGGCTTCCGGTCTACCGCGAGGACCTCGATTCCATCGCGGGCATCCTGCACGTGCGCGAGGGAAGCGCCGCGCTGCTCGACGGCCATCCGCCGCTGGATCTTTCATCCCTGCTCCGGCCGCCGCTGTTTGTGCCCGAATCGCAGCGTGTCGATCTGCTGTTGCGCGAGTTGCGGGCGCGGACCACGCATATGGCCATCGTGGTGAACGAACACGGCGAAACCGTGGGGCTGGTGACGATCGAGGACCTCTTGGAAGAGATCGTGGGCGAGATCGAGGATGAGTTCGACTCGCCGGAGGTTCTCATCGAACCCGCTGGCGCCGGGGTCGTCGAAGCGGACGCCGGCGTGCTTATCAGCGAGGTCAACGAGGCCCTGGGGCTCACCCTCGCCGCCGACGACGTCGACACCATCGGCGGGCTCGTCTACAACACCATGGGGCTCGTCCCCAACGCTGGCGATTCCGTTGCCGTCGACGGCGCGGCGCTGGAGGTGCTCACCACGAACGCCAACCGAATCATGCGCGTGCGGGTGCGCAAGATTGCCTCGGAGTCATCGCATGGAGGCTGACCAGCCTCCCGATACGGCTCTCGCGGCGCCCGCCGCCGCTAGTCCTTGCCGGGGACGAAGGCTTCGCCGGCGCGGCCAGCCGCGCCGCCCTCGGTTCGCGTAGGGAAACGCCGCCATAGAAATCATCGTCGGGCTCGCGGTGTTCGTGGTGCTCATCGCCATCAACGCGCTCTTTGCCGGCGGCCAGTTCGCCTTGGTCGCCGTGGATCGCTACCGCATCGAAGACATGGTCAGCCGCGAGGTGCGCGGCGCACGCCCCGTGCTGCGGGCGCTGCGGACCCTGTCGTTCCAGCTTTCCGGCGCCCAGCTTGGGATCACCGTCAGCTCGCTGATCCTCGGCTGGGTGGTCGACGGCGCCCTGTCGCCAATGCTGCGACCGCTGCTGGGATGGGTGCCGGCAGGATCGATCGGCGCGGCAACCGCGGCGATCGCGCTCACCCTTGCGACGGCGCTGCAGATGATCTTCGGGGAACTGGCGCCGAAGAACCTCGCCATCGCGCGGCCGGCCCGCACCGCGATCATCTTCGTGCCGCCCGTCCTGCTGCTCAACACGCTGGCGCGCCCCCTCATCCGGTTCTTGAACGCCGCCGCCAACTGGTCCATGCAGCGCGTGGGGATCCAGCCGCGCGAAGAGCTGCCCGGCGTCGAGTCGCTGGAGGAGCTGCGGAGCACGCTGCGCTGGGCCGCGCTCGAGGGCGAGATCGAGGGGGTGGAGCACGCGCTGCTCGACCGTGCATTGGGCCTGCGCGACAGCGTCGCGCGCGATGTCCTTGTTCCTCGTTCGTCCGTCGTGTCGCTGGACGGCAACGCCACCTACGCGGACTTGATTGCGGCTTCCAAGGCCACCGGACACTCGCGCTTCCCCATCCAGGGTGCCAACGGCTCTGGGTTCATAGGCATCGCGCACGTGAAGGACACGCTGCGGGTTGCGCCGGACGATCGGGGACGGACAGTGATCGCGCCCAGCACCCAACCGCTCGTCGTGGTCCCGGCGTCTTCCGACCTGCGCAGCCTGCTCGTCGAACTGCAGGCACGCGGGCAGGCGATGGCCATCGTCCTCGACGAATTCGGCGACCAAGCCGGAATCGTCACGATCGAGGACATCGTCGAAGAGGTGCTGGGGACGATCGAGGACGAGTACGACCCGCCATCCGTGCGCCTCGCTACGCCCACCGGAACCGGCGTCTACGAAGCCGACGGACGCATCCGGCAGGAAGAGCTGCTCGAAGCCACCGGCTTCGACATGCCCGAGGGGCGCTACGAAACCTTGGCGGGGCTGTTGCTGGTGCGCTTCCAACGCGTGCCGCGCGTCGGCGAGCGAATCGAGATCGATGGGTGGCGCTGCCAAGTTCTCGAAATGGACGGGCCGCGCATCTCACGTGTCCTGATCACGTCCCCCGCACGCCTGCGAGACCTGGCATGAACGTGGTGTTTCTCCTTGCGGCCATCGTGCTGCTGGGCGTGAACGCGTTCATGGTCGCCGCAGAGGTCGCCATAACCGCCGCCGCCGGACGGCGATCGGCCATCGAGGCCCACGCCGCGCTCGGCGGCTACCGCGCTCGCTTGGCCAGCACGTCGCTGCGTGAACTCGCTTTCATGCTCACCGGCGCGCAATTCGGGATCACCTTGGCCTCGCTGGGGCTTGGGTTCGTCGCCGAACCGGCCATCGCCGACCTCATCATCGCCGGAGTCGGCGACCACATCGACCTTCCCGAGATCGTGGTCCACGGCGTTGCCGCGGCGATCGCCCTGACCCTCGTCGTCTTCCTCCACATGGTGCTCGGCGAGATGGCGCCCAAGAACATCGCCATCGCCGAGCCCATCCGAACCATGTTGTGGGTCTCGGTGCCGTTCCGGGCCTACGCCAATGCCATTCGACCCGTGCTCTGGGCCCTCAACGGCATGGCCAATCTCGTGGTGCGCGCGTTAGGCGTAACCCCGCGCGAGGAGCTTCAGGCGCGATACACCGCCTCGCAGATCGCGGAGATGCTGACGGCGCTGCGGCGCATCGGGGCCATCGACGTGTCGGACTATCGGCTGGCCCAGGGCGCCATTGGGCTCGAGACGCGGAAAGCCCGCGACATCATGCTGCCGCGAACGTCGGTGGTTGCCATCCCCGCCACCGCGACCCTTCGCGAGGTCGAGGCCGTGGCCAGCGAAACCGGGCACTCGCGGATCCCGGTGCTCGGCAGCCACCCGGACGACTTCCGGGGCTTCATCCACGTCAAGGATTTGCTGGCGCGAACCGACGCGCCGTCTGTGTCGCAACTGCCGTCCGACATGATCCGCCCGCTGCCGGTGGCCCCTGAAACCGCCACGCTGGGCGCGCTGCTGCTCGACATGCGGCGCCGGCGCAGCCACATGGTGCTCGCCATCGACGAGCACGGCAGCCCATCGGGTGTCGTCACGCTCGAGGACCTGCTCGAAGAGCTTGTGGGCGAAATTGCCGATGAGTTCGATCGCCAGACACAGCAGCCATCGCAACAGCCGGGACGAGTGGTCGTCGCCGGAAGCCTGCGATCCGCTGACCTCGAGCAACAGACCGGCCTTCAGCTCCCCGACGGTCCCTATTCCACGGTCGCCGGCTACGTGATCGAGCAGCTGGGGACCGTGCCCCGCGTGGGACAGACCGTGCAGCACGGCGGGTGGGAGTTGCGCGTCCGGCGCATGGAGGGTCCACGGGTGGCGGAGATCGAGCTCCTGCCTCCGGAAACGACCTCGAACGCCGGCGATCCCGAGTGACGCCGGTCGTTGCTCGGAGAACCGGAGCCGCTTAGGCTGAGGCCATGCGGGAAATGGGACGGTCGCGAACCTATCGCGCCGAGGGCATCGTGCTCGGCCGGCGCGACCTGGGCGATGCCGACCGGATCGTCACACTCTTTACACGCGAGTTCGGACGCCGGCGGTTGGTCGCCCGCGGTTCACGACGGCCCGCCAGCCATCTGGCGCCCAGCATCGAGCTGTTCAATCGCGTCCGCATCCTTGGCGTCGTGGGCTCGTCGCTCGACATTCTTTCGCAGGCCGAGGAGCTGGAATCCCATCCGCGCCTGCGGACCGACCTGGCGTCGTTTGCCGCCGCGGGATGGTCGGTAGAGTTGCTCAATGGTCTGAGCGAAGACAACGAGCCATCGATCGAAGCCTACGACGCGCTCCTCACATTTCTTCGCGGGCTTGATCTCAGCACCGATCCGCCAGAGCTCTGGCTCGCGGCGCTGGCGCTGATATTTTTGCAGCTGCATGGCTACTTGCCTGAGCTTGGCCGGTGCACCGCTTGCGGACAGCCCGTGCAGCCCGACGATCATCGCTTCGCCAGCGCGGCGGGCGGGGTAGTCTGCCGGGCTGACAGCCGTGAGCATGAGACCCGCCCGCTGAGCGTCTCGGGGCTCAAGGTGCTGCGATTTCTCGCGCGCGAGGGCTTTCACGCCGCTGGACGTCTGCGGGTGGATGCCGCCGTGCGCGCGGAGGTGCGCGACATCCTGCGGGCGTATTCCACGGTGATCCTCGAACGCGAGATCAAGTCCGCCCGCATGCTGTCGCCGGCGGCGCCAGGGAAACTGGCGGCACACTGACCCGCCCGGCCCAAGGCCCGGCGGACAGCGGGCCGTCGCCCAATCGGAAGGACTGACTATGGCTGCGCCGGACCTCGACACGTTGGTCGCTCTCGCCAAGCGACGCGGCTTCGTGTTCGGGAGCTCAGAAATCTATGGCGGGTTTGCCAGCACCTGGGATTACGGTCCGCTGGGCGCCGAGCTCATTCGCAACATCAAAGAGGCCTGGTGGCGCCGCGTGGTGACGGCCCGCGAAAACGTGGTGGGGCTCAACGCCTCGATCCTCATGCATCCCCGCATCTGGGAAGCGTCCGGCCATGTCGAGAACTTCAACGACCCGCTCGTCGAGTGCCCGACCTGCAAGCGGCGCTATCGGCAGGACGACGTGCCGGAGGGCACATGCCCACATGACGAAACGGCGCTCACCGAGCCGCGCCGGTTCAACACCATGTTCAGCACGCAGGTCGGGCCGGTGCAGGAATCGGCCGATACGGCCTACCTGCGCCCGGAGACGGCCCAGGCCATCTTCGTGAATTTTAAGAACGTCCTGGACTCGACCCGCGTGCGATTGCCGTTCGGGATCGCCCAGATCGGCAAGGCCTTTCGCAACGAGATCACCACCGGCAACTTCATCTTCCGCAGCCGCGAGTTCGAGCAGATGGAGCTGGAGTACTTCGTGGAGCCGGGGCAAGACACGGACGCCTACCAGGACTGGATCGACGAGCGCTTCGCCTGGTGGCAGGAATTCGGACTGAATCCAAGCCGCCTCCGCCTGCGCCCGCACGGCGCCGACGAGCTATCGCACTACTCGAAGGGCACGACCGACATCGAGTATGCGTTTCCGTTCGGGTGGGGTGAGCTCGAAGGCGTTGCCAACCGGACCGACTTCGACCTGGCGCATCACGCGGAAGCCAGCGGCGAGGCGCTCACCGTCTTCGACGAAGCCTCCAAGACCCACATTCGACCCTACGTGATCGAGCCGTCGAGCGGCGTTGACCGCGCGGCCCTCGCGTTTCTGTCCGATGCCTACACCGAGCAGGAGGTGCGCGGCGAGACGCGCGTGTTCTTGAACCTGGATCCGCGTCTGGCGCCGATAAAGGCCGCCATATTCCCGCTGGCGCGCAACAAGCCTGACTTGGTCAAGCTGGCGCGTGACGTCCATGCACGCCTGGCCGCCTCATGGCCGGTGTTCTACGACGCCGGCGGATCCATTGGGCGGCGCTATGCCCGCCAGGACGAGGCCGGAACGCCGTTTGGCATCACCGTGGACTACGACTCGCTCGACGACCACAGCGTGACGATCCGCCACCGCGACACGATGGCCCAGGACCGCGTCGCGGTGGACGAGCTGCACGGCTACCTGGCCGAGCGGCTGGCCTGGTAGGCGGGCGTGGCCGGCACGGGCGGTGACCGCGGTCAACCGGCGGCAGGGTCCTACTCGCGGGCCGAGCGCATCATCCTCGGCCCGTTTCGTCGGGGCATGGCTATCGTCCTCACGCCGGTGGTGGCTGTGCTTGCCCGCATGGGTGTACCGCCCACCGCCGTGTCGTTCAGCCAGATTCCCATCGGGTTTGCCGCCGCGGCGTTGATTGCGCACGCACCCCGCGTGGCGCTGGGATTATTCGTCGGCACCCTGCTGCTGGACGCCATCGACGGCGCCCTCGCTCGAAAATCGGGGAGCACTTCGTCATTTGGGGCGCTGGCCGACCAGGTGTCCGACCACATTCGGGAGATCACCTTCGTCGGCGGTTTGGTCGCCGCCGGCGCCATGCGCGGCGAGATCGGCGTGGCCTACGCGCTGTTGTATCCGCTGGTGAATTTCATGCTCTACGCGGCGAATCGCTACAAGGCCGACGTGCCGCTGGCGGTCAAGACCTGGATGTCGTTCTACCCGTTTCTGCTCATCTACCTCTGGCTGGAGATCAACTGGCTGGACTACGCCGGGGCGGCGTCCGCCGGATTCATGGCGGCGACATCGATCACGGCGCTCGTGCTGATCCGACGGCGGATGGGCGGCGCCCCGGAGCCGACCGGCTAGTGCGCCACAAGGCCGTCGGCGTCGCCGGCGGCCTGATTGCGGATCACGGCGGCGCGACCGAGCGTCAGCCTTCCGGATCCTGACCGCCTGCGATATCGACCACCCATTGCCACGGCCGGAAGCGCTGCGCCAGCGTTTCGGCGCGGGCGCCGTCCCAGGTGATGACCAGCGGCGGCCCGGATAGCTCCAAGGGTGGAAACTGG
This sequence comes from Chloroflexota bacterium, assembly GCA_965219705.1. Lineage (GTDB taxonomy): Bacteria > Chloroflexota > UBA11872 > UBA11872 > UBA11872 > JAJECS01. Next base: position 3,351,148 of record OZ244789.1, read on the forward strand.
AACCAGCCGCGCTCAACCGCCCCCACCTCCACGCGGCCGCGCGGAGGCGGCACCCCATGTCCCGTCGGAAACACCGCCCGATATTCGGCGTCGCCCCGATGCACGCGCACGCCCGTGCCGATGGCGCTGATGGTCTCGTCCCGCCGGTTCTCCACCGCAAACAGGAGCCGGGTTTCCTCCTCGGCGAACTCGATTCGCTCGAGCGTCACGCGAATATCGAACTGCACCAGCGGCTGACCGATGTCGATTGCCCACAAGGCGGGCCTGATGCCGAGCCGGTCGGTGATGGTCAGCGCCGTCACGCGGACGCGGGGCACCAGGGCCTCACGCCCGTCGGGATACGTGTGCGGCGCGGCGCCCTCAACGGCGCCGCGCACTGCGACGAACGCGTCCGGCGCGAGTTCCGGCGGCGCCCCACGGATGACGAACACCGTCGGGAGATCGTCGTTGTCGAAGTCCACCCAGGCGGCGAATTCAGTCTCATCGCTCCCGGCGATTTCGGCCACGTCAAACACCCAGCCGCGAAGCTCGACCTCGCGCCCGACGATCCCGGCGGCATCGCCATGCGCGATCAGCCAATCGCTGTTGGTCAGCGTCGGTTGCGGCGCCGCGGCTGTCGCGGGTTCCGGAGCCTCGCCGGCGGTCGGATCGCACGCCCCCAGCAGAATCACGCCAGCCGCGAGCCCCACGGCGGCCATGCACATCACGAGCCGTCCGGTCATACTGCGGCGGTTGGGCACCGACATCTCCAGGAGGCGCCATGGCGCGCACACGGGTAGCGGTCATTGGTCTCGGCCGCATCGCCAGCACCATCGACGACGAGATTGAAGTCTATGACGGGCACGCCCTCCCTTATGCCCACATCGCGTGCTTTCGAGCCGTCCCCGAGGTCGAGATCGTCGGCATGGCCGATACGTGGGAGGAGCAGCGCGAAGCCGCGCGACAGCGCTGGGGGTTCGACGCGATCTACGCCGACTACCGCGCGATGCTCGAGGATACGCGCCCGGACATCGTGAGCGTGTGCACGTCGGCGGAGCCTCGCGGGTCAGTCCTCATCGACATTGCCCGGAGAGACTATGGAATTAAGGCCATTTGGGCCGAAAAGCCGATCACCATCTCCCTGCAAGAGGCCGATGACGCCGTCGCCGCCTGCAAAGACGCCGGCATCGCGCTGGCCGTCAACTGCACCCGCCGCTGGATGAGCGTCTACACCCAAGCCCTGCGCATGGTGAACGACGGGCTGATCGGCGACGTGGTGCATGTCGAGGCCCGGGCCCGATCGGGCCTGTCGCACAACGGCAGTCACATGCTCACCACGCTCACCATGTTCACCGGCGGCCGTGCGCAATGGGTCGTGGGGGAGATGGGTCCCTACGAAGACCCTGACAGCGACAACGATTTCAACGGCAGCGGGTACATCGCCTTTCCCAACGGAGTGCGCGGATATTTTCGCGCGCTGGACAACGGGCCCAACGACCACTCATACGACATCACCGGCACGACCGGCATGATCCGTTTCATGGGCGACGGGCGCTCGACCGAGTTCTGGACCAGCGAGGCGCCCGCGGGCGCGCAGCGCAACTCCCAGGCGGCGCGTCGTTTCTTCCCGCCGGAGCGCGAGATACGCGCCGGGGGTGTGAACGTGATCTACGACCTGCTGCACTGCATCGAGACGGGCGACGCCCCCAAGTGCAGCGGCGATGATGCGCGCGAAGCGCTGGAAATCGCCATCGCCACGCGTCTATCGCACCGGCGCGGGATTGCCCGCGTGGACCTGCCGGTCGAGGACCGCCGCGAGCGCATCGTCTCGGCGGAAGTCATCAACAGCGGTGGCGTTCCGCGTGCCATACAGCGACAGCGCGAGGCCCGCGGCTAGAACTGCGCCCAAGGCATCGCGCAACTCAGACCAGCGCGCCGACATACGACACGGCGCTCTCGCCCAGGCGAGCCAGCGCGTAGCCGCCTTCGAGCACGTGGAGCGTTGGAATGTCGAGCGCGGCGATCTCGGCGGCGATCCGCGCGAAGTCCTCGCTGCGCAGCGCAAACGACGCGATTGGGTCGTCGGCATGCGTGTCGAACCCCAACGAGACGACAAGTCGCGCCGGGGCGAAGTCGGCAATCCGTTCGCAGGCAGCCGCTAGCGGGCCGGCGTAGGCCTCGATCGTGGTTCCCGGCAACAGCGCAAAGTTGTGGTTGAACCCTTCTCCCGCGCCCGAGCCGCGTTCCACCGCGGTTCCGGAGAAGCCCGGATACGCCCACCGCGGATCGGCGTGCAGCGAGGCGTAGAAAATGTCGTCTCGCTCGTACGTGAGATGTTGCGATCCGTTGCCGTGGTGATAGTCCACGTCCAAGATGGCCACCCGGCCGGTTGGCAACAGCGCGTGCGCCGCGATCACGGCGTTGTTGAAATAGCAGAAACCACCCATTCGGTCATGCTCGGCGTGGTGGCCCGGCGGACGGCATAGTGCGAGCGCGTGCGGCGCTCCACCCGCAACGAGCGCGGCGCCGGTCAGGGCCACGTCAACGGCCGACCGAGCCGCCTGGTAAGTCCCGCGCATGAGCGGTGCGTCGGTGCCAAAGGCGAAATAGCTCGCCCGCACCGCAAGGCGGTCGCTGCTCAGCACGGCGGGGTCCGCCGACACTCCGGCGGGCGTGAGCTGCTCATCATCGGCCAGCTCCGCACACGCCTCGTCGATGAATCGGCGGTAGGCCGGTGCATGGACGCGCTCCACGAGGAGATCGTCGCAAGGCTCGGCCGGGATCGAATCTGCCAGATCAGCCTTGACCAGCGCCTCGCGGATCAATCTGGGCCGGGACGGAACCTCGGGATGCGAATAGTCCACGCCGTCGATGGCCTGCAGCGTGGGCGCATGGTCCAGGTGGGCGTCGGACGAAACGACGGAAACTCGGCGGCCGGACACTGCTAAGGAATCGACGCGCGCGCGCTGCGCTCCAGGCGGTCGAGCGTGCGCCATGAGGCCATCAGCGCGGGAACGCCGGTGCGAGGCTCCCGGCCCTCCATCACCGCGCTCACGAACTCGCGGTTCTGCCGCGGCACCGCCAGCATCTGCTCCTCCTGCGCCACGACCTCCCCAGCATGGTTGACCATCACGTCATGCAGAAAAGTGAAGGTGTCCTCCTCGCAGATGAGCACCGTCCGAGTCGTCACTCTGTCAACCATCGCGTTGTATGAGAGCACCAGCGATGCCAGGCCGCCGCCGGGAAACCCGAGCTGCATCGACAGGTCCAGCGGCACTTGGTTGGGTCCGCTGGGCGGGCCGAACAGCGCGCGAGCGACTTGCGGCTCCTCGCCGAACTGCCATACGGCGTTATCGACCGCGTGGCCGCCGTGATGCCACAGGATGTCGTCCACCCAACTGCGCTGCCGCCCGGTCCAGCCGATATTCTCGCGGCGGAAGAAATGCCAATCCCGATGCAGGTGCAGGGGACGAAGGCTGCCTCGGGATATGCGCTCATGGAGCCACAGGTTGGGCGCGTAGTACCGCTCGGTGTGGCAGATCATCAGCGTGACGCCGGCGGCGCGGGCCGCTCGGTCAAGCTCCTCGGCCTGGTCGACGCTCAGGGTCATCGGAATCTCAAGCAGCACATGCTTTCCCGCCGCGATGGCGGCCATGGCCTGCTCGTAGTGCATGCGATTCGGCGACGTGATCAGCACGGCGTCGACGTTTGGACGCGCCAGAGCTTCCGCCAGGTCCGTTGTGGCGAACTGGGCGTGGCACGTCTCGGCAAATTCCTGTGCCGACGGCAGCAATCGGCTCACGACGCTGTCGATGGCGACACCGTCCATCTCGAGCAGCGCGTCGCGGTGAAAGGTAGTGATGGCGCCGGACCCAACGAGGCAAAAGCGCATGAGCGGGTGATCCTGCGGAGCTAGCGGTTCACCAAGGTAACGCGTCGTCCGCGAAGCGAGCTACGGGCCGTGACGTCCGATCACCCTGCGCGCGGCTAGGCGAAGGCGATGTATCGCAGCCAGATCCAGACCGTGGAGATCGCCATACACACCACGGCGACCGGGACGCCATAGCGCATGAATTGACCAAACCCAATCTTGTAGCCCTCCCGCTCGGCGATCCCGGCCAGGATCACGTTGGCCGACGCGCCGATGATCGTGGCGTTGCCACCGAGGTCGGCGCCGAGCGCCAACGACCACCAGAGGATGTTGTCGGGGTTGAGCCCGGCGGCCTCGAGGTTCTGCACCACCGGAAGCATTGTGGCGGCAAACGGAATGTTGTCCACGATCGCCGACGCAACGCCGCTCACCCAGATCGTCAATGCCGCCGTCGCGAATACGTTGCCCTGGGTCAGGTCGCGAATAAAGTTGGCGATGGTGTCCAGCACGCCGAGCTCCACCAATCCGCCGACCATCACGAAAAGCCCCACGAAGAACATCACGCTTGGCCACTCGACCGCGGCAAAGGCCTTGTGTGGATTGGCCCGCATCAACAGCATGGCCAGCGCGGCGCCGCCGAGCGCGATGGTCGCGGGTTCCCAGTGCAGCGCGCCGTGAATCAGAAAGCCAAAGACCGTGAGGCCAAGCACAGCCAGGCCAATCTTCAGCCCGCGTCGGTCCGTGATGTACTCCGCCGGGTCCAGCTTGGCCAGCGCGGCGGCGTGCACGGGGTCAACCGCAAGTTGCTTGCCAAACATCCAGCGCAGGCTCACCAAGAACAGCGGCAGCATGATCAAAATTGGCGGGGTCATGTGGGCCGCAAACTCGGCGAAGTCGATGTCTCCGGCGCTGCCGATGAGGATGTTGGGCGGGTCGCCGATCAGCGTGGCCGCGCCGCCAATGTTCGACGCCAAAATCTCGGCAATGAAGAGCGGCACCGGATTGATGTGCAGCTCGCGAGCCACCGTCAACGTGATCGGCGCGATGAGAATGACCGTCGTGACGTTGTCGAGAAAGGCCGAGAGCACGGCGGTAATGAGCGAAAGCGCGACGACGAGGTGGAAGCCGTTGCCACCCGTGCGCTGCGCCGCGACGATGGCCAGGTACTGAAACGCGCCCGTCTCGCTGATCAATCCCGCCAGCACCATCATGCCGACGAGCAGGAAGATCACGTTGAGATCGATGTGCTCGAAGCCGAGGTGCTGATCCAGGACGCCGATCATGATCATCAGCACGGCGCCCGCGATGGCCACGGCCGACTTGGGCACGCGATCGCTCGCAATGGCGGCGTAGGCGAGCACAAAGATCACCAGGCCGGCGACGAGGAGGGCAGTGCCGGGGTCAGCGTGGTCGGTCATGGCATCCGTTCAAGTGGGGAGCGGCGGGTCGAGCGCCGCGGGCGGCACAACGCCAGCCGGCATGCCCGAAGGGACAGGCCGAGCTGGCCGGCGCAATCGTAGCCTGTCGGGAAGCGGTGTCACGACATCAGTGCCTCAAGCACCGGCGGCAGCGCCAGGCGGAGCCCCGCCAGGCCATCGCGCAAGTCGCGTCGGAATTGGGCCACCTCGCCAATCTCAAGGGGCAGCCGCCACAGATCGAGCACGTGCGGCCACCATGCCGCGCCGTCGATCCAGGCGAAAGCGGCGAGAGAACGAGGCACGCCGCGCTCTAACGGATCGGCGACGACGCGCAGCGCCGCGGCCGGAACGCCGCGAGCTGATGCCCGAGCGAGCACGGCATATGACTCGCTGTCGACCGTCAACGCGCCGTCTGCGCCCAGCCGCCGCTTCTTCGCCGCATCCGCCACCCCATCCACGCTCCAGCCCTCACCGCGCCGTGCGGCAACTCCGGATTCTCGCAACGCGGTCTCGATGGCGTCGGTGAGGCGGGGCGAGGCCGGCACACGGGAACCAGCGCTGCGTAGAGCCTCAAGCACCACGGCAGTGCCCGGCACAAGGTCGGGCTGAAGCCCGCCGGCGATCCCCGCGACCACGACGGCTTTGGGCCGCCACCGCGCCAACGCCGCGTCGGTCGCGCGCGCGGCGTTGGCCGTACCGATGCCACAGCGCTCAGCTACGACGCGCGGCAGCTGGTGCGCCGACGGAGTGCTCTGCACTGGCCCCCGCCGCACAAAGCCCGGGAGCTGGCGCACTTCGGCGCGAACCGCCAGCACGACAAGGACTGGACCCGAGTCGGTCACGCGTCTAGCGCTTGCGCGGCGGCCGGTGCGCCATTGATGATGCGGTACGTCCCGGCGCCTGTGAAAGACCACGCCTCATGGCCTCCGCCCACGCCCTTCGCTGGTTCAACGACGCCCGCTTCGGCATGTTCATTCACTGGGGCTTGTATTCCGTGCTCGCCCGTCACGAATGGACCATGTACCAGGAGGAGATCCCGAACCAGGAGTACGCCCGTCTCGCTGACCAGTTCACCGCCAGCCGCTACTCCCCGGACGATTGGGTCGCGCTCGCCCAGGATACGGGCATGCGCTACATGATCCTGACTTCACGCCATCACGAAGGCTTCGCGCTCTGGGACTCGAAGGTCTCGGACTTCACCGCGCCCAATTCCGCGGCCGGCCGCGACGTGCTGGGCGAGTTCGTGGCCGCCTGCCAGAAGCGCCGCATGCCCTATGGCTTCTACTACTCGCTGCTGGATTGGCGCTGGCCGGAATACTTCCGCGGGCCGCAGGCCGACCCCGATGGGTGGGCGCGGTTCCGGGCCTACGTGCACACGCAAGTCGAAGAGCTCTGCACGGACTATGGCGAGCTCGCGGTGCTCTGGTACGACGGCGGCTGGCCTTACACCCCGGAGGATTGGCACTCCGCCCAGCTCAATGCCCGCGTGCGCGAGCTGCAGCCGAACATCTTGATCAACGACCGCTCGCTGCTGCCCGAGGACTTCGACACGCCGGAGCAACACGTCACCGCGTCGCCCCCAGGCCGGCCCTGGGAGAGCTGCATGACCCTGAACACCACCTGGGGCTATTCCACCATCGACCATGAGTGGCGCACGCCGCGCCAGCTCATTCACTTCCTCGTCACAGCCGCCGCGGGCGGAGGCAACTATCTGCTCAACGTGGGACCCGACGCCGAGGGCCACATCCCCTTCGAGTCCGTGGAGCGGCTGCGCGCCATGGGCGCCTGGATGCGCGCGAATCGCGAGTCGATCTACGGCTCAGAGCGCATGCCCGAGCGCCTCATGCGCGTCGGCAGCGTCGGACGCCACCACACCATCAAGGGCAACACGCTCTATCTGCACTGCTGGCGCTGGCCCGGCCAAGAGATGGTGCTGGGCAATCTTGACGGCATCCTGCTCTCGGCCCGATTCCTGCACGACGGAACCCCCATCGATTTCGACCAGCGCCAGCACCGCATCTGGCTGCGCGAGCTTCCAGCCTTCGCACCGGACTCCATCGACACCGTCATCGCCCTGGACTTCGACCGCCGTCCCGGCCTGCGCGATAGATTCGGCGAGTAGGGGCGAGTTTCAAACCCGCCCGTGGGCCTGGCGATTGGCAACCACGTAGTGGCAATCCTCGTGGCTGCCCGTGGGTGCCGCCCTGCTGGCTTCCCTGTCTGCGGTGACAGGCCGCTGGCGTCAGCCCGCACCGATCCCGCGGATCGCGTCTGCTCGGGAAGAGAGCGGCCTAGTGCGCTCGAGTACCCGACGCCCTCAGCCGCCCTCGCTGCAACCGGCCGCGCACGCAATGGCGCCCGTCATTCCGGCCCTGAGCCGGACTCCAGACCGGCAGACGCCGCGCTGGCGCCAAGCGCCCGCTCTAGGTCAGATCGGCACCTCGGTGATGCCCAGCCCATCATCTTGCGCGTCCACCACCAGGAATCCCTGGTAGGCGTCCACGTGTGGGTCGGATCGATCCCGACCTAGGGTGACCCAGGTCGAAGGCGCCGTCTCGCTGCGGATTCCGTTCACCGTAGCGCTCGTGCGCCGGTGCACGTGACCCGAAAAGACACGCAGCACGCGATCGTGACGCTGGAGGACGGCAAATAGCTCATCGGCGTTCTGGAGCGCGACGCCGTCCAGCCAATCGATCCCAATTGGATGGCAATGGTGGTGGACGAATAGCACCGTTGGTTCACGGCGACGTGCGGCCAGGGTGCGATCGAGCCAGGCGAGTTGCTCGTCGCCGAGACGCCCCCCGATCCCGCCGCCGACAGGGTTGGAGTTGAGCACCACCACCTGCACCCCGCAGCGGACGAGCGCGTAGTAGCCGTCGGGAGCGCCCGCGGGCTCAACGTCGCTCGGCAGCGGAAGCGCCCGCGCGAGCATCGCGCCATCGTCGTGGTTGCCCTGCACATGGAGCTGCGGCATCGGCACATCGCGCGTGATGCGGATGAACTCGGCGTAGGCCGCAGGGCTTGGCGTGCTCGTCAGATCTCCCAGATGCACGACGAATAGGGGCGCCGGACGAGTTCCCAGCAGGGCGCGCACCGCCTTGGCCAGCTGCACACGCGCGTCCACACCGTGCTGCGGCGCCACACCGGGAGAAATGACGTGGGCGTCGCTGAGGATGGCGAATCGCACGACGTATCGCTGACCTACGGCGCCTGCTCGGGCCCGCGGTCGATGAAGTCGCGGTAGAACTCGCGCACCCGCTCAGGCTCGAAGCTGTCCATGGCTTCTTGCCAATGCCACGCGACGAGCATGAACTTGGGCACGAGGCCAGCATACGGCAGGGCGATCAACTTGACCTCGCCGAACGCCGCGTTGGGAAGGTCCTCATAGATAGCCTCCATCTGCGGCACGATCTCGTCGCAATCGATCTGGCATCGATACAGCACCGCGATGGCGCCGTGCTCCAAATTGTGCACCCACAAGCCTTCCTCGACCGGCTCTTCGTAAACCCCATACGGGGCGGTGATCGGGTAGTGGGGGCCCGACGCCGGCGGCACATGCTCGTATTCGGTGGGCGTCCCCACCGGCACGTGGAGACGGCCTTCGTCGTCGATCCGTACCCGGCGGGCGGCGATCTCGGCGGACGGCATGCTCGACACGACCAGCACGACGATCAACGCGGCGACGCCGCCGACCACAATCGCCACGCCGGCGCCGATCAGCAGGCGCCGACGCCACCGGCGCTGCCGGGCGGCCCGCTGGCGCTGCTCACGCGCCTCGCGGCGGCGCTCGAGTTTGTCCGCGGCACTGGTCCCGCGTCGTCTCGCCACGGCGCCCCCACCCTTGATCCTACGCGTCCGCGATTGTGCCACCGGCGCCGTGGCCGCCGCATCGAAAACTCGGGACCACAGAACGCGGCATGTGCGTGAGAATGGTCAACGCCTGCCGCCGAGCCATCTGAGAGGACCGCCGCGTCATGCCTGCCACCGCCGCCGCCGGATTGATCGGCCTGGGCGTCATGGGTCGAAACCTCGCCCTCAACATCGCCTCGCGGGGCTTTCCCCTAGCGGTCTACAACCGCACCTATAGCCGCACCACGCAGTTCTTGGAGCACGAGGCCGGCGACACCGACATTCAAGGATCGGAGCGCTTGGAAGATTTCGTCGCCGCCCTGGAGCGCCCGCGGCGGGTGATTCTGATGGTCGACGCCGGCCGCGCCGTCGACGCGGTTCTCGACCAGCTCATCCCGCTGCTCGATCCCGGCGACACCATCGTGGACGGCGGCAATTCCTTCTACGCCGACACCGAGCGCCGCATCGACAAGGTCGAGGGCGCCCAGCTGCACTACTTGGGAACCGGCATCAGCGGCGGCGAAACGGGCGCGCGCTACGGCCCCTCGATCATGCCCGGCGGCGACGAGCGGTCCTATGAGCGGCTGGAGCCCATCCTCACGCGGATCGCCGCCCAGGTGGACGACGGACCCTGCGTGACCCACATCGGCCGCCGAAGCGCTGGTCATTATGTCAAGATGGTTCACAACGGTATCGAATACGGCGACATGCAGCTCATCGCCGAGGCCTATAGCTACTTGGCCGCGGCGGGCTATGCACCGGACGAGCTGGCCGACATCTTCGCCAGCTGGAACGAGTCCGCGCTCGAGTCCTATCTGATCCAGATCACGGCGGATATCTTCAAAGTGCGCGATGCCGATGGTGACGGCTATCTGGTTGACGCCATCCTCGACCAGGCCGGGCAGAAGGGCACCGGCCGCTGGACCTCGCGCGACGCGCTTGAGCTGGGCACGCCGATCCCGACCATCGACGCCGCCGTCTGGTCGCGCCATATCTCGGCCCGCAAGGACGAACGCGTCGCGGCGGCGGCCGTGCTGCGACCGGACGGCGCGCCGCGGATCGAGCGGTTCGACGGCTTCGTCGAGTGCGTACGCCAGGCGCTCTACGCGGCCAAGCTGTGCTCATACGCCCAGGGCATGTCATTGCTCCGCGCCGCATCGGAGGCATATGCCTACGACCTCAAGCCCGCGGAGCTCGCGCGCATCTGGAAGGGGGGCTGCATCATTCGCGCCCGCTTGCTCGGCGACATCCAGCGAGCCTTCGCCGCGGACGCCGAGTTGGTGAATCTCTTGCTCGACGACCAGTTCCGCGCGCAACTCGCCGAGGCGGACGAAGGCTGGCGCAGAGTCGTGGCCAGCGCCAAGAGGGCAGGGCTGCCGTTCGCAGCCATGAGCGCCTCGTTGGACTACTACGACGCGTATCGCTCGAGCCGGCTGCCCATGAACCTCACGCAGGCCCAGCGGGACTATTTCGGCGCGCACACCTACCAGCGCGTGGACCGCCCGGGCGTGTTCCACTCGCAATGGGAGCACGGCGCCGCCACCGGCGCCGCCAGCAGCGACCCGGTCGACGCGTGAGGGGGGCGCCGGCTAACCCGGTGAGGCTTAGGGAGTTTGGAAAAAGCCAGTGTAGGGGCGCCCCTCGTGGGCGCCCTGCTTCCCGCACCGGGCCCATGGGCGCGGGCATGCCGTGGCGTTAGACCAAGGTCCCTAAAGGGCCGACTTCGGAAAACGGGCGTACGCGCTCACCGGTACGCCGTAGCCCCCGGCCTGGCCCAGCCTGAGGTCAACCGCCGCTCCCACCAGCATGCGGGCTTGGGTTGGCGTCACGCCGAGGTCGCGTATGAGCTGCTGCTCCATCGCGGCCGTGGCTTGCCGCAGAGCCTCGGGCAGCTGGTCGGCCACGCCAACCGTCATCACGTGCGTCGCCGTCTCGAAGCACGGCTGCGTCAGCGGCTCGCCGGCCACGACGTCGAGCGTCAGGTCGATCTCGGCGGTGATGTTCACGCCGGAGTGCGCTTCGCCGTCGCCCATAGTGGCGTGGACGTCGCCGATGCCGAAGAGGGCGCCCGGCACCCGCACCGGCAGATGCACCGTGGCGCCGGTGGTGATCTCGTTGAAATCCAGATTGCCGCCATGGTCGCCGAGGCTGAGGGTGATGATGCCGCCCGCGGCCGGCGCCACGCCAATCGTGCCCACCATGGGACGCGCCGGCAGCGGGACGCGGCCGGCGAAGCGCACGCCATCGCCATGCACGTCGAAGGGCTCGATGCCCGGGTCCAGCGCCTGATCGCCCAGGATTCCTGTACCCGGCAGCGCCGCCACGTATCCGCGAGGCGCGAGGCGAATCGCCTCGATCGTCACGCGCAACGTGTGGCCCGGAGCCGCGTCCCTGACGCCGATTGGGCCCGTGCACGGGTTCATGCGGCCGGGCGTTCGTCGTCGGGCATACGCGGCGACGTCAAGGTCGTTGCAGTGTCCGTCGTAGGCATCGCGGGCCTCGACCGTCAGCCGGGCGTGCGACGGCACCCAGATCGCAGGGGTCGCATCGGCGTCGAACTCATACGTCGCATGACGCGACGAGATGTGCTGGCGTGCGGCGTCTGGACTCACAGTGCCTCCTTCAGGGCGCGCGCGGCGCTCGCGGTCATGCCGTCAACGGTCGCCAACTCCGCCGCGGACGCTCGCCGAATCTGCTCCAGCGAGCCGAAGGCGCGCATGAGCGCCCGCTTGCGCTTGGGCCCGATGCTCGGAATCTCATCCAGAATCGATCGCCGCCCCTTCTTGGTGCGCAACTTGATGTGGAAGCTCACCGCGAAGCGATGCGCTTCATCACGAATGCGTTGCACGAGCCGCATCCCATCGCTGTCGTGGGGGAGCCGAATCGGCGCCGGGCGCCCAGGTATGAACAGCTCCTCCCGTTGCTTGGCGATCGCGGCCAGGGGGATTTCCGCCGGATCGATCTTCAATTCTCGGAAGACATCCAGCGCGGCGCTGAGTTGGCCCTTGCCGCCGTCAATGAGCACGAGGTCCGGCGCCGAGCCCCACTCGTTGCTCGAACCCGCCGTCACGTTGTTTGGGGCGGGCAGCTCCGCGTCGGGATCCAACTCACGCAACGGGACAACGGCCAGTGCTCGGCGCCCCAAGCCGTCATCGGCGGCAGCGATCTTGGTGAAGCGCGCAAAGCGGCGGCGCAGCACTTCCCGCATGGATTCGAAGTCGTCGTTCCCCGGCAGGTTTCTGATCTTGAAGCGCCGATACTTGCCCTTCTTCGCCACGCCATCCTCGAATACGACCAGCGAGCCCACGACCAGCGAGCCCTGGATGTGCGAGATGTCGTAAGCCTCGATGCGCCGGGGCAGCCGCTCCAGTCCAAGCGCCGTGCCGACCTCGAGCAGTGCCTGGCGGAGCTTGCGGCCTGAGTTGAGCCACCGCGAGCGCTCGAGTTGCAGCGTCTCGCGCACGTTGCGGGCGGCCATGGCGACGAGCTTGCGCTTCTGGCCGCGCTGCGGCGCGCGAATTTCGACCCTTGCGCCGCGCATGGTGCTCAACCAGGCTGCAAGCGGATCCGGATCGGAGAGCCGCGCGGACGTGAGCACAAGCAACGGCACCTCGGGCGCGCGGTCGTAGTACTCGCGTACGAAGTCGTCCAGCATCTCGCTGTCCGTCTCCTCGCCCGTCACCGTCAGCCCATAGACGCCGCGGCCAATCATCTTTCCACCTCTGATCCGAAGCACGGTCGCCTGGGCCTCACGCCCTTCACGCGCCACGGCAATGACGTCGATCTGGCCGCCGCGCAAGTCCGTGATCTTCTGCTCAGCCACCACCTTGTCAATGGCCTTGAGCCGGTCACGATGCTTGGCGGCGGTCTCGTAGTCGTGGGCCTCGGCGGCGCTCCACATCTGCGCCGTGAGCCCTTCCACCACGTGGTCATAGTCGCCGCGCATGAAGCCGATGGCGCCGTCGACAACCGCCGCGTATTCCTCCACGGTGCAATAGCGCGTGCAGGGCGCGATACACAGCCCCAGGTGATATTTGAGGCAGGGCCGCGGAATGGGCGTGCTCATGTCGATGGTGCACGTCCGGTAGGGGAACAAGCGGTTGAGCAGCTTGAGCGTCTGGCGGAGCGACTTGGCGCTCGTGAACGGCCCGAAGTACAGCGCGCCGTCCTTGCCGATGCGGCGGGTCGTGCCGATTCGCGGGTAGGTCTCGTTGGTCGTGATCTTGACGTAGAGGTAGCCCTTGTCGTCGCGGAAGGTGACGTTGAACGGCGGACGGTGCTCCTTGATGAGGTTGTTCTCCAACAGGAGGGCCTCGATCTCGGAATCGGTGACGATCACCTCAAGATCGGCCACCCGTTGCGCAAGCGAGATCGTCTTGGCCGTTCGATCGCCGCGCCGGAAGTAGCTGCGCACGCGGCCGCGGAGGGAGCGCGCTTTGCCGATGTACAACACATTGCCCTGTTCGCCGCGCATGAGGTAGACACCGGGCGCATCAGGCAGCCCGGCGAGCTTCTCTTCGACGGCGGGGCTGAGGGCGGCAGGCACGGTGAACAATCTCCGCGTCGGCGTGCCACGAGAGGCACGCCTCCGGTCGATTCTAGTGCGGTGACGCCGCCGCCGGCCCGCCATTCGCTCGGACGCTAGTGGTGCCGCCCACGGGAAGCCGCGGTGGGCGCGGGTAGAATGCCGGTCAGTCGACTACAACCGTGGGCGGCCAAGCCCACGCACGCGTGAACTATCAGCGTCTGCGGACGATCCTGCTCGTTCTGGGGATCGCTGTCGCCACCGTTTGGCTGTTGCAGTTTCTCTGGGGGCTCATCGGAAATTTTGCGGCCCTGGTCGTGACGCTGCTCCTCGCCTGGATCATCAACCTCATCGCTCTCGAGCCGGTGCGGTTCATGCGCCGGCTGCGAATACCCCGCTTGCTCGCGGCAACCTTGGTGTATCTCGTGTTCGCCGGCCTCACAGCCCTGACCAGTTTCTTCATTCTGCCGCCGCTCTTCGCCGAAATCGGCCGCGCAGCCGACAATTTGACGGCAGGTGCGGCCAATGCCACGCAGATCCTTGAGAACCTGCGCGCGCAGCTGCTGCAGTGGGGCGTGCCTCAAGACACCGTTACCGAGGTGGTCACCGGCTTCAATACGCAGATCATCTCGCTCGGTCAGGACATAGCCTCGGGCATTCTGGCTTCGACGGGAGCCGTCCTCGGCGGCTTGGGGCTCGCCATCCTGACCTTGATCATCTCGTTCTACATCTTGCTGGGCTGGGACACGAATCTGCAGCGCCTGCGCCGTGAATTGCCGGCTGACTGGCGTGCTCGATTCGACCGCGGCATTCGCTCCGCCGAGCGCACTTTTGGCGGGTGGCTGGGCGGCCAGGCGGTGGCGTCAACCGTGTGGGGCGGCGTGGTGGTCCTGATCTTCTTCATCGCCGACATGCCGTTCGGCCTGCTGGTTGCCGTGGCCACCGGCCTGCTCATGTTCATCCCGTTCGTCGGACTCGCCATCGGCATCGGGGTCCCGATCGTCATGGCCCTGACGCTCCGGCTCGATCTTGCGATCTGGGTGGGGATAAGCGTGGCAGTCACTTCCATGATCATCGAGAACATCGTCAAGCCCCGGGTCATGGGCACCGCCCTTGGGGTGAATCCCCTCGTGGTGATTTTGAGCGTGATTGTCGGCGGGGTAGCCGCAGGATTCTGGGGCATCGTCTTCGGCATTCCCATCGGCGCCCTCATTTGGACGTTCGCACGCTGGGCCACCCTTGAGGTGCTCCACGCGCAGGCCCGCCTGCATGAGCACCCGGACGATCCGCCGGCCCCGCCAGCCGCACCGGCGGCCCAAGGACAAGACGGTGCCGACGGCGCGACGCTGCCCGCGGGCGCCGAAGAGCCTACACAGAGGGTTCGCGCATAAGGCCACTCGTCCGCATTCTCAAGTATGTCCGGCCGCACTGGCGATGGGCGCTGCTGTCCCTGGGCATGTGGGGCGTCGCAACCGCCATGGACGTGCTGATCCCCCAGGTCATCGCGCGCGTCATCGACGAGGGCATCAAGGCGGGCGACCGCGAGCGTCTCGCCGCGCTCGTGGGGCTGACGGCGGGGCTCATTGTCGTGCGGGGTGCGAGCTTCTTCCTCACCCGAATGACGATGCGCGTCTACGAGACGCGTGTGGCATCGCGCATGCGGCTCGATTTCTACGCCCAACTCCAACGACTGCCATTCAGCTACTACGACCGCGCCGATAGCGGCGACATCATCACGCGGGCCGTCAGCGACTTGAACCGGGCCCGAATGTTCGCCGGCGTCGGCGTAACCGAGACCGTGCGGATTCTCGGCCTCTACATCGCGATCCTCGTGGGCATGGCCATCACGAGCGCCACATTGACGCTGATGGTGATTCCGGTGCTCCTTGTCCTGGCGGCGATGTCGGTGTGGTACGGCAACGCGGTGCGGCCGATGTGGCTGCGCATTCAGCAGCAGCAGGCCGCACTGACCCGCGTGCTATCCGAAAACCTCAACGGCGTGCGAGTCGTCAAGGCGTTCGCCAAGGAATCGTCGGAGATTGAAGGCTTTGGCCGCGCGGCGCGCGAGCTGTTCGAGCTTTCCATGCGGCCCGCCCGGCTGCGTGCACGATTCATGCCGTCCATGCTGGCCGTCGCCGGCATCGGCACCGTCATCGTGCTAGGCGTCGGCGGACGCCTCGCGATCGAAGGGGCGGTGTCGATCGGCGTGCTGGTGGCCTTCTACTACTACTTTGCCCGGCTGATCCCGCCCACGCAGCAGATGGGGTTCGTCGTCCAGCGCATCGCCATCGCGATTGCTTCCGGCGGACGCGTGTTCGAGCTCCTCGATGAACCGACACGCATCGCGTCTCCACCGAACGCACACGCGCCCGACCGTGTGACCGGCCACGTCGAGCTTGACCAAGTGGACCTGGCCTACGGCCGCCGCAACCCGGTCCTGCACGGCGTCAGCGCCGAGGCCCCGGCAGGATCCCTGATCGGCATCGTTGGGCCCACAGGGTCTGGGAAGAGCAGCCTGGTGCAGCTCGTTCCGCGCTACTACGACGCAATGTCCGGTTCGGTGCGGCTCGATGGCATTGACGTGCGCCAGTACGACCTGACGGCCCTGCGCCGCCAGGTCGCCATCGTCCCCCAAGACGCCATGTTGTTTTCCGACACCGTGCGCAGCAACGTCGCCTACGGCGACCCCACGGCGGACACCGATCGCGTGGTCGCCGCGGCGCGCGACGCTCAAGCGCTGGACTTCATCGCGAACCTGCCCGAAGGCTTTGAAACCGTCGTCGGCGAGCGCGGCGTGGGGCTGAGCGGAGGCCAGCGGCAGCGGGTGACGATCGCGCGCGCGCTCCTGACCGAGGCGCCGGTGCTGATCCTCGACGATGCGACAGCCAGCGTGGACACCCAGACCGAACGCCGCATACAAGAAGCCCTGCGGTCGCGTGCCCACGGGCGCACGACGTTTGTCATCTCGCAGCGCGTGAGTGCGGTGCAAGACGCGGATCAAATCCTGGTCATCGAGGAGGGCCGACTGACCGACCGCGGCACTCACGACGAACTCGCGGCGCGTCCGGGTTTCTATCGCGGACTCGTCGAGCGGCAGCGCCAGTCGGCGATCAGCGCCAAATCCTCGCAACACGCGCCCTCTGGCGCCACGGGCCAAGGCTAGGCACGGCGAAATGGCAGTGAGTGGAACAGACGTCCGCGGGACCTTCGCGGAAGAGCCGTCAGAGACGCCGGGTCTCGACGCCGGCGTGGCCCGGCGCCTGCTTGGTCTGCTCGGCGCGGACCGGCGGCGAATGAGCGCCGCGCTCGCGGCGCTCCTCGCCGTTGCCGCGCTCGGCGTGATGCAGCCCGTGATCATTGGCAAGGCGCTCGACGACGGAGTGCTGGCGGGCGACGGCAACGTGCTGTTAGTCGCGGTCATCGCCTACGCGGCGGTGACGTTGGGACACGGGGTCGCCATGGGCGTGCAGCGCCAGATAACCGCCCGCCTGGGCCACCAGGTGCTGCATCGATTGCGCACCGGGGTATTTCAGCACTACCAGCGCCTTTCGCTTGGGTTCTTCGACCGGCAGATCACCGGCCGGCTCATCAGCCGAGTCGTGTCCGATATCGAGGCGATCGGCGAGGTGCTGACCGAAGGGGTGCTTGGGGCCGCCGCCGACGTGGCGATGCTCGTGGGCATCCTGGTGACGATGAGCCTGCTGAGCTGGAAGCTCGCGCTGCTTTGCCTGGTGGTGACGCCGCTGCTCTACCTCAGCGCGCGGTTCGTCGCTCACCTGGCTCGCCGTTGGTATCGAACCATGAGGGCCCGCACGTCCACGCTCAACGGCGTCCTCGCCGAGTCCATTCTCGGCATGCGGATTACCCAAGCTTTCGCCCGGGAGGCCGTGAACCTCGATCGCTTCGACGCGGTGAACCAGTCCCAACTCCAGGCGCACTTCCGCACGTTCACGATCTCGTCCGCCACCGTGCCCGTTGTCGAGCTGTTCACCGCCATCGCCACCGGCCTCGTCCTATGGTTCGGCGGGAGCTTCGTGATCGATGGCGCCAATGACATCTCGGTGGGTCTTGTTGCCGCCTTTGCCCTACTGATCGAGCGCTTCTTTGCACCAATTCAAGAGCTCGCCACGCGCTACGAAACGCTGCAAAGCGCCATGGCGTCGGGCGAGCGAATCTTCGAAGTCCTCGATATCGAGCCGGAGATCGCCGACGCCCCGCAGGCACGCAACCTTGGGGAAATCAACGGCGACATCCAATTCAAGAAGGTGAATTTCGGATACGACCCTGAATCGCCCGTGCTGCACGACGTCGACCTGCACGCGCGGCCTGGGGACGTGATCGCGCTCGTCGGCGCGACCGGCGCCGGGAAAACCACGATCATCAACTTGCTGTTCCGGTTCTATGACGTGACCTCGGGCTCGATCACGGTCGACGGTTACGACGTCCGAGACCTCACCCAGCATTCACTGCGACGGAGCATGGCGCTGGTGCTGCAGGAGCCGTTCCTGTTCAGCGGCAGCATTCACGACAACATTGCGTACGGCCGGCCCGCGGCAACGCGCGCCGAGGTGGTCGCGGCGGCCCAAGCGGTCGGCCTGGACGACTTTGTCCAGTCACTGCCGTTCGGCTACGACACCCCGATCGAAGAGCGCGGCGGCGGCCTCTCCATCGGCCAGCGGCAGCTCGTGTCCTTCGCGCGGGCGCTCCTCCTCGACCCGCGCGTGCTCGTCCTGGACGAGGCGACGAGCGCGGTGGACGCCCAAACCGAGGCCAAGATCCAGCATGGACTCGATACCCTCATGGCAGGCCGGACGGCCATCGTGATCGCGCACCGACTCTCGACGGTGCAGCGGGCGACCAAAATCGTCGTCCTAGAGCACGGCCGCATCGTGGAGCGCGGCACGCACGCCGAGCTCCTCGACCGCGGCGGGCTCTACTACGGCCTCCACACGCTGGGACTAGGCTCGATGGACGAACTCGACAGCGCTGCCGTGCGGCGTGCCGATCGGAGGCCATCAGCGTGACAGCTCCGTGGACCCCCATTGCGGCTCCCCTGGAGCACGTCGTGGCCGCGCCACGGACCATCTCCGAGGCCTACGCCATGCTGGTTCTGCTCCACGGTCGAGGGGCCGACGCGCAGGACCTGCTGCCCCTGGCGGCTGAGCTCGGACGCGAGGATCTCATCGTTCTGGCCCCACAAGCGCCATATGCGCTCCCAGGCCCGTTCGGCATGGGATACGCCTGGTACGACATGCACGAGATCGGCGAGCCCGACCCGGCAACCTTCGCGCCGAGCCTCGAGCGGCTGCGGCAGTTTCTCGACACAGCCATCGCGGGTTATCCCGTTAATCCCGAACGGGTGTTCCTGCTTGGATTCAGTCAAGGCGCGGTGATGGCGCTCAGCGTGGCGCTCACGGACCCGAGTTGCCTCGCCGGAGCGGTCGCACTGAGCGGGTACCTGCCCATGACGGCTGACGCGGCGCAGCGCGCCGACCTCGGGCGCCTCCCGGTTTTCGTGGGACACGGCGATGCCGACCCGCTCATTGCGGTCGACGAAGGACGCCGCGCGCGCGACGTGCTCACGGCCGCCGGCGCCGACGTGACCTACCGCGAGTACCCGGCCGCGCACCGGATTACTCCGGCCGAGTTGGACGACATTCGTCACTGGATCGACGCGCGGCTCGACGTGTCTCCGCCTGGGTGCCCGCCGTCCCGGCCGTAGCTATCCCGCCGGCGGGGGCTCCACCGACTCGTCGCGCACCGTCAGATGCAACTCAGCGAGCTGCTCCGGCTGCAGCCGCCCCGGCGCGCCTAGCGTGAGGTCGAAGCCGGCCTGATTCTTGGGAAACACGGTGACGTCGCGCAAGTTCCCGGTGCCCCCAAGGAGCATCGCGAGCCGGTCCACACCCATCGCGATGCCGCCATGCGGTGGCGCGCCGTAGGTGAACGCTTCCAGCATGTGACCCACGCTCGCCTCGAGCTCGTCGTCGCTGTAGCCCATCACCTGGTAGATGCGCCGCAGGTCTTCGGCTCGGTGCGCGCGAACGCTGCCGCCGCCGATTTCGTGACCGTTGCAGATCAAGTCGTACTGCTTGGACAGCGCGCGCCCTGGGTCCTCATAGAGCAAGTCGAACGAATCGTCGGCGGGTGAGCAGAACGGGTTGTGGCTAAACGTGAAGCCCCCGTTCTCCTCATCGATCTCGAAGAGCGGAAAGTCGATGATCCACACAAACGCCAGCTGATCCGGCTCGATCAGGTCCAGGGCTCGCCCCAGGTGCAAACGCAAGGCCGCAAGCCCTTCGGCCACGACCTGCGGCGATCCGGCGACGATGCAGACGAGATCACCCGTGCCCGCTCCGGCATTGCGCGCCGCCGCCAAGAGGGCGTCCTCGCCGAAGAAGCGGCTGAGCGGCGAGCGTATGGAGCCATCGTCGTTTAGCGCGATGGTGGCCAGACCGGCCGCTCCAGCGTCCTTGACGATGTCTTGCAGCGCGCTTACCTCACGCCGGGAGTATCCGGCGATGCCGGGTGCCACCACCGCCTTGACGTGCCCGCCCGCGTCCAGAGTGTCGTCGAAGGCTCGAAACCCGCGTCCGGCAACATCCCGAGCCACGTCGACGAGCTCGAGTCCAAATCGCACATCCGGCTTGTCGGTGCCGAACCTGCGGATTGCGTCGGCGTGACGAAGGCGGGGGAACGGCGTCTCACGAATAGCCATCGACGACAGCTTGTCGACGATCTGCAGATACAGCGCTTCAATGAGCTGCAGCAAGTCTTCGCGGTCCACGAAGGCCATCTCGATATCGAGTTGGGTGTGCTCGAAAACGCGGTCCGCGCGCAAGTCCTCGTCCCGATAGCAGCGCGCCAGCTGGAAATAGCGGTCCAGCCCGGCCACCATGATCAGTTGCTTCATCTGCTGGGGCGACTGCGGCAGGGCGTAGAAGTTTCCCGGATGCAGACGACTGGGCACCACGAAATCGCGTGACCCCTCGGGGGTGCTGCGCACCAGCGTCGGCGTCTCGAGCTCCAGGAAGTCGCGCGCCCACAAATATTCCCGCATCTCGCGCACGATTTGGTGCCGCAACTCGATGAGCTCGCGCAAGCGCCGCCGCCGCAGATCCAGATAGCGGTGGCGCAACCGGACGCTCTCGTCGACGTTCGTCTCCGCCGTGATCTCGAACGGCGGCGCCTTGGACGCGGCCAGCACGGTCACCGTGTTGACCCCAAGCTCAACCCCGCCCGTGGCTAAGTCTGGATTTGCCGTGCCGTCCGGTCGCGCCCGAACCTGGCCGCCGACGCTGAGCACATACTCCGAGCGCGCGCGCCCGGCGGCTTCATGCGCCGCGGGCGATTCGTCGCGGTTGATCACGATCTGGGTGAGACCGTAACGGTCGCGCAGGTCGATAAAAACCAGCCCGCCCTGATCGCGCCGGCGGTGGACCCAGCCATTGAGCGTCACGACCTGACCCGCATGCGACAGCCGCAATTCGCCGCAGGTATGCGTCCGCTGGGGCCATGTGGCGCGCAGCGGTGTGGGTCGCTCGGCAGAAGTCACGGCGCGGGGTTGCTGGACGCTGTCGGGCGCTGCCTAGGCCCGACCGCTCGGCGCGAGAATCACGCTGAGCACCCGGCCGTCCTGCTCCGGCATGATGTCCCGCTCGACCACCCCGCAGTCGTCCAAGGTCTGCTTGACGCGCTCGAGGATGCGGACGCCGAATTCCGGATGCATTCGTTCCCGGGCGCGAAACCGAACGGTGGCCTTCACCTTGTTGCCATCCTTGAGGAAGCGCTCCAACCGGCGGATCAGGAACTCGAGATCGTGTTCGCGAGTGGCCGGGCGAAAGCGGACTTCCTTGACGGTGCCGGCCTTTTGGCGCTTCTTGCCCTCCCCCTGCTTGCGCGTTTGGGCGTATTTGAACTTGCCATAGTCAAGAATCTTGGTGACCGGCGGGCTGGCGTCTGGGGAGACTTCCACCAAATCGAGACCGCGCGCGCGCGCCACAGTCAGGGCTTGCTCCGTCGGGACGATCCCGATCTGGGTGCCGCCCTCGTCGATGAGCCGGACTTCGCGGACACGGATCTCATCATTGACCCGCGGACCCTTGGGCCGGACACGCGGTTCCGCAAATCGATGGTGGGGGGCTCGCAGAGACAACTCCTTGCGCAGGCGCGCCTTACGTCAACCAAGACTAGGATTAACGCTAGCATATGAGGACAGGGGCACTAGCAACCACACTACCGGCCGCGAGCTGCGCCCGGTCCCACCGCTCCAAGGACATAGCCACGCTTGGTTGACACTGGCCAGGCAAGTCTTAGAGGCGGCACCCCCCGCCACGATAGTCCCCGAATCCAGGTTGCCCGCGCACCGACGGCGCAAGCTGCACTTGGGGACTTTTTTGTCGTGGTGCAAGGCGGCACGGATCGTCAAGGACGCGTGTTCGTCAACACCGCCGTCTCAACCTACTACGCCGCTGAATCTGACGACATCGCGACGGCGTTGGTCGGCGGTATGCGGCAAGCGTCGTACAGCGTCGCAGTGGCGGCCGGCCCGAGCGAGGCGTCCACGGGCGTCGGCGCGACCGGGGCCGTCATCACCGACAGTGTCGTGTACATCGCCCAGATCATGCCAACCCAGGTTTACATCCTGCGCAACGGCATGATCAATGCCCTGCCCGACGAGCGCGAGCTCGATGCCGAGTTCCCGCCGGACCTTGACGTGGAGCAAGAAATCGACCTGTTTCGCGCGCAACTTGAAGCCGGTGACTGTCTGGTATTGGCCTCCACGGACCTTCGGCACGAGCTCACCGAACGCGAGATTCGCGGAATGCTGCGGCGCCGCTCGGCCCAGGAAGCGGCCCATGACATGTGCGCCCTCATCGCGCAACGCGGTGGGCAGCATTGCGAAGTCCTGGTGGTGCAATTCGAGGACATAGACGCCCGCGGCGCCAAAGCCGTTGGCGCGGCCCCACTTGTCCCTGGTGACGTGGCGCCCGGCCGTCCGCTCATGGACATCGACGGGACTCCCGCCTACCCGGATGGATCGGCAATCGAAACTGAAGCCGGCGATATTCCGTCGTACCGCGGAACGGAGCCCGGCGCCCGGCCACCGGTCGAACCACATGGGATGCATGCCGCCGAGCCTCCGTCAGACAGGCCCGCGGCCCGGCCGACGCGAGCGCCCCGGCGCACTTTGGCGCAGCGCATCGTCTCGCTGCCGGTTACGCTGGTCACGCTCATTGTGGTGCTGCCGATGGTGGGCGCGCGTGCGCTGGTCGATCTATTCACCGGCAGAGGTCGCCGCAATCGCGTTCAGCACGCACCCGAGGCTCCGCAACCGCCACCCGATGATCTCGACGAAGACTGGGCAAGCCTGCGTGACCTTCGATCGGCAGGTCCCGGTGGCCCCCAAGCCCTGGGCAATCCGGCGCAGCCCCCCCGCCCCCTGGACCACGTCGGAAGCGACTTGCAGGGACGCCGCGATCCGCTGCTGGTGAGGCGGCGCCGTTCGTTCCCGGGACCCGGCACCCTGCTCTTCGGGCTCTCGCTCGCGTTGCTCGTCGTCATGGCGGTCGTGCTCATCCTGCGCAATTCACCGTCGCCGGTTGAGACCGATTTGACCGAAACGCCGACGCCCAACGGCGCCGCGCCGGCTGAAACCCGTAGCCCGAGTGGCTTCCAACCGGTGGCCCCAAGCGCTCCGGCCACCGAGCTGCTGACACAAGCCGAGGATCTGTTCCGCCAGGCGCGAGACCGCGGCCCATCGGAGGGTCGCGCCGCCACCCTGTTGCTGCTGCGCGACGCCGAAGACTTGGCGAATCACGCGCTGGCCGAAGACACGTCCCGGCTGCTCACGCAGGACATTAATCGCATCCTTGACGATATCACGCGCGAGGAAGAACGCATCAATCGCGTTTACAAGATCGTTCCAAGCTCAACTATTGATGAGTTTGATAGCGCAGGGATTGGCGGCGCGGTTGAAGCTCTCGAAGTTCGCTTGGAGTCGAAGTATGTAATCGACGCCATTTCCGGTCTATTGCTGTCATACGAGACGGCTCGACAAGGAGTATCGCTGCTCAGGAAAGGCGACGTTGTTGGCTCAGTGACTGTCCAGGATTTGATTGCCGTCATCGATCGATCGTTGAGCCCTATCGTCATCGACAACCGATACAATATCTTCAGCATTGACGAGGACGGCAGTTCGCGCCTGCTTCGCATCACTGGAACTGAAGAATGGCGCACGCCTGTTGCCTTTGACAACTTCAACAATAATCTCTATGTGCTAGACCCTGGCGCGAACACCATCTTCAAATACCAGTGGACGGCCGGTGGATACGAACTGGGGCCGACCACCTACTTGGACCCACGAGACGGGATTGATATCTCAAGAGCCGTCGACTTTGCGATTGACGGAGATATATATGTCCTCTTCGACGACGGGTCGATCCAAAGATTCCGAGGTGGATCGAAGGTTGGATTCACCATTGCGGGGCTCGAGGGCGACGCGCTGCGCGCCTCCCGCCTCTTCACCGACGTCGAGTCCGAGAGCCTCTACCTGGCCGACCCTGCCAACAAGCGCATTGTCGAAATCGACAAGCGCGACGGGTCAGCCGGGACCTTCGTGCGGCAGTTCAAGTACGCGGGCTCGGACGACTTCTTTGGTGACATTCGGGGCCTCTGGGTCAGTGAGATCGACGGACGGCTGATCGTGCTGGGCAAGGACAAGCTGCGCCAGTTCGTGTTGCCGCGCCTCGCCGACGGCACGGGCGGCTAGAAACGCTTAGACCGTCGATTGGAGCGGGGAACGGGAATCGAACCCGCGTTTTGGGCTTGGGAAGCCCACGTTGGGCCACTCAACTATCCCCGCCGGAGGCGCAGCCGCGCTAAGGCCCAAGCTTCACGCGCGCTCGGACGGCCGTCAACTGATGCCTGTTTAGGTATAGTGCGGCTCGCTGGCTTCGCGCGGGCGGGACGAGATCCCAGGTAAGCGAGCACTACATGGAAGACATCGGCACGGTCGCGCAACGCGTCTCCGATAGCGTCAATCGAGTTATCGTCGGCAAACGCGAGGCCGTTGAGTTGGCGGTCGTTGCGCTGCTGAGCAACGGCCACATCCTGATCGAGGACGTGCCGGGGGTCGGAAAGACCACGCTGGCCAAGGCCATGGCGCAGTCGCTGGGCCTCTCGTTCAGCCGCGTGCAATTCACACCGGACATGCTGCCCAGCGACGTAACGGGTGTGACGATCTACAACCAGAAGTCCCAGGAATTCGAGTTTCGCGCTGGCCCGGTGATGTCGCAGATTTTGCTGGCGGATGAGGTGAATCGCGCCACGCCAAAGACGCAGTCATCGCTCCTGGAAGCCATGGAGGAGCGGCAGATCACGGTCGATGGCGTCACCCACTTGCTGCCAAGCCCATTTCTGGTCATGGCCACGCAGAACCCCATCGAGTATGAGGGCACGTTCCCGTTGCCGGAGGCCCAGCTCGACCGTTTCTTTCTGCGCGTCAACTTGGGCTACCCGGAACGATCGGACGAAGTTGAAGTCCTCGCCGCCCAGCAGCATACGCACCCCCTCACCCAAGTCAGTCAGGTGGCCGATGTCGACACGATCCTGGCCGCCCAGGCATCGGTGCGGGAAATCTACATCGACCAGCTGGTGCACGAGTACATCGTCGACCTCGTGCGGGCTACCCGCGAGCATGGCGAGGTCTACCTGGGGGCCAGCCCGCGGGGCAGCCTCTTTCTGTATCGCGGCAGCCAAGCGCTGGCGTCGATGCGCGGCCGCGACTACGTAATCCCCGACGACGTCAAAGACATAGCCGTGGCCGTGCTGTCCCACCGGGTGATCGTGAGCCCCGCCGCCCGTATCCGCAGCGTGGACACCCGCGATATCGTGCGGGAAGTCCTCGATACACTGCCGGTCCCGGGAGCAAGCGCCGCCTGACCACATGACTGACGGTTTCCTCGAATTCGCACTGGCCGTCAGGACCGTTGAAGACTGGGGATGGTGCGGCGTCGCGGCGAGCGAAGTGGGCCTGGTCTGCGCGACCCTGGCCCATACCCGCGAATCGGCATGCGTCACCGCCCTGCAGGCCGCTTCAAGCGCGGCGCGCGCCGGGGCACGCGGGGCGGACCGACTTCGCCGACGACGGGCGGAGCATGACCAATGGCCGCTGGCGGGGCGCGCCGCGTATCAGACGGCGGGCCAAGGCCTCGAACAGCTCTGGGAGTACCTCACGGCGGGTCGCCAGCGACTGGATATCGCCCTGGACCATCGCGCCGGAACTGATTTCCAGTGTCGAACCTGGGAGGCGATCCGACAGGTGCCCTTTGGCGAGACCCGCAGCTATGCGTGGCTGGCCCGCGCCGTCGGCAGCCCCCATGCAACGCGAGCGATTGGCCGAGCGGTTGGGTCAAGCCCCAATCTCATCTTCGTCCCGTGCCATCGCATCGTCGGCTCACGCGGCCTAGGCGGCTACGCCCGCGGCATCGGCGTGAAGCGGCAACTGCTCGATCACGAAGAGGCCTGGCCGCGCATGCGCCCGATGCTCGGCCCATAGCCGGCCACGCCC
>CBDCOK010000001.1:0-64298 GCA_965219705.1 Chloroflexota bacterium
TGGTTTTGGAGGTTCTGCCAGCGTGCCTCGGCCGGCACCCAGAAGACCCGCTCGGCGGTGTACTCGTCGCGGTTCTCCAGCAGACTTTCGATCTGAGGCCCGCTGATGCCGTCGGCTTCCAGTTCCCCCTTGAGCTCGCCGCGCCGCGCCTCAAAGGAGTCGGAAATGTACTTCAGGAAGAGCAGGCCGAGGACGACGTGCTTGTACTCGGCAGCGTCGATCTGACCGCGCAGGGCGTCGGCCGACTTCCAGAGGATTTCGGCGTAGGCCAAGTCGGTGGTGGTTGCGTCATTGTTCGTCATGCCGGTTTCAGCCCTCTATTTGTCGAAGCCCACGAGCCGGGCCACAGCGGTCGACGCGCCAGCCCGCCGCCTCGATCCGCGCGTGCGCCTCACACGCGGCGTGAGACACCGCGACATCGTGTTGCCTATCCGCCATCTTTCGCATGTACCGCACCCGGTTTCTTGGACACCCGGTTACGCTACGCGGCTTGACGCAGCTCGTGTTCCTCGCGCGCTTCGAGCGGCGTGCGGTACGCCAGCTTCTCGAGGCGCCAGCACCGATTGTACCGTTCGACGAACCCGGCGACGGCGGCGCGCACTTCGGCCAGGTCGGAAGACCCGGTCGGCCAGCAGCTACCTCGCCCCTACACCGCAGCCGGCCACCGCCCGGCCCTCGGCCGCACCTGCAGATCGACCTCAGTTCTGAGCCGCTCGTCCGTGATCGGCCGCTGCTGCCGACGGCGCCGAACGGCTCCAAACCCACCCACACCAATTTGAGGAGAGCCAGAAAACTGGGGGTGCCCCGCCAACTCTTTCGCAAGAGCGTAGTCTGTAGGTGTCCAGCTTAAACGTGCCACATTACTCGTCGTGGTGTGTGGCGACAGCCTTCATCCTCGTTGAGTTAGCTCCGGCACAGCCCGATCCTGAATCGCGCGGACGAGCCCGATCAGGCCGTTATCGAGAACCTTGCCGGGCGAGGCCACTTCTTCGATGTCCGGGCACTTGGGCTCTTGTCATCGTATCCGTGCATTTTCACTTTTCTGGGGTATCCATGTAACAGGAGTTGCCCGACGCCGTGCTTGTCCACAGGCGGTTCGCCGGAGGCCGCGCCTACTTCAGCGGGTACCCACGTACCTGCGGCGGCGTTGGCGGGGCTCTCCGAGGTCGACAGTTGGCGATGAGGTCCTGGTAGCGCGCCGCTTGCGTGGGCGACGGCGAGTTCACCCACCCGAAAGCCCCTCGCGCCAGCGGACAACGGTTCGTGACCGACCACGTCGAACCGGACTCCGGTTAAGTGGATACCCCAGATTCACTTTAATTGTATATACTATACAGTGGCGTTTATCGAATTTGACCCAGCGAAGAGTGCCAAGAACCGTCGCGAACGCGGGATCGGATTTGAGCGCTTCGCTGACATGGACCTCGAAACCGCCATCAGTGTCGAGGACGCGCGGAAGGATTATGGCGAACGGCGTTTACGGGTGCTGGGCCACATTGAGGGCCAGCTTCATGCGGCAGTGATCACGGCGCGGGGCGACGCCGTGCGCGTGATCAGCTTGCGGCGAGCGAACACGAGAGAGGAACGAGCGTATGCGAAAGAACGCCAGTCGCCCTGACGTAGAGAATCCGGAATGGACCGCAGAAGAGATTCGCCAGGCACGGCCGTTGATAGACGTGTTGCCCAAGGAAACAGCGGAAGCCGTTCGGCGGTATCGAGGTCAGCGCGGTCCTCAGAAGAGCCCTACGAAGGAACTGGTCAGCCTGCGCGTCGACCGCGACGTCGTGGAATGAAACATCCCGCGTCGGGGAAACCATGGTGCCGGCGGGTGCTCAGCACCACTGGACGGCCTCTCGTCCGGCATCGCCAGCCAGCACGCCAGTCGGGCCGACATTGGGGCTCTCCTCAAACAGGTGTGGGTGGGTTGAGGTCGATGGGCGCGACCGGGAGTAGCTACGGGACGGTCGGTCTGTCAACGCGCTGCGCGCGTTCTCCGCTTCGCTGCGACCCTGTCGGGTGACAGGCCGACCGTCGCTCCGCTGAGGGTGCAGTTATGGGCCTTGCGGCCCGGGCTGGACGGAAGCGTCCGGGCGGTCGAGAGGTTGTGTCGCCGACAGCGGGCGTCTACGGCGGGATGGGCTGGCCGGCCTCCCGTCGGCCGACGGAAGTCATTGAAAACGCAGGGGCTTCCTGTTCTCATTGGCGTTGCAATAGGACAACCAATGAGGAGGAGGACAGCCCCATGCGTGTGACCACACTACTACGCCGACTGCTGGGAGTCACGCAGTTGTACGTCGAGCAGGTGCGCATCGGGACGACGGGGATGTTGAGCGTGTCGGCGCGGCCGTCGTGGCGTCGGTCCCGGTGCGGGGCGTGCGGCCGCCGGGCGGTGCGCTACGACCGGCAGCCAGCTCGGTTGTGGCGCCATGTGCCGTGGGGTCGGGTCACGGTGTGGCTGCGGTATGCCCCGTGGCGGGTATCGTGCGGTCGCTGCGGGGTTCGGGTCGAGCAGGTGTCGTGGGCGGCGCACGGCAGCGCGTTCACGGCGCCGCTCGAGGAGTTGGCGGCCTATCTGGCGCAGGTGACGGACCGGACGACGGCGAGTCGCCTGGTGGGGATTTCGTGGCCGGCGGTCGGCGGCATCGTCGAGCGGGTGGTGGCTCGCCGGCTGGACTCGACGCGGCTGGCCGGGCTGCGGCGGATCGGCATTGACGAGTTCAGCTATCGGAAGCGGCACCACTATCTGACGGTGGTGGTCGACCATGACCGCCGGTGCGTGGTCTGGGCCGGGCCGGGGCGCAGCGCCGAAACGCTGGGGACATTCTTCGACCTGTTGGGAGCGGCCGGCTGTGCCCGGATCGAACTGGTGACGGCCGACCTGGCGGCGAGCTACCGCAAGGCGGTGGCGGCGCGGGTGCCGCAGGCGCGGGTGGTCTACGACCGATTTCACGTCGAGCGGCTGGCCGCCGACGCGGTCGACGAGGTCCGCCGCACGGAGCAACACCGCCTGGGGAAGACGTCGGGCAAGGTGCTCAAGAGGACGCGCTATGCGCTGCTGAAGCACCCGGCGCGCCTGAAGCCGGGTGAAGCGCGACGCCTGGCACGATTGCGCCGGCAGAACCGGGTCCTGGACCGCGCCTACGAGTTGAAGGAGTACCTGGCGACGATCCTCGAGCAGGCCAAGCCCGACGAGGCCGACGAACTGCTCGACCAGTGGCTGGACTGGGCGGCGCGGTCACGTCTGGCGCCGTTCGTCAAGCTGGCGCGGACGGTCCGGAAGCACGCGGCGGGGATCCTCGCCTACCTCGACACGAAGATGACCAACGGGCGGGTCGAGGGGATCAACAACAAGCTGCGGGTCATCGCGCGGCGCGCCTACGGCTTCCACTCGCACGGACCGCTCATCTCCATGCTGTATCTCTGCTGTGGAGGCATCGAGCTGGCGCCACCGCTACCCACACGAATTTGAGGAGATTCGACATTGGCCGGCCGCGCCATTCGCATTCGAGAGCGCCAGGATGGCTCCTTCGACTACACTACTACTCGTGGGGGGTGAGAGAGAAAGGAACTACAAATGAAAAACATCATCGCGCTGCTGAATGATCAACGGTCTGAATTGCTGGACAGTGTCGCTCGAATCGATGCGGCGATCGCCGCCCTTGGTGTGAAGGCGCGCCCGTCCGCGCCTTCGAGGCAGCCTGCGAAGCGTACGCGCCGCGAGATGTCAGCCGAGGCAAAGCAAGCGGTCTCGGACCGGATGAAGAACTATTGGGCGGAACGCAGGAAGCAGGCTGAGCCTACCAACAGCGGTGACGCGGAGAACACGGACGACACGCCGACTGGGGCGTAGGCACCTACCGCAGTGAGCTATCTGGAGCCCTACCTGTTTCACGCCCGGCATACAGCCTCCTGACGTGATCCGGCAGGTTGACGGATCGGCCGTTATTGGACGCTGGACCGTCCACGGGGGTGGCGGGCCCGTCTCCGCCCGACGGCCACAGCGCGCATCCGGGATCGACCGCCAACCGTGACTTCTCACCGCGCGCCGAGCACGCCAACGAGCTGGCGCCAGGGCGCGACCGTCTAGCTGTTTGACACCGGCGACCACGTCGCCGATGGGCACGAACCCGCTGGAGCTTCGAGCGCGTCCGCGAGCAAATAGAGGTCGCGCGGGTGCATGCCGAGCCTTCCAGCGTACCAGACCTTGCACTCGAGGCCGTCGATGACGGTCTCCCCGTCTTCGGGGTGATCCTTGTCGGCGCGATAGAACAGAAGTGTCTGTCCGCCGTACCTCCACTGCGTTGCGTACCTGGGCGGACGCGTCGCCTTGAATCTGCTGAACACCTCTCGGTCCGCGTAGTGTTCGTCCCACGCAACATGCTGAGCAACCCGAATCACGACAAGACCGACCGACGCCGGTACCAGTCCCCAGTCTCCGTGCTGGTCGTTCCCGGGATCTCGTGAACCATAACTGACGTCCGCCCCCAACCGTTTCAGCCGTTCAGCCCCGGAGAAGAAAGCGTAAACGTCGAGCATCGTCTGCACGACGACCGGGAGAAAGATGGGATACGGCGTGTCCTTCACCAGGTTTCCGCCCTTTAGCGACGACTTCCTGATCATCGTCGTCGGCTCAGCGAAGTACCTCGTGTCCATGTAGACGGTGCTGCCGAAACTCTGTCCATACACACGCAGTACGCTCTTCACCGTAGGGCGGTCAGCCCCTAAAGCGTTGATGGGTGCATTCAGAGCGGCGTCAGCGAATCGCCGGTCTACCTCATCGCGGTGCTCATCCTCCAACTCACCGTAGAGGTCGTGCAGACCATGTCCGGCGATCGGTTTTTCCGAGCGAATCAAGTCTGCCTTCAACGCGAGCTCGGCGGCGTTCATTAGCAGCAGCAGAGGGGGCATCATCTCGACCATCGACTGTGGCAAGCGACCCTTCGGAACGATGGCTCGATACTGCTTCAGATACTCCGCGGAAAACGCCGCCATGAGATCCGGATCACCATGGCGATCGATGGAAAGACCGCCGCTCAACCTGCCTTCGTGGATCGGGAACAGCACGTTGCCCCCTGGAGCGGAGACAGCAGGATAGTTCAGAGACATTCCGGCTCGCCCATCAATGCTCCAGATGTGGCCAGTGCGTCGCTCCGCTGCCGGTCTATTCTCTGGCGTTCCAGGTAGCTTGACGGGTATGTCGGTAGATACAAACCGCAAGGTGGCCCGGACCTCGCAACCGCAGTTAGCACAGGTCAACGGATCCACGATCTCGACCAGTGAGCGCAGTTCGGGAAGCGCATGCAGTAGCACACGCCGAGGTCGTGATAGGAGCTCCTGTTCACCACTGCATCTGGGACATCGCCCCCTCATCCGTTTCAGTTCCCCCTCGACGCCTGTGCTTGGTTCACGCCCGGCCTTCGTTTGAGCAGCGGCAAGTCATTTTTTCTTGCTCTAAGGAGGGTGTGCTGAATTAGGTGGCCATCTTGTGGGGTTCCGGTCATACTCGCAGCATGAGGCGAGACGTGGAGTTGGAAGCCACCATCGTCGGAAAGTACAGCGCGGTAGCGCCGGTGTTGGACGAGCGTAGTCGCCGGCGGTGGGCAGCGGCCGAGTCGGCGGCGATTGGCTGCGGCGGCGACGCGCTGGTACACCGGCTCTTCTGCCACATCACGGCGAACTGGCGTGGCGCCCCGCTGACGACCTACGAGACCATCGTCGACCGCATCGGCGACACACGAACCGAGGCCGGGCTTCAGGTGCAAGCGGAACTCGACACCGGTCAGTACCCTACCGGCGTGACGGTGACTAAGTCGCAGATGGCCGCCATCGCGCTGGTTCCCGATGAGTTTCACGGCGACTGGAACTACAAACTCGTCCCTCGATGAAGTTGGCAAATCTATATCGATCACTGTCCTAAGATCACGATGTGCTCGATCTCGTCGACGGTGATGGTATCCGCCGTCCGGTCGTAGAGCTTCGTCGTCTTCGGCGAGGCGTGCCCGGCGATCCGCTGCGCATGCTCGAGCGTTCGTCGTCGAGCGCCTCGCCCGCCCGATGGTGGGCCGGGACGTCGTGACGCTTGCCGCCCTTCTCGTGGAGCCTGAGCCACCCCCGGCTCTCCTGCTGGAAGTAGTCCGCCGCCTCATCGCGACGACCGACATGACGTTGCGACCCCGGCCGAGCGCCTCGACGACCAGTTCGCGGTAGGGCTCGCAGGTGCTCGCCTGCGGCTGGGCGCACAACCGGGACGGTCTCCGACCATGGCGGTGGCGGTTCCCAGGGTCGGTGCCCGCCGCGGGCGCCGCCGCCGCGTCGGCTGGACACCTCCACCGAAATGGTCGGTTTTCAATTCCACTAATGGCCCGGATTGGGTGTCCACCGAGGCCTGGAGTGCCAGCCCGACCCGCGCCCAGATCGCGTAGGTCGGCGCGCACCCACAGGATCACTCGGGATCCCTCCTGCCAGCAAGAATCGCGACCACGTTGACCACTGCCGTTGTAGCCTCAGTGCACAGGGCCGCGTCGCGAAAGGTCGCCGTCCGGCGATGCTGCAACGCATTCGAAAAGGCGAGTGCCGACTTAGCGTGTCTACGCGCCTCTTCGTTGGCATGACCTGCTAATTCGACCTCGAGATATGCCTCCAGCATTCGCTTGGCGTCCGTGTCACCAGGCTGAACGCCATCTGTCGGAGGATGCAGTTCTGGTGTATAGACCTCCTGGGCAAGCGAGATTAGTGTCTCTCGTCCCAGAAGCCCAACCGTCTGAAACCCTTCTTCGTTGCGAATCTCCTCAAATTCGTGTGGGTAGCGGTGGCGCCAGCTCGATGCCTCCACAGCAGAGATACAGCATGGAGATGAGCGGTCCGTGCGAGTGGAAGCCGTAGGCGCGCCGCGCGATGACCCGCAGCTTGTTGTTGATCCCCTCGACCCGCCCGTTGGTCATCTTCGTGTCGAGGTAGGCGAGGATCCCCGCCGCGTGCTTCCGGACCGTCCGCGCCAGCTTGACGAACGGCGCCAGACGTGACCGCGCCGCCCAGTCCAGCCACTGGTCGAGCAGTTCGTCGGCCTCGTCGGGCTTGGCCTGCTCGAGGATCGTCGCCAGGTACTCCTTCAACTCGTAGGCGCGGTCCAGGACCCGGTTCTGCCGGCGCAATCGTGCCAGGCGTCGCGCTTCACCCGGCTTCAGGCGCGCCGGGTGCTTCAGCAGCGCATAGCGCGTCCTCTTGAGCACCTTGCCCGACGTCTTCCCCAGGCGGTGTTGCTCCGTGCGGCGGACCTCGTCGACCGCGTCGGCGGCCAGCCGCTCGACGTGAAATCGGTCGTAGACCACCCGCGCCTGCGGCACCCGCGCCGCCACCGCCTTGCGGTAGCTCGCCGCCAGGTCGGCCGTCACCAGTTCGATCCGGGCACAGCCGGCCGCTCCCAACAGGTCGAAGAATGTCCCCAGCGTTTCGGCGCTGCGCCCCGGCCCGGCCCAGACCACGCACCGGCGGTCATGGTCGACCACCACCGTCAGATAGTGGTGCCGCTTCCGATAGCTGAACTCGTCAATGCCGATCCGCCGCAGCCCGGCCAGCCGCGTCGAGTCCAGCCGGCGAGCCACCACCCGCTCGACGATGCCGCCGACCGCCGGCCACGAAATCCCCACCAGGCGACTCGCCGTCGTCCGGTCCGTCACCTGCGCCAGATAGGCCGCCAACTCCTCGAGCGGCGCCGTGAACGCGCTGCCGTGCGCCGCCCACGACACCTGCTCGACCCGAACCCCGCAGCGACCGCACGATACCCGCCACGGGGCATACCGCAGCCACACCGTGACCCGACCCCACGGCACATGGCGCCACAACCGAGCTGGCTGCCGGTCGTAGCGCACCGCCCGGCGGCCGCACGCCCCGCACCGGGACCGACGCCACGACGGCCGCGCCGACACGCTCAACATCCCCGTCGTCCCGATGCGCACCTGCTCGACGTACAACTGCGTGACTCCCAGCAGTCGGCGTAGTAGTGTGGTCACACGCATGGGGCTGTCCTCCTCCTCATTGGTTGTCCTATTGCAACGCCAATGAGAACAGGAAGCCCCTGCGTTTTCAATGACTTCCGTCGGCCGACGGGAGGCCGGCCAGCCCATCCCGCCGTAGACGCCCGCTGTCGGCGACACAACCTCTCGACCGCCCGGACGCTTCCGTCCAGCCCGGGCCGCAAGGCCCATAACTGCACCCTCAGCGGAGCGACGGTCGGCCTGTCACCCGACAGGGTCGCAGCGAAGCGGAGAACGCGCGCAGCGCGTTGACAGGCCGACCGTCCCGTAGCTACTCCCGGTCGCGCCCATCGACCTCAACCCACCCACACCTGTTTGAGGAGAGCCTTCGTTGCGAGACGCCGCAAGGCGATTTCGAAGCTCGTCGACCGTCCGGTCTACCCGCGCCCAGCCCGTTGGTTGCGCCTCCTCGGCGTAACCGGCACGAATTCGCCCGATAAGCGGATTGACGAGCTCGCTCACAAACGTCCGCCGAGACTGATAGCTGGGAAGATCCCCGGTACTCCACCGACCATACCAATCCCAGAGATCTCTGTACCTGATGGGGTTGTCGATATCCCGTTCAGCGAGCTCAGTCTCTAGCGCCGCGAACGCCTGCTGGTAACGTTCGTTCACATCGGCTATACGTGGACCACCAGTTGCCACCGCGATCATGGTGCCTCGCAACTCCTCCAGCACCCCGATCAATTCCGAATCTCCTCAAATTCGTGTGGGTAGCGGTGGCGCCAGCTCGATGCCTCCACAGCAGAGATACAGCATGGAGATGAGCGGTCCGTGCGAGTGGAAGCCGTAGGCGCGCCGCGCGATGACCCGCAGCTTGTTGTTGATCCCCTCGACCCGCCCGTTGGTCATCTTCGTGTCGAGGTAGGCGAGGATCCCCGCCGCGTGCTTCCGGACCGTCCGCGCCAGCTTGACGAACGGCGCCAGACGTGACCGCGCCGCCCAGTCCAGCCACTGGTCGAGCAGTTCGTCGGCCTCGTCGGGCTTGGCCTGCTCGAGGATCGTCGCCAGGTACTCCTTCAACTCGTAGGCGCGGTCCAGGACCCGGTTCTGCCGGCGCAATCGTGCCAGGCGTCGCGCTTCACCCGGCTTCAGGCGCGCCGGGTGCTTCAGCAGCGCATAGCGCGTCCTCTTGAGCACCTTGCCCGACGTCTTCCCCAGGCGGTGTTGCTCCGTGCGGCGGACCTCGTCGACCGCGTCGGCGGCCAGCCGCTCGACGTGAAATCGGTCGTAGACCACCCGCGCCTGCGGCACCCGCGCCGCCACCGCCTTGCGGTAGCTCGCCGCCAGGTCGGCCGTCACCAGTTCGATCCGGGCACAGCCGGCCGCTCCCAACAGGTCGAAGAATGTCCCCAGCGTTTCGGCGCTGCGCCCCTGGCCCGGCCCAGACCACGCACCGGCGGTCATGGTCGACCACCACCGTCAGATAGTGGTGCCGCTTCCGATAGCTGAACTCGTCAATGCCGATCCGCCGCAGCCCGGCCAGCCGCGTCGAGTCCAGCCGGCGAGCCACCACCCGCTCGACGATGCCGCCGACCGCCGGCCACGAAATCCCCACCAGGCGACTCGCCGTCGTCCGGTCCGTCACCTGCGCCAGATAGGCCGCCAACTCCTCGAGCGGCGCCGTGAACGCGCTGCCGTGCGCCGCCCACGACACCTGCTCGACCCGAACCCCGCAGCGACCGCACGATACCCGCCACGGGGCATACCGCAGCCACACCGTGACCCGACCCCACGGCACATGGCGCCACAACCGAGCTGGCTGCCGGTCGTAGCGCACCGCCCGGCGGCCGCACGCCCCGCACCGGGACCGACGCCACGACGGCCGCGCCGACACGCTCAACATCCCCGTCGTCCCGATGCGCACCTGCTCGACGTACAACTGCGTGACTCCCAGCAGTCGGCGTAGTAGTGTGGTCACACGCATGGGGCTGTCCTCCTCCTCATTGGTTGTCCTATTGCAACGCCAATGAGAACAGGAAGCCCCTGCGTTTTCAATGACTTCCGTCGGCCGACGGGAGGCCGGCCAGCCCATCCCGCCGTAGACGCCCGCTGTCGGCGACACAACCTCTCGACCGCCCGGACGCTTCCGTCCAGCCCGGGCCGCAAGGCCCATAACTGCACCCTCAGCGGAGCGACGGTCGGCCTGTCACCCGACAGGGTCGCAGCGAAGCGGAGAACGCGCGCAGCGCGTTGACAGGCCGACCGTCCCGTAGCTACTCCCGGTCGCGCCCATCGACCTCAACCCACCCACACCTGTTTGAGGAGAGCCTCAATTC
Source organism: Chloroflexota bacterium (assembly GCA_965219705.1). Classification (GTDB taxonomy): domain Bacteria; phylum Chloroflexota; class UBA11872; order UBA11872; family UBA11872; genus JAJECS01. The sequence continues at coordinate 10,313 of CBDCOK010000001.1, forward strand.
CTCATCGGTCACTGCCACTCCCTCCGCCTTCGCCAGCAGGTCGCTGTCACGGGTGCCAGCCACGACGAGCGCGTGCGCCGCGACGAGGCAGCCGCGAATCGGTTCGGATCCGGCATTCTCGCTGACATCGTACACGAGTAGCAGCATGCGGAAGGTGTGGTGGGTTTCGTCGCCTGGTCCCTCCTCAACTGGACGCAGGCCATGGCGATCCGGTGTGTGAGCCTGGGTCACGTGGGGTTGAGCGACGGGCTTCCTCCCGGCCATCGTCCCGCCTTGATCACCGCCTCAATCTTTCTGGCTTCCTCGTCGGTCGCGGTCATGTGGACTCGGAAAGCCAGATGGTCGCGAACGTATGCCTTTACCTGCCCATCGAAGCTCAGAGTGCCGGCGCTGATGTCGGCGAGTTGCGACGGCTCGAGCAACGGGAGGACGAGCCGGTCAGCGATGTAGACGTTGAACCGGTCGCCGGCCCGGTTGCCGTTCGCGTGCTCTGCGAGTCGGCCGCGTAACCCCCTATTCTTGGTTGCCATTCCGACGTAGATGAATGACCCGTCCTGGTCCCAGATCGTGTAGACGCCCCCCTCCTTCGTCGGCACGGTGCGTCGTACCTGCAGCCAACCCCTGAATTGGTGTAGCTGGCCATGCTCCAAGTCACGCTTCCAGTTCGCCATTGCCCCCCCTGTCTGGGCGAGTCAAATCGGCCGCGGCGAGGCCTTGAGGCCGGCGCGATCGTTGCGCTCGCGTGCCTGCACGGGCCTGCGGCGCTGGCAGGGGTTGCCGGAGCGGACAAGCTGCGCGTCGGCACCCCGCGTCATTGAATACGCCCGGTCTCTAAATCACGATGCGCTCGATCTCGTCGACGCTGATCGTGTCCGCCGTCCGGTCGTAGAGCTTGGTCGTCTTCGGCGACGCGTGCCCGGCGATCCGCTGCGCGTGCTCGAGCGTCCCACCGTTCGACAAGTACGCCGTGATCCCCGTCGCCCGGAACGTATGGCAGCAGGTCGACGCCGACAGTTCCGCCGCCGCCGCCCGACGCTTGATCATCGCCAGGGACGAGCAGCCGCGACAGCGCCCGCCCCGTCAGCCTCTGCCCCGTCGGGTCGACGCTCTGGAAGAGCGGCGCCTTCGCTTCGCCCGGCCCGGCCACCTCGAGGTAGCGTCGAGGGCCTCGCCCGCCCGGTGGTGGGCCGGGACATCGTGCCGCTTGCCGCCCTTTTCGTGGAGCCTCAGCCACCCCCGACTCCCCTGCCGGAAGTAGTCCGCCCGCCGCATCGCGACGACCGCGCTCACCCGCGCGAAGCTGTAGAGCATGACCGACAGAAGCGCCCGGTCGCGAATGCCCGCGAGCGTCCTGGTGTCGATCGCCTCGAGCAGCCGGCGGGCCTCGGCCGGCGAGAGCACCGGCGTCGCGCCCTTCGTGACCACATGCTCGGCCCCCGGACTGCCGCCGCCGGGTTCACCGGGAGGAGCTGGCTGACGACGAGCCAGTCGCCGAGCATGCGGATGGCGGCCAGGTGCTGCTTGACCGTGGGCGCCGAGCCAGGGTGGCTCCGGATGTAGGCCGCCACGTGCAGCGGCGAGACCGTCTCGAGCGCTAGCCCATGTTTACCAAGTTGACCGGCGATTTTGCCCTTTTTGGCGGTATTTTGAGGCGTGCGCACCCGCAACTTGTTGATTTTAAATGATCGGGATTTGGCAGAACGCGATGTAGTGCCATAATCGTATCGGTGTCCTTGCCCCGCGGTAGTACACCCCGCTATCGTGGCAGCATGTTCATTCGGCGCACCCAGACCCGCCGGACCGCTGACGGCAAGCCCTATTTCTCGCACCGCCTGGTCCACACCGAACGCCTCGGTCACACCGTGTGTCAGCGCACGCTGCTCAACCTCGGGCGCCACTTCGACATTGCCCAGGCTGACTGGCCGCTGCTGTGCACCCGCATCACCGACGTACTCAACGGCCAAGCACCGCTGATGGCCGACTGCCCGCCCGCCGTCGAGCAGGAAGCGCAGCGCATCGCCGCGCAGTTGCTCGCCCGCGGTGCCGAGGCGAGCATGCCGACCGGCGCAGCGGCCGACATCCAGCGGGTCGACGTCGACTCGTTGCGCCTGGTCCGCCCCCGCAGCATCGGCGTCGAGCAGTTGGGTCTGTGGGCGCTCGACCAGGTCGGCCTGCCGGACTTGTTGGCCCGCCTGGGTGTCAACGGCGCGCTGCGCACAGCGGCGGCCGGCGTCATCGTCGGGCGCATGGCCCACCCGGCCTCCGAGCGCGAGACGCACCGCTGGCTGCAGCAGCGCAGCGGCCTCGGCGAGTTGCTCGGCGTCGACTTCGAGACCGTCGGCGCCATGCAGCTCTACCGCGCCTCGGACCAGTTGGTGAAGCATCGCGACGCGATCGAGGCGCACCTGTTCGACCGCGCCCTCGGGCTCTTCGACCTGCAGCCGACCGTCACCCTCTACGACCTGACCAACACGTATTTCGAAGGCGAGGCGAGCGAGCAGCCGCAGGCCAAGCGCGGGCACTCGAAAGAGAGGCGCGGCGATTGCCCCTTGCTGACCCTCGGTCTGATGCTCGATGCCAGCGGCTTCGTCCGCCGCTCGAAGGTCTTCGCCGGCAACGTCCGCGAACACCGCACCCTGGCCGGCATGCTCGACGCGCTCGACGCGCCGGCCGGCGCCCTCGTGGTCGTCGACCGCGGCATCGCTACCGAGGCTGCCATCAGCTGGCTCCGCGAGAACCACTATCGCTACCTGGTCGTCAGCCGCGAGCGTCACCGGCAGTTCGACGCCGACGCCGCCGTGTCGATCCAGACGCAGTCCAAACAGATCGTGCATCTGCACAAGGTGGTCGCCACCGACCCCGATGAGGTGCGCCTGTACTGCTACTCCGAGGAGCGGGCCGAGAAGGAACGCGGCATCGTCGAGCGTTTCGCCACCCGCTTCGAGGCCGCCCTGACCAAGCTCAACGACGGGCTGTCACGGCCGCGCGCCCACAAGCGCGTCGAACAGGTCTGGCAGCGCATCGGGCGCCTCAAGGCCCGGCATACCCGCGTCGCCGCCCACTACCAGATCAACGTCACCGCCGACGAGACCGGCAACACGGCCGTCGCCGTCACCTGGACCCGCCGCCCGCAGGACGGCTCGATGCTCACCCATCCCGGCGTCTACTGCCTGCGCAGCAGCGAGACCGACTGGGACGAAGATACGCTCTGGCGCACCTACACCACGCTCACCGACGTCGAAGCCGTCTTCCGTTCGCTCAAGTCCGAACTCGGCCTGCGACCCATCTACCACCGCAAGCCGCGACGCGCCGACGGCCACCTGTTCATCACCGTCATCGCCTACCAACTCGGCCAGCTCATCCGAACCCGCCTGCGCGCCCACGGCAGCCACGCCTGTTGGACCACCCTCAGACGTCTCGTCGAAGGTCAGCAGCGCGTCACCGCCACCTTCCGACGGCCCGACGGCCGCACCCTGCACGTGCGCACCGCCACGCAACCCGAACCCGAGCAGCGCGCCGTCTACGACGCCCTCGGCGTCGACCCGCACCCAAGCGGCGTCCGCAAGACGATCGTCTGACCCACCGACCGCCGCCCGCTTGGCACACGGTTGTAGTGCCACTCGAGCCGTTTCATCAGCGTAAGTCGTTGATTCTAAAATGCCTTGGATCTACCGTTGGTAAACATGGGTTAGGCCCCGGGCCTCGCACCAGGCCAGGAACTGCCCGACGGCCCGCCCGTAGGCCGCCCGCGTCCGCCAGGCCGCCCACGACGCCGGTGAGGAGCCGCCGGCCGGGCCGCTCACCCGCCAGGCCATCGAGGAGCTCGAGCGGCTGCGGGCCGACTTCCTCGGTATGGTCAGCCACGAGCTGCGCGCGCCGCTGACCTCCATCAAGGGTTCGGCCGCCACGCTGCTGGAGACCTCGTCGGACCTGGACCCGGCGGAGATGCGCGAGTTCTTCCGGATCATCGCCGACCAGGCCGACCACATGCGCGGCCTCATCAGCGACCTGCTCGATGCGGGACGCATCGACTCGGGCACGCTCTCGGTGGCCCCCGAACCCTCGGAGCTGGCGGCCCTGGTCGACCGCGCGAGGAACACGTTCCTGAGCGGCGGCGGGCGGCACACCGTGCTCATCGACCTCCCGCCGGCGCTGCCCCCGGTGATGGCCGACCGGCGGCGCATCGTGCAGGTCCTCAACAACCTCTGCTCCAACGCCGCCAGGCACGCTCCCGAGTCCTCCCCCATCCGGATCGCCGCGCGGCGCGACGGGGTGCACGTCGCGGTCGCGGTCTCCGACCAAGGCAAGGGCAGGCCAGGAACTGCCCCACCGCCCGACCGTAGGCCGCCCGCGTCCGCCGGTTCGCGATCCGCGCCGCGAAGAACTCGAGGAACTTCCCCACCGCCGCCGGCCCCGCGTCGACGACGAGCCGCGGCAACGCGAGCCCGCCCCCCTCGACGGCCGCCGGGCGCGGAGCGGTCATCCGCTCGACCAGCGCCACCTCTTCGCTCATCGCGTCACCCCTCCCCCGCCGCCGGCCGCCTCTTCCCCGCCGACGAGCGCCTCGAAGCTCTCGTAGTCGTTCGTCAGCGCCTGGGCCAGCGCGAAGAGCCGCCCGACGGCCTCCTGCGCCCCGCCGAAGCGGACCTCGATCCGGTCGGGCTCGACCGACACGCCCGCGGGCAGCCCCGCCAGGCGCGCCTCGAGCGCCTCGACGGGAACCGCCACGCGGATCCCGGTGAGCCGGGCCCGGCGGATCTCGGTCACGACCTTTTCGCGCCGCGTCTCCTCGTGGCGGAAGGCCGCGCGCTTCCGCTGCCTTCGGAGCTGGCGGAGGAGCTCGGCGCGCGGGAGGGTCAGCAAGTGCCCGGTCCGGCCGGCCCCGAAGGCCGTCATCAGCTGCGCGGCGCGGACCTTCGAGACACCGAAGAGGCGTTCGAGGTCGCGGCGCGTGAGGAGGTCCTGGTCGAGGTCCTCGAGCTGCTTGATCGCGTCCGGGATGGCGAGCAGCCAGCGCGGGCGGGCGGGCACGCCTCTACCCTGCCAACCCTCGGCGGGTCTTGCGGTTGGGAGGATCTGCGGCGGCCACGGTGTGCGCCATGTTAGTGAACGGTCGTTCACAAGGCAAGGCGGCACTGGTACTCGGTACGTAGGGCATAAAGCGGGTTATGGGATGGGCGGCGAGGACAACACGCCGCCAAAGAAAAGGCTCGCCGCTACGAAACGGCGGCCGGAGCCCGTCGCCCCCCCGTAGGGACCAGGACGGGCCCCGGCCGTGACGCCGCCGCGCTCATCCGACGGCGCCGGCTCATCATGACCGGCCCTGGACGCTCCCACGCTCGCCCGGCGCGGCCGTGACCGCGCCGGCTCCGGCAGAGGAGCGTGCTCGAAACGCGAAAACCGTTGTTGTCGTTCCGGTTGGCGGCGCGGTTCCTGTTGCGCGCGCCAGGCTGGAGGTTCTCGGCGTTGTTGTTCCACGAGCCGCCGCGCAGCACGCGACGGCCGGGGGCCGGTCAGGCCCCCGGGACCGGTTGCCCGCGAGGCGCGAACCACCCGTCCCGGAAGATCGCGCGGCGCAGACGCCACGTGTCGGCGTGCGCCGCATGCGCCACCCAGGCGCGAACCCGCTGCTCCACCTCGCTTCGCGTCACCGTGCCCGCCCGCCAGCGGTCGCGCAGCCCGCGCAGCCGGTTGCGGAAGCGGCGCACGTTCGCCTCCGGCAGCCGCCGACGGCCGCCCGGCCGCAGCTCGAACCCGAGGAACGTCGCCGGCGACGACGTCGCCGCCACGTGCGTCTTCGCCGGGTGCAGCGACAGCCGCCGATGCGCCAGAAATGCAGCCACGCGGCCGCGCCACGCCTCGAGCCGCACCGGGTCGTCGGCGAACAACGCGAGGTGAGTCGCCCGGGGGAATCTCACCCCCGGGCGCTCGCAGAACTGTACGTGAACGTCTCCGCTCATACAGCTCCCATCATCCAGCCGCCGGCGTGAACGGCTTCGCGTGGCTCGACGGCTCCTCCCGCGCGCGCGGTTGACCGTCGGGACACGCTGGATGACGCGACCCCTTTGCTCCATCGAGTTTCCCCGACTTCATCGCTCGTACGGGTGCCTCGCATCGGACCTCTCATCCTTGGGGGTCGGCCCCTTGGATTTCTCCCTTCGCATCGAGGCGACAGGTTCCCACGTTCCGCACAAGGGCCTGGTGCAGGGTCACGCCACCTTTATGCCGGGTGCCGCCCAGCCAAGCTGCAGGCTCCCGCTGGACTCGTCCCGGGTTAACGACTCGCCCCGGTTTCGACACCGTCCCTACGCTTTCGACACGTTGCCGGTGGTTCATCCTCTTCGTCTCCCTGCACCCTACCTGACGCGGTCAAGCCGCGCCGTTTCCGTGACGCTTACCACCTCGGCTCTTGACCGAGGCAGCGCACGGCGGTTTGAAGCCTCCCCCTGCCGGGCGGCTCCGAGGGGCCTGCCCTCATCCCTCGTGCAGCATGGCTGCAGCTAGGTGGCCATCTCGGCCTCCTTTCCGCGCCTTCGTGGCGCACAATCGTCGACGTAGCGCACATACGGCGCGCCGAGGGCCTCGGTGACGAAGTGGTCGAAGCGGTCGAGGTAGACGTTGGCGAAGAACTGGCTCGTCAGGTTGCCGATCGGCAGACCGCGCCGCCGCTCGTACGGCGTGAACAGGTCGTCGCCCGGATAGTAGATGTGCACCGGCTCCTGCGGGTTCGAGCCGTCCACGATCCGGTCGAGCACCACCAGCGTCCGCCGGCACGCGATGCGACGCCGGAGGTCGGCCTTCAGCACCTCGTGGTCGATGGCCGGGAAGTAGCGGAAGACGTCGCCGCGCAGGACCCAGCGGTATCGGTCGCGCAGCCGCTCGTAGCGCGCCACCGCGCGGTGCGTCCCCTTGCCCGCGCGGTTGGCGTAGCTGTGCGCGATGAACCCCCGCTCGAACACCGGCGCGACCACCGAGTGCACCGCGTGGTGCACCACCCGGTCGCGGAACGGCGCGGCCGAGATCATTCGGCGCTTCGGGTCGCGGATCTCGAACGAGACGAAGCCGCCCGGCCGCCATGTCCCCGCCCGCAGTTCGCGCTCCAGCCGCAGGACCTCCGGCTCCAGGTTCGCGAGAAACCCCGCCGGCACCGGCACCCGGCGCTTACCCGCCGCCGCACGCTGGGCCGCCGCGCACAGCGCCTCGAACGTCGCGATTCGCTCGAACAGCCCGTCAGCCCTGCGCCGCCTCATCCGCCTTCCGCCAGCCCCCGACGAGCCGGCCGGTCTCGTCGAGGACGCGCGCCGCGTGCTCGTAACGGCGCTCGTCGAGGTGCCCGAGATCCTTCGCGAGCCGGCACAGCAACCGCAGCTTCTCGATGCCCAGGTTGGCCGCCTGCAGGTGCCGGCGACGGTCCCGCGAATACGTCGCCTCGACCAGCCGCTCCAGCACGTCGAGCGCCGTCGCCTGCAGCCGATCCCCCAGCAGAAACTTCTGGCGGCGGGGAAACTTCTCCACCGTCGGCACCAGCCACAGCACGAACCCGTACATCGACTCCAGCGCGGGACCCGTCCGACGCCCGCCCCGGCCACGTCCGTCCGACGACGACACCATCCCGAATCCTGGGGGGCAACGCCCGGGCAACGCCCCCCAGACCCCCCTGAAAGATGTAAAGAGCTGAAGGGTCAAGAGTTAATCCAGCGTCCTCGACACGCGAAAACCGACGTCGGCGAGCCGGTAGGCGGCGCGGAGCCAGTCGCGCGCGCCAGGCCGGAGGGAGCTGTCGTACCACGAGCCGCCGCGCAGCACGCGATGGCCGCAGTTCCCCTCCCAGTTCCCCTCCCAGCAGTCCGACGTCCACTCCCACACGTTCCCAACCATGTCCGACAGCCCCGCCGCGTTCGCGCCGTGGCCGCCCACAGGGCACGTTCCATCAGGACGCGACCCCAGACCCAACCGGTCGCACCCGGGCTGAGAACCGGTCGCCGCTCGCGCCCACTCCGACTCCGTCGGCAACCGATAAGTCGCGCCTGTCGTCCGGCTCAGCCACGACACATACGCCTGAACGTCGTCCCAGCTCACGCACGTCACAGGATGACGGTCCGTCTGCGGAAAGCCCGGGTTGCGCCACGAATCGCCATCGCCGAGCGTGGTGCAATCGCCGACAGCCCCAGACCCCGTCGCCGAGGCGAACGCACGATACTCCCCCACCGTCACCTCGTAACGGCCCAGCGCCAGAGCGCCGCCGGGAAGCACCACCATCTCCGGACAATCGTCGCAGTCACGGAACGCGTCCCCAGGACGATACCCAGGGTCCGAGACGCCACCGAACCCGGGCGAGCTCGCGCCGGAGACCCGGGAACCGGCTGCCGGAGAACCCGTCGCGCCCGACGGCCGACCGGACGCGCCCGCCGGAACACCCGGCGACGAACGAAGGGCCGACAGCCGATTCTCGGCCAGACGGCGAAACACCCCGTTCGGGAACTGCTCGAGATACGCCTCGAAGTCGGCTGCGTCGCTGCTGTTCACCACCGACTGCCAGAACACCGTCTCCTGCTCCGCGCTCGCCGCAGGCGACGGCGGAGACGACGGCTGCTCACGCGCACCCGCCGCGGGCCGTTGCCGGAACGTCGTCTGGCCAGGCCCGGAAGACCGCAGCGCCGCCACCGACGAGCCATCCAGATAGCCCGTCGCGCGTGAACCCCGCGACGATTGCCAGCCCCGGATCGCGGCACGCGTACGCGGGCCGAACATCCCGTCCGCGCCACCCGGGTCGAACCCCGCCGACTGAAGCCCCCGCTGAACCTCCTGACGAGCCGCACGGTCCAGGCCAAGCCCCTCCTCGACCACCGGGCCATTGCAGCCCCACACCCGAACGACGCACCCAGAACCGCCGCCTCGAGAGCTGCACGCCGACAGCGCCGCCTGCTGAGCCGCGGACGCCGAGCCATACGATTCCGCCCAGCCCACCGCCGTGCTGTCCGAGTCCTGGTCCGCCGCATATGCCGCGCAACGCGCGAACGTCAGAACCACAGAGCAGTTCGAGCCGCACTCCGACAGCGCCCGCCGCTGCGCCGCGCCCGCCGTCTCGTAGTCCACCGCCCAGCCCCACTGGTCGCCCTGCCGCTCGTCGACCGCCAACGCGCCCACCGGCTGCGCAAACGCTGCACCCGCCGAACTCAGCATCACCCAAACCACGAGCGAAGACCAACGGTGTGCCTGCATCAACCTTCTCCTTGGATCTTTGCCCTCGAGCTCGGAGAGGAACGTATCACAGGGCTCGGAAATAACCTGCCCGCGTCACAACCGCAGGTTATGGGATGGGCGGCGGGGCGGAAACACGACGACGGCCCGGCGCGGGCAAACCAGGCTGGCCGATCGGCGAGCGTCGTGACGGCCCGCTTGGAGCGCTCGCGCAGGTCCGCGGGCAGCACCGGCGGTCTGTGCGGCCCTCAGAGACCAGGATCCGGTGACTGTATTGGCGCAAACGCGTATCGGTATATATACTCATGTACTCAGAGTAATTTATGAGTAAGTGATGATCATTTCGTTTCTAAACCAGAAAGGTGGCGTGGGGAAAACGACGCTTGCCCTCCACGTGGCCGTGGCGCTGCAGCTCCAGGGCCGGGGGCGTGGCCTTGTGGTCGATGCGGATCCGCAGGGCTCCGCTCTCGACTGGCAGGCGCAGCGGGCCGAGCCTTCCCCCGTGCCGGTGGTCGGGATGCCGACGCCGACGCTACATCGCGACGCACGCGCGATCGCGGATACGGACTATCTGGTGATCGACGGGCCGCCGCGGATGGACGTGATCGCGAAATCGGCCATTGCGGCGAGCGACCTAGTGTGCATTCCGGTCCAGCCGTCGCCGCTCGACGTGTGGGCGGCGGGCGAGATCTTCGATCTGGTCGAGGAGTGCCGGGTGCTGAAGCCGAGCTTGGCCGTCCGGTTCGTAATCAACCGGGCGGTTCAGGGGACGGTGCTGGCCGCGGAGGTCGCGGCGGCGCTCGAGAAGTTCAAGACGCCGGTGCTGCCGGTTGTGCGGAACCGCACGGAGTACGCGAAGGCGATCCGGGCAGGGAAGACGGCGATGGAAACGCAGCCGCGCGGGCGGGCGGCCAGGGATATCGAGGTGCTGACTGACGCGGTGTGGAACGCGGCACGGGGGGAGCCATGACGGACTGGGGCGCGAAGCCGCGACCGCGGTCGACGACGCATCTGCTGGATACGTTCGTGGGCTCGGCGGGGAAGCCGAAGCGGGGCGGGGAACACAAGCGGCTGAACGCGATGATTCCCGCTGCCCTGCACCAGCGAATGAAGGTAGCTTGTGCGAAGGCCGGAACGGACATGACGACGGTCCTGATCGAGCTGCTCGAGAAGCGGTTTCCCGACGAGTGAACATCAGCGCATATACTCACATACTCAAAAGAGAGGATGCCGCTGAACAGCTCCGCCTAGTGCGCCGTGGTTCCCCCTGCCTCGCTACCCCTCGCAGCACGACCGCCGTGTTCGGGCTCGCAGGGTCCGGCCACCCCGCGACCGGTAGCCCCCTGATGCCGGCGAATCGTCGATGCCGATCGGCCGTCCTCCTGCAACCTCGCTACCTACGTAATTCGCCAGTTCGCCCGTGTCACGGCGGAGGTTCGAGAAATCGCCAGCACAGGGCCGCTGAGCGCGCCTAGCGGTCAAGTCTGAGCAGCCGGGGAGCGGCGAGCAACGGCGTGATATCCTGTGAACGTAGAAAACGCGTCCGTACAGACGAACACCCGGTGCTGCGAACACCGGGCGTCGAAGGTCGGCGGGCGCGCGGGCGATGAGGGCGCCCACGCATGAACAAGTTTACCCCTACACCCGAATCCGATTCAAGACCACCACCCGTCGAGACGGCAGGCGCGACCGCGCCGGCGCTGGCGTACACCAACCCGCAGCCGCGGCTGCCGCATTCCGAGGCCTCGCCGCCGGAGCAGCCAGAGACGTTCATGCGGCGGGCCCGGCGCGTGCGGCTTGGGTCGCACCGACTGAAGCTCTGGTACCTCGCGCTGTGCACGTTCGGCCGGGCGTGGGTGCGGGGTGACGACGTGCTTGAGATCGGTATCAAGCAACGGTCGCTCGCCGGCGAGCTTGAGACGGGCCTGAACCGGGTGTCGAAGGTGCTCGCGGAGTTGCGGGACACCGGCCTGGTGCACGTGTCGAGGAGCAAGTACCACAGCGTGATCCGGATCTTCCTGACGCCGCAAAACTGGGCAGATACCCCCGGAACGGGGGTATCTGTGGAAGCCATCCTGCCGCTAGATACCCTCGACACAGGGGTATCTGGAAATCGAGCTACCCCCGAAATAGGGGTAGCAAGTACCCCCGAAACAGGGGTAACCAATGTTTCTAGATCTCTTTTGGACGTACAAGCTGCTGCTGCTGACGTACTTCGTACTCCGGAACGGCCGGCGGGTCAGACTCGCCGCCAGCAGCAGCAGCGAAATCAAGAACGGCTCGACAAACGGTTCGAGGGTCTGTTTGCGGCGATCGCGGCGCGGGCGCGCGAGCTGGGCATGGAGTACGACGAGGCGGATGAACGGCGGCGGCTCAAGGCGGAGGAGATCGGCGTCGACGAGCTGCAGGCACTCGCGGATAGACTCGCAGACGAGATTCAGGAGCGGCGGCGTGGCCGCCGAAGGCGATGAGCCGACCATGTTCGGCGTCAACTACTTACTGGCCGTGAGGTTGCCTGCGACCACATCCCACCGTCGAGGGGATGCGGCGCAGCGAGGTTAGCGTCCTGCTCTGGGCCGACGTCGCCGAAGCGGGCGCACACCCGGACCTCGGGCCAGGTCGAGCTGGCGGCGGAGTTGACGAGGCGGGGAGCGCGTCGACAACCGCCAAAGCGACCAAGTCCGCCAACCACTTCGTCGAGAGATGACAGGGCCGCCCGCTTTGCCGGGGGTGGCAGGGGAGTCGGTCCGGCGTCCTCCGGCTCCGAACATCTCTTGCCGGCGCAGCGCCGCATCGATCTCGGCGGCAGTCGCGGGCCGGAACCCCTGGCCGTCGTCGACGTCGATCCGGAACAGACCGCGGCCGCCTCCGGTGGCGACGCGCCATCGCCGCTCAGGCACCTCCCGCCCCGTCCGGCCGCTCGAACAACGTTCGACATCGAGGAAGGGCCGAACAAGGGGAAGTGGTTCCCTCATCCTCGAGTCCCGTCGCGCCTCCGCCGGACCCAGGCTGGTGTCTGCCTGCATGTGCCCAGGTGTGCCACGAGTAGCCAAGCAGAGCTACGAGTCCCACAGGGGACACGACCCGAGGGAAGCGGGGGAGCTTCGAGGGCTTGGTGAACGGGCCAGCGGAGAGCCGGCCATGGTACACTGCCCTCGGGGCCAGCAGTTTAACGGGGCGCAATACGCAAAGTGCTGGCGCACTTTGCCGGCCTGTGGCCGTTGCGTTCACGAGCCGCGGCAGGCGCGACGAGATGGCATACGCCTTCATGCGCACGATGGTGCAGACGCGCAGCAAGGGCCACACGGCCACCGGCGCGACGTGCTACCGCATGGGCCTGGCCGCCGAGAGCACCATCTCTGGCGCCGACGGCGAGCCGCGCCGCTTCGACTACACCCGCCGGACCGGCATCGCCGCCACCGGCTGGGCCGCCCCGGCTGGGACCGACCGGAGCTGGCGCGACCCGGTCAAGTGGGCGCACCGCATCGAGGCGGTCGACAAGCGCAAGAACAGCCGGCAGTGCCGCGACGACGTGGTGGGGATCCCGGTCGAGCTGGTCGAGGCCGGCGTGGCCGAGCAGGTGGTCCAGGCCTACGCGGACCGGCTCGCGGCGGAGCACAAGACGGTCGTCCACTTCGCGCTGCACAAGCCGGACCGGGGCGGCAGGAACCACCACGCGCACGTCCTCTATCCGGGGCGGCACGTGGCGGGGCTGACGTTCTCGCGCAAGCGCGACCGCGAACAGGACAACCCGAAGGACGGCGGCCCGGACCTGGTGGCGCGGCACAAGTCGATCTGGTCCGAGGTCTGCCGGGGCCGCGGCATCGAGCTCGACTGGACAAGCGACGCCCCGGGGCACCACCTCGGACCGGCGCTGTGCGCGGTCAAGCGCGCCCGGCTGGTGGACGAGACCCGCGAGACGATCCGCGAGACGGTCGCGGTGTCGACGCCGGGCGAGGCGCTGCCGGACAGGCGCACGCTGCGGGCCGTCGCCGAGATCGCCACGCGGGTCAACGACGGGTTGACGGTGACGGAGATGCTCGAGCGGGAGCGGGAAGAGGCCCTCCGCGGCCGCCCCGCGCCTCGGCCGGTGCCGGCGCCGAAGCCGTTCCGGCCCGAGGTCCTGCCCGCGGCGGGCGCCCACGAGGTTCTGCCGCCCGTCAGGAGAGCGCCGGAGGTCCTGCCGCCGGCGAGAAAGGCTCCCGAGGTCCTGCCCCCGCGGCGGGAGACGCCGCGGGTTCCGCCGCCGGTGCGTCGGCCCGAGGTTGTGCCGCCGGCGCGCCGGCCGGCGGCCATCCTCCCGCCCCGGGATGTTGCGACGGCCATCATCGCCGCCCGTGCCGAGGAGGAGCATCCCCGCGAGACGGCCGCGACGTGGTCGGAGGTCGAGCGGCACATCGAGTTGCAGCGGCGGCAGACGCTGGCCCACGAGCAGGCGCGGGCGGCCGCCAGCAGGCGCGGCGAGGCCGCCAGGAAGCGCGAGCGCTCGAAGCCCGCACAGCCGCCCGCGCCCCCCGGCCGGATCCGCCGGATCGCGGACTGGCTCCTGGGTTGCGCGCGCCAGGTGCTCGAGCGCCTCGGCCTCAAGCCCGACGCCGCGCCCGAGCGCGGGGCCGGCCGCACCCCGGCCAGGGCCGAGGCCTCCACGCCGCCGCCGCGGCAGCCGCGGCCGGAGCCCAGCTTGTGGGAGCGCTACCAGGCGCGCTGGCCCGACGCCGGCGGGGACCGGGCGATCCTCGAGGACCTCACGGAGAAACGGCTCCCGGCGGCGCTGGCGGGGAATGTCAGCATCTCCGGCATCGCCGTCTGGCGGCGGGTGCTCCGGGGGATGTTCGAGACAGACGATTTCCGCAGGAGCCGGGAGGACCCGAAGCCGTTGCCGCGCTCGCTGGCCCCGGCGGGTCAGGTTGGCCCGCCCGCGGCGGTCCATGCGGCGGACTACGCCGGCAGCCTCCCGCGGCGGTACCGGGCGGCATTCGACGCGGAGCGGATCGCGGAGCGTTCCCTCGAGGCGGCGGCGCGGGTCCGGCAGACGCTGCGCTACTGTCGGTTCGCCGGCGAGAGGCGGCAGCGGGCCCTCGAGGACGACGCCGTCCGGCAGGCGTGCGGCGGGGATGCGCAGCGTCTCGACCGGGAGATGCGCGCGGAGCGTTGCCAGTGGCAACGCCACTGGGACGTGCTCGTGCGGCACGACACCCTGCTGCGCGACGAAGCGCGGGAGCGGGAAGACCAGCGTCAGCGGGAACGGCTTGAGAAGCCTGTGGAGCGGTTCCGCACGACCGGGGACCGCGACCGGGTAGAGCCCGGCCGGACGATCTAGCCCGAGATGCACCCTGCGAGCCGCCGCCAGATCGCCCAGATGCTCGAGACGTTCAGCGTCGCGCCGGAGGTGTCGGCGTTCGACCTCGGCTGCCTGAACCACGAGACCGGGCGCATGTCGTTCCGCAAGACGTGGACGGCGCCGGAGGTCCGGAAGGCCTTCGGGTGGCTCGCGGCGCGGAACGCGACCGGCAGCTCCTGCTACATCCGGCCGGCGGAGGCCCTCGGCAGGACGAGCTGGGTGCTCGCCGGCCCGCTGGCCCGGGCCGGGCTCGGCCGCCTGGCGGCCGCCCCGGGCCTGGTCGTCGAGTCGTCGCCGGGCGTCTTCGAAGCGTGGTTGAGGCTCGCCGCGCCGGTCGACCCCGCCGCCCGCAGCGCCGCCGCCCGGCTGCTTACCCGGGAGGCCGGCGGCGACGCCGGGGCCGTTCCAGCCGCGCAGCTCGGCCATCTGCCCGGCACGACGAACCGGGCTCCCGGCAGCGCCGGAGACGGGCCGGCGTTTTTCGCGGCGCTGCGCTCGAGGTCGCCGTCGGCGGTCACGCCGATTCCCCGCGCGGTGGAACCGTTGATCGACCAGCACCGCGGCGGCGGGGGGGAGCTGGCCGCGGCCGGCGAGGAGGCCGCCGGCCGCCGGGACGATCCGGACCGGAGCCGCCGGGACTTCGCGATCGCGTGCCGGCTGCTCGAGGCCGGGGCCGGCGACCACGCGATCGCGGCCACGATCGCGGCCGCGCGAGGTTTCGACCCGCAATGCGTGGGCGCCTACATCCCGCGGACGATCCGGGCCGCGCGGCTGCACCTCCAGCACAAGGAAGGATGAGATGCCGACGATCGCCTCGTGGGGGACCGCCGAGGACAGGCCGGAGCGCGAGGCGATGCGCGCCTTGCTGATAGGCCGCAGCTTCATGGCCGCGTACCGCGAGGCCCGCGGCGGCGAGAAGCAGCACGCCCTCGGTTGGTCGTTCGACTGGATCAGGGAGAAGACCGCCCCCGAGCTGCGGTGGATGTGGTCGAGCGACCGGGCGTACAAAGACGAGCACGCCGACGCCTACGCCCAGGTCGCGGGAGACCTGCTGCTCGAGGGCATCGCCGCCGCGGCCCTGTTCTCCAGTGGGTGGTTCAGGCCCGACATCAGCGAGCGGTTCGGCTGGCTGTTCGAGCCCGCCTGCCTCGAGTACGACGGCTGGCGGCTCGTCGAGCTGCAGGCCAAGGACAACAGGACATACGAGAGCTGGACCAGGCCGGCCGGGTCGCCCTAGATCGCGACAGCAGCCCCGGCTGCCGAACTGCCG
Source organism: Chloroflexota bacterium (assembly GCA_965219705.1). GTDB lineage: Bacteria > Chloroflexota > UBA11872 > UBA11872 > UBA11872 > JAJECS01. The sequence continues at coordinate 26,125 of CBDCOK010000001.1, forward strand.
GCCAGGGTTGGGTCCGCGCCCCGACCCCCGGAATACGGCCCATATGGGTGCACAGTGGGGAGGCTGACGGGCAGGTACCATCGATCCATCATGTGACCCCGACCCCTTGCCCCCCGCCCCCGGTCCCCCCCTCCCGGCCGCCTCCGCCCAGGTGGCTGGATAGGGAAAAATCGCGCGCGCTATGCGCGCTCTTGATTTGCCGCGCTGTGCGCGGCAAGGGACGAACGGCACGACCTGGCGGGAGGCCCCACGATTCCAGGAAGGAGCGGAACGATGAGCGACGTGCGGCTGGACCCCCAGCAGGTCCCGGCCCGGGCGGAGCTGCTGCTCGCTGCCGAGCTCGGCGAAGACGCGCCGGGCCAACCGATCTACGCCAGGCTGGAGCCCGACGGCGACGGCGAACGGATGGTCCGCATCAAGGTGGGCGCGATGCTGACGCGCCGCCTCTACGCGGCCGAGGCGACGGAGGCGCCCTCCGGGGCGGCGTACGGCAACCCGCTGCGGGGCCGGCCCGTGCGGGCTCCGAGCGTGCCGATCGGGTCCGCCCTCCTCGCCCGGACCGACGCGGCGGACGCGCACGGCTGGCGCGTCTACCGCGTGACCCCCACCGGGGCCGTGATGATCAACGACGAGTGGATCGACGACGACCCGGCGAACGGCGGGCTCGCGCTCACGCGGCTGCGGGCCGCGGCGAGGCGAAGCCCGGAGGCGGCGCTGCGCCGCGCGGCGCCGGTGGCGCCGGAGCATCGCGCGCCGGCGGAGCCGCGCCTGAGCGGGCGCAGCACGAACGCGCCGCGCGGATGGCCGGCGGCCTCCTCGACCGGACGGCCGCGATGCAGCGCGCGGCTGCCATCGTGCCCTTCCACAACCACCCGTACAGGGTGACCCCACGCCGAGCGTCGACGACGTCGCCCTGACCGAGCGGCTGCGGCAGGCCGGCACCCTGACGGACATCGAGGTCGTCGACCACGTGATCTGGCCGACACCCCGCTACTGCAGCAGCTTCAAGGAGACGGGACGCCTGTAGGCAACGATAGCGGCGACCGGCTCCGGGCGCTGCTTCCCAGGTAACGCAACCGCCGGAAGCCCCGGCACATCCGCCCAGAAGGGAGTATCGAACCATGTTCGGACTGCATCCGAGTGCGCCCACACGCCCCGAAGACTACGCGGCCGGCCGCGCCGGACGGCCGCTCAGGAACACCCGGGTCAGACCCCGCGGGCTCACGCCCAGGCGGCTCGCGCAGCTGGCCGGCGCCGACCCGCGCGCGGTAGGGCACGCGACGCCGGACCCGTGGGTGCCCGAGCCTGCCCTCGTGCTGAGCGACGTCGTCGCCGGCCGAGAGCCCTGGACGGGAACGCTCCTCGACCCGGCCAGCCCGCGGCCGGTGCCGATCGGGAGCCTGGTCCGCCGCAGCGCAGGGCCGGCGACGGCGCGCCACTGGCTGGTGTGGCCCGACGCGCGGCTGCGCCCGGCGAAGCGGCTCGCGGGGGCGGATCCGCGGTCCGTGGCCGCCTACCTCGACGAGCCCGCGATGGCTCACTTCGCCCGCGAGCTCGACGAGGCGGCCGTGAGGACGGCCATGGCCGACCACGGCGACGGCCCGTTCGACGCTCACGTCATCGAATGCGCCGTCGCGGGAGGCTACGGCGGCGACGCCGCGGCGGCCGATGCCGTGACGGCGTGGATCGTCGAGACGCTCCGCCAGGAGATCCCGAAGGGCGGCCGCCACGCCAGCATCCCGCGCACGTTCGGCCGCCGAGCTCGGAGCCGGCACGCCCAACGCCAGCTGGTGTGCCGATGGCTCTGACAGGGGCGGCCCGTGTGGCCGTGATCACCCGCCGCGGCCACTCGGAGGATCGGGCTCGCCCGGTCGCGCGACGAGGCCGGGCGCTGCATGGAAGACGCGATCCGCTACCGCGCCGCGAGCGTTGGGCCGAGGCCCGCGAGACCGACCGGAAGGAGACCTTCGTGAAGGCCATGGCCGCGGCCTTCGGAACGAACCCGCCGCCGGCATGGCTCAAGCTCGCCGCCGACGCCCGCCGACGGCCGCTCCGCTGAGCGCCGCCCGGCTTCGAGCCCGCCCGCGCCTCCGCCGCCGAGTCCGGCCCCGTCGACATCGCCCCCGCCGCCGAGCTCCCCGCCTGGATGAAACGGCTGACGCTCCCGCCGGCCGAAACGCAACCGCCCGCCCGGCCGCCGGCCCCGACGGCGGACCGGAACGGCATCGGTGCATGCGCGCCGATAGCGCCGCGTTCACCGCCCGGAGGACGACCCATGACACTCATCGACCTGCTCCCCCCGGAGCAACGGCGACAGCTGCGGCGACTGCGCAAACGCATCGCCAAACGCCAGTACATGCACCGCGTCCGCGAGCAGCGCAAGCTGCTCTGCGTCGGCGTGGACCTGCCCATCGATGCCGGCACCTGCGGCCGCTTCGTGCACGCCGGCTATCAGCGCTGCGTCCACTGCACGAGGCGGCGCTGGTGGCTGCTCAAGCACGCGCTGAACGCCGCGGAGGTCGCCGTCACCGCAATGCTCGACGAGCACGCGGCTGACAACGACGCTCTCGACGGTGTCCCGGTGGCCGTCCCGCTTCTCGAGGACGTCGGCGACCCCTGCCTGCGCTGGTGAGGTGCCGGGCAGGAGACGACCGGCAATGCTCGGACACTCCGCCAGCCCTCCGGCATCGCCGCTGGATCTCCGAGGTGCGCCAGCATTACCCCGGCTGGCAACCTCACGCTCGCCAAGAATCGCTCCTTCCGGGCCGTCCGGACGCTGCGCGAACGGCGCGGCGACGTCGCCCCGACCGCCCGCGTCGTCGGGCTCTCCGCGCAGGCCGTCAGCGAGCGGTTCGCGGCGCCCGCCCGGGCCGCCGGCGACGAGTCGCGGCTGACCGCCCACTCGGGCCGCGTCGGGGGTCTCGACGCACGCCATTCAGCTCGCCGGCGGCTGGAAGATCCCCTCGATGGTCCTCCGCTATGCCGCGACCGTCGCCACCCGCGACGGCGGCGTCCAGCCGATACCTGCGTTGAAGAGGAGCCGTGCGGCTCGAGAACGTCCCGATCCGCCCACGGCGGGCGCCGCGGCCGAGAAGGAGAGCACGGAACCACACGGGGGGAGGAGAGGGGAGGCACGATCAAAGCGCGACAAGGAGGTCGCCTGCCGCGACCCAGAGCAGCGGATCGCCTCGGGCCTGAGCGAGACCGAGGTGGAAACGATCGTCACGGCGCTGTGCGCGGTCGCCGAGTCCGTCGAGACCCGGTTCCTGCGGCGTCCCGCGTGCTGTGCTGCCGGCAGGCCCACGCCGGCCGCAGCCCCGATCCTGAGCCGGACTGCGGCGACCTACACTTTGCAGCCACTGCCGGCAACCGCTGCGGCGCGTCAAGCGCCGCGACGAACCCGACGCAGCGGCGGGACTGTTCGTGTAGCGCCAGCAGCGCCGGGCCGGCGGGCGAGGTACTGAACGCCCACCGCGTCAGGCCGCGCTTGCGCCGTGAGGTAGTCGATCGCCGCCTGCATCTCGCCGGCGTCCCATGTGTTCCAGTCGTCGCTGGCGGGCAGCCCTTCGACGTCGGTGCTCCGGCCCACGGCGACGATCTGGACTACCAGACGCTCGCACAACGCCAGAAAGCGCCGCGTCAAGGCGGGCGACGGAAGCTCGTTCACCGGTTGCGGTTCAGTTTGTCCCCCCCAGAGTCGGGGCGGGGTCAGGTAAGCAGGAGGCGCAATCCGGCGAGGATGGCGGCAGCGATGGCGATCCCGGTTCCCACGATCGGGTCAATGAATCCAGGCGGTTTCTGGCCGCGCGTGGCGGCGAAGCGGGGTTGACGTAGTGGGCGTTATGCGACGCCGGCCGGGGCGGCCAGGCAGGGCAGGCTGCGGAACAACTCGCGGCAATGCTCCTCGAGGCCGTATCGAACGACGTCCGCGGCGGGCTCGATGCGCCATACCAACCTGAGCCTGAGTCCCCGAATCGGCCTTCCCCGTGGTAGGTTGGCTCTTCTCAGCAAAGGAGCAGAACACCATGCGGACCGTTGCCGACTCGATGCTGGTTCTGTGCGCGTTGGTGTGCACGGCGTCGGTGGCCTCGGCGCAGCCGCCGGTGGGTGCGCTGGCGATCGACGAGCGGCAGGGCGACCAGTATGGCTGGGCGGTGGACTACGAGACGGCGGGCGCCGCGCAGGCGCGGGCGCTCGGCGAGTGCGGCGCTGGTTGCCGGGTGGTGTTGACGTTCAACCGTTGCGCCGCCTACGCGGTAGATCAGGACGCGGACAGCACGGCGGTGGGCTGGGCGGAATCGTTCACGTCGTCGTCGTCGGCCCAGCAGGCGGCGCTGTCGGAATGCAGCTCACGGGGCGGTTCCGGTTGCGTCGTTCGGGTGTGGGGCTGCAACGGCCCGGTGGTCGAGGAGGCTCTGGGGCTCGACCGCGGGGCGCGTCAGCAGATTCAGCGGGGCCTGCAGTCGGCGGGCTTCGACCCGGGCGGTGCGGACGGCTTGTTCGGTCCGCGCACGCGCGCAGCGATTCGGCGCTGGCAGACGTCCCGTGGTTCTCGCGCGACGGGCTATCTGGATGGCGCGTCGGTGGCGGCGCTGCGACCGTCGGCACCGGGTCAGCCGACGTTCCGCCAGCGGGAGGCGGTCGGTGCGGACACGGCTGCGGCACCTGCCGTCTCCGCGCCGCCGCCGCCAGCGGCCTCCGCCGAGCTCGAGGGGCTGTTCTGGCAGTCGGTCATGAACAGCACGAACCCGTCGGAGTTCGAGGCGTATCTGCGGCGGTTCCCGAACGGGCTGTTCAGCGAGCTGGCCGAGGCCCGTCTGGCGGCGCTGCGCGCGCCGGCGGGCGGGCCGCCGGGTGCGGCAGGGGCGGCGGTCGGCGGCGCCAGGCCGACCTCGGGTTCGCGGGCCTCCGGGGCGACGGCGCCGGCATCCGGGTCGCGGGTCGGCGCCGGGCCCGGGCGGGGCTTCGGTGCGGCGGCCGGCGCGGACGCTCGTCCCCGGCCGGGCGCGGTGTTCCGGGACTGCGACGTGTGCCCGGAGATGGTGGTGATGCCGGACGGCCGCCTGGCACTGGGCCGCTACGAGGTGACGGTGGGCGAGTATGGGGCGTTCGCGGCGGCGACGGGGGGCGGCGCGGGCGCCGGATGCATCACCGTTGGCGATGGCGATTCGTGGCGGGACCCCGGCTTTCCGCAGACGGATCGTCATCCTGTGACGTGCGTGAGCTGGGACGACGCGCAGGCGTACGTGTCGTGGCTGAGCGGGCAGGCGGGGGCGACGTATCGGTTGCCGACGGAGACGGAATGGGACCGGGCGGCCGCGGGGTCCCAGCGCGGGTGCGACTATGGGCGGACGGACATCTTTGGCACGTGCCCGGTGGGCTCCTATGGGGCGAACGGCGCGGGTCTGTTCGGCATGGTCGGGAACTTGTGGGAATGGACGCAGGACTGCTGGGAGGACTGTGGCCGCCGCGTGCTGCGCGGCGGCTCCTGGGACTTCGGCGCGGAGTTCCAGCGGCCCGGCGCGCGCTACTGGGACACCGCCGGCGGCCGGAGCGGCAACGTCGGTTTCCGTGTCGCGAGGACGCCGGATTAGGTCTTGATTCTTTTCTTCTTTTAGTTCTTGGGGGGTCTGGGGGGCTGCGCCCCATAAGCGCTAACTTGTGTGGATCACATGGTTCTCGGGCAGCTCAGTCCAGCCGAAGTACGCGGAGAGTTGCGGTTGTCGGCGACGTGGCGGCTCCGCCAGCTCGCGGGAGATCGTTCGCCAGTCACTGATCAGGCGCGCCAGCGGGAGCGACGGTTCGATGGTGCGCGCGACCTGGTTGAGTACGAACTTGAAGTCACGCCACGGGCTGCGGGGGCGCCGGCGCCGGCACGTCGTAGCCCCAGGGGGAAATCGCGCGGGCGTGGTGGATCAGCTTCTCCACCAACAGCGCCACGAACAGTTTCCCGTAGAGCCACGCCTTGGCGCTGTCGTCGTCGTACTTCGGCACGTGCCCCAACTGGGCCAGCGACTTGAAGCGCTTGAACACCAATTCGACCTGCCAGCGCAGGCGATACCACTCCAGCACGTCCGCGGCGGAAAAGGGCGGCTCGGGAAAGGTTGTCAAGACGATCACGTACTCGGCAAACCGCAGGGTGGCCGGTTGCACCTGCTTGCCTTTGCGGCTAGCGGCGCGACGGATCTTCTTGTGCGCCAAGCGGATGGCTTCGGCCGACTTGATCTCGCTGAACAGGCGGTGTTCGATGGGGGTTCCACTTCGACGTGGCGGGCGGGTAGTGGGCCACCCTCACCCGCAAGCCGTGTCGGTTGCAGAGGCGATGTTGCAGGTTCGGGTACCGACAACATTCGTGTTGTGATACACGCTAAGGGCTACGCCTCGTGAGCTTGGCGGGGTCGATCTTGATCTCGCCGTAGAGGATGACGTTCTTCCACTCGATCGGGCTGACATGCCGCAGTAGGTCGGGGTCGAACGGGAAGTCGGGCGCGGCGGCCAGCCGTGAGATCTCCCGGGCCTGCCAGTAGACGATGCAGGCGAGAATCAGGGTCAGGCACGAGCACGCGTTCATCTGGTCGTAGACCTCTCGGGCGCTGATGCGCCCTCGCTGCCCGTAGTAGACGGCCCGCGCCAGGGCGTGGAGCTGCTCGACCTTGAGCAGGCCCCGCCGCACCTTCGCCCGCAGTTGCGGCTCGGACATGTACTGCAGCACGAACTCGGTCTTCAGCGCGCGGCCGAGCTCGCGGTTGGCGGCGTAGAAGCGGTTCGAGGCCTGGAAGCGGTTGAGCCTCTGCAGGGCGGCCGATGCCGTGGCGTGCCCGGCGGGGAAAGCCGCGTAGAACTGGCCGATGCGGTCCCACTGCTCGGCGATGAGGCGGAAGTTCACCGCCCGCCGGCCACGCTGGGAGGACCGGCTCGAGGACGCCGTGGTCGCGGGCCGGGTCGGCGCAGTAGATCCGCTGGCGGTGCAGGCTGCGAATGCGGGGGCAGAACCGCATGCCGATCATCACGAAGGCGGCGAAGTTGATCTCGGTGTAGCCGTGGGTGTCGGTGTAGTGCTCTTCGAGGTCGAGGTCGCTCTCGTGGTAGAGCACGCCGTCGAGCACGAAGGGCGCGTCGCGGTCGGTGCACTCGATCGGGCGGCTGTAGAACGGGGCGTAGTTGTCGGCGACGAACGAGTAGAACTCGAGCGCGAAGTCGTTGAAGCGGGTGCTGTAGGTCCGCTGCAGAACCTTGTGCGGCATGGCGAAGCGCTGCCCGTCGCTGGCCGACGTCGTGCCGTCGCCCCAATGGCCGGCGGCGTCGAGGCGGGAGATGCCATGGACGATGGTGGCGAGCGCGGCGCGCTGGTTCTCCTCGACGAGACGCCAATCGCTGACGTGCTTGAGCCGCCTGTAGGCGATGTCGGGCGCGACCTTCTCCATGGTGTAGAGGCCGAGGTTGCAGCCGTGGGCGAGGATCGCGGCGAGCAGCGCGCACACCTCCCCGGGGTCGACCCGCTTCTCGCCGGGCTGCTGGGAAGTGGACGCTGAACCCGAGGTCGTTCTCGACCTCGATGAGTAGGTCGGCGAGCCGGATCGTGCGGCTGCGGGCGTCCAGCCAGCGGTGCAGCTCGGCGAGGCGGTCCGATTGCGCCGGGTCGGGCTGCTCGGCCGGGTCCGTCTTGAGCCGCCCCCGTCGTCGTCGAACGCGACCTGCCGGTTGTCAGCGACACCCTCCATTTCGGTGGAGGTGTCCACCGACTCGTCGGCGGCGCTCGCGGCCGGCACCGGCACGGGAACCGCCACTGACGTGGCCAGAGACCGTCCCGGTCGCGGGTGGGTCGAGGTCGATCGATGGGCTCCGCCACGGGTAGCTACGCGACGGGCGGCGTGTCAACGCGCTGCGCGCGTCCTCCGCGTGCGCTTCGGCCCTGGCGGGTGACACGCCGGCCGTCCCTCCGCTCAAAGCGGAATTATGGGCCTTGCGGCCCTGCCTGGACGGCGGCGTCCAGGCCGTCGACGTCTTCACGCCGGACGCGCGAGGAACAGGCGGGCGCGTGGGCTTGGTATGCGTAGTCGCGAGGGCGCAGCAGAGGCCGTGAACACGGGGGTTCTTGGGGGTCGCGAGCCGTCGACCTGCGGCCGTTCCCACCCACACGAATTTGAGGAGACTCGAACTCAAAGATCAAGGGGACTAGGAGTCTGCGCCGTAGAAAACTTTCGCCCCCACATGATGTGTTTAACTCGACATATACCCACAACATGCAGGGGTCGATCTGGCCTAGAAGCGTTCCAAGGCGCAGACTCCTAGGGGTGCTCGCAATGCGGGCAGTCCCGGTCCGCCACCGCAGCCTGCTCGTGGAGCTGATCAAGGAACGCCGACCCGTGTGACGGTCGACGAGCGCCCCACCATACCCTGAAGCTCAAAAGGCTCCGCCGACCTTCGCGACTGCGCCGAACAGACTTGAGAAGATGTTCGAGTCCAGGCTCACGCCCACGAACCATGCGCACGCGTGCCCATGATGCGTGAACGCAGGGAACATCTCGTCTGACTTCGCCTTCTTGAGCAGTGTATCGCCAAGCGTCATGTCCTCAAGTTCATACTTCGCCCAATGCCTCCCGGCCATGAGCTCCACGCCGCCATAGGGCCCCCACGAAAAACCGAACAACGCACCGGGCACCTTGTTGACTGGAATGCCGACAAGAAACCCCGGCTGCCACCAATTGCTTGAGCCTGGGAACAGATCGCGCTCCCACGGATGGATCTTGACGCCGACCACGTACGACATCTGCGCGGTCGACGTTCCGACCTCCTTGGGAACGCCTGTGTGGTTGTCCCTGTCGCCGTGACGAAGTCGGAACCGGTACTCCGGCGTCTCCAGGAAGGTCCAGGTGAACGCACCGAACGCCGCAAGGCGATACGTGCGGTGAACTTCGAAGATCCCCTGGCCCACGAAACGGAACCCTTCACCCGGCGCGTCCGCCGTTGTCGCCCCTGTTTCGTCAGCACGCACTCTCCCCCCTTGCGGAAAGCTGATGGTCTCCGGCACCGTCGCGGGCACGACCGCATAGGGTTCACGCGTAGTCTGTTGGAACACCCGGAAGGTCACAACCGAGTTGCGGTCGTAGACTCCCAGCGACAACTCGATCTCCTGACCTCGACTGTGAGCCAGAATCGTGTTGATCCCCTTGAATAATCTGGCCGCCCCCTCGTTCAGCAGCGACAGCTCCCGATCGATCGCCGAGCGGGCGACCATGACCCGGGCAACCGCCGTGTGGACCGCGTGCCGCAAGTCCGGCGTGTCTCTCTCGCAGCAGCCCGACCTTGAGGCGAGGTCGATTTCCCTCTGAAGGCGTTCCCTCGCGTTCCGGAGAATCGTCACGGCCGTGCCGTCGCCGCATTCCCGGCAGACCTCCTGCCCCGTCGTTCCCACCGTAGCGGCGCTTCCCCGGAGCACTTCCCGGAGATCGCGGCCGAACATCTTGAGCCATTCGATGTGCGAGTCCTCCGTGGCGGCGAGCTCCCCCGTGAACCGCTCTGCGATAGCGCGCAGCTCCTCGGGCGTGCGGACGTCCGAGTACTCGTCGTCGAGCCGGTTCGCGAAGTCCAGTACCCAGCGATCCCGCAGGGTGGTCCGGGAGAGATGCGGTCCGCGGTTATCCTCGACCAGCTCGTCGAGCAGCTTCAGCGCCGCTCCGTGGGTCCGGAGGTTGTCGAGATGCTGGTTCATCCGGGTGTCGAGATCCTCGGTATCTCTGACGACTCTGTCGAGGAGTCCATCGACGCCCACCGCCCGCCAGCGCTCGCCGATGTGCCGGTGGTTCACGACCAGTCGGTCAGTGCGTGCGATCCACTCTCGAATCTCCCGGCGTTCATTGGCATGGACGAGTTGCTTCCTCTTTTCCGCGGGAGAAAGCCTGCAGAAGTCCCTCTCGGGCACCTTGAGCTTTCCGCGAAGGTCTGCGAGGGCGCGCGTCAGCGACGGTACCCGGTCATGAGGTGGACCGCCCAATCCCTCACCCAACACCGGCTCGACAGCTTCGTGGAGCTCCCTCAGGTCGGTCGCGACGGTTCGGACCCCGTCGACGATCTTCTGGCGATCGCTCTGAATCTGCAGGATCAGCTGCCTGGCCGACTCGCGCGTGAGGAAGCCACGAACGACCGACTCGATGGTAGCGGGTTCGATGACGATGTTCGCGATGTCCTGTGCGCCCTTCGTTTCCGGCAGGGCCTGCTCGCCCACGTCGATCGAAGAGAGCTGCCCCCCCTGGACGCGTGGAAGTGCGTCGGGAACCTCCAGCGCCTCTACGAGCATGCGATACGAGGTGAAGAGCTTCGGATACCGAATGGTCAAGGACACCGGGGTTCCCGCCTTGACCGCGTGCAGCTCTCTGTCGAAGGGCACCGTCGTCTTCTTGCCGAGAAACTCGACGTCGACGAGAGTCCGCTCGCTGCAGCCGTCGAAGACGAAGGAGTCGTGCCAGCGATCGGCGGATGCGGCCGTCGGGAAGAACACCGCGGCAGACAGGACCAGGGTCGCCGAAACACCGATCGACCTCGACGGTAGCCGTAAGCACATGTCACATCTCCTCTATGCGGTGGGGTCGCCGAGCAATTGGAACTGCAGCAACGTCTTAAGCTCGTAGTTGGTTCCGACACGGTCGGGGCGGCGCTCGATGCGTTCCAGAAACTGCTCCCGTGCTTCACGGAACGCCTCGCCGGACCCGAGAGAATCTCTCACCCCGTCGAAGAACACGGACGCGAGAAAGTCGGCATTCTCGAGGTCGAGGGAGCCTCCGGATCGGCCCTTCGTCAGGTGGGCGCCGTAGGCGAGACCCGTGGCCGCCACGACCGAACGCATACCCGAGCGAAACCCGGTGTCGATGCAGGTCTCGCCGCGCGGGCCTGACCGCGGCTTGAAGCCGTAGCAGTTCTCGCAGTACATGCTCGACCCGGCCACCTCGGGAAAGCTGAAGCTCACGTGATCCATGACCCTCACGAAACCCGACCGCTCGTCGAACGCCTGCCATTCGTCGTGGTCCGGACGTCCGTGAAGGTTGACGTAGAGCCAGCGGCACGTCAGGTCGTCCCGATGTCTTTCGTCGAGCTCGTAGTGCGGCGCGATGCGAAAGAGGACCGGTCCGGGCATCCGCTCAGCGACGTGGGCTCCCGTGTGCCGCCATTCCTCGCTCACGATGGCGGTCGCGCCGGACTTCGCGGGCGCGGGGCTCCCCACGAGATCGATGAGGGCGAGAAAGTCCTCGAGCCGCTTGGAGCGAGGACTCGGAAGCCGGCTCACGATGCGGGGACACCTGACGTAGTCCCATAGCGTCTCGCCGTCGGCCCCGTACGGCAGGTCCGTCAGCACGACCGCGTCGGCGTCGAGAGCGCGATTGCGAACCGGGTTCACGACCTCGACCATGGGAAGCACGCCATGCCCTCCCACCAATAGCACCGCGTCGCAGTCCTGGCGCTGCGCGTACGCCCGGACGGTCGCGACAGTCCCCCTCGACGACCCGGAACCCAGGGCGGACAGTCCGGCCGCCGCCATTGCCACGGGGTCGTCGAGAACTGCAAGGTGACCCTCTATGGACTGCGCGGCGAGCCGGTCGACGAGGTGTTCGAGGCGCTTGCTCAAGGTGGGGTACGCCTCGGAGCCGAACTCCACCTCGATTCCGGCGGCCGCGGTGACAATCAGGAGGGCGTTCATGGCTAGTGATCCGTTGAGTCGGCCGCGCCGGCATCCGCCGGTTTCCCCGCATCCGCCGAAGCCGCCGCGTTCCGCGCATCTGCCGCATCCGGTGGGGGGGGGGATTTCGAACAGCAGCATGATTTGGCGAGCTTGAGCAGCCTTGACGCCTCGGTGTCGACCTCGTCCAGAGCGGCGTTGCAGCAATCCAACTTGGACTTGCACTCCGGACAGCCGCGCGACTGCGCGTCCTTGAGGCGACTCCGGGCCTTGTCGACGGCTTGAGAGAGAGCCTCGCCGCACGAGTCCAGCGCGGACTTACATTCTGACGTGAAGCACGATTGGGCGCGCTCGAGTAGCTTCTCGACCTCGGTAATGACGTCGCCCAAGGCGTTGCAGGAGTCTGGCTTGGGCTTGCATTTCGGGCAGCAGCATGATTTGGCGAGCTTGAGCAGCCTGGAAGCCTCGGTGATGGCCTTGGCCAAGGCGACGAGGTTGTTCTTTTGTTCTCTGCTCTCCGCCTCTTTCCTTTGCATTTCCATGAAACACAGACGACCGTTGACGAACTCGGTCACACGATCACGGAACTCGCCATAGCGATGACGTGCGAGACACAACAGCGCTAGCGCGATGAGGATCGCGATGACTGGAGACCAACAGTAGCCATGGCTGGACTCCGACCACCTGTACAGCACGAAACCCAATGCGAGCACGGGAAGGACAAGACTGGCAGCGACTTGGGCGAACCGATGGTAGTTTCGGACGAGGTAGTCGTAGTCTTCCTGTGTGATGACGTTCTTGCCAATCAGATAGAGCGGGTCCTTGTAAGGCTCTGGCGCGGTACGACGGAAGGGCGTCAGGAGCAACTTGTTAACAGGGTTCAAGACGATGCCGATCAGCCAGCCGAGCACGTAGATGGACAAGAGAGTCGAGAAGAGCCGGCCGAAGGCTATCGGTGCCAGTGCAAGGCGTTCGTCCTGCAGAGAGTCGATATCGGCGTTCAGGGATTCCACCCGGGCAAGGTGCATCGCTTCATCTGCCGTGGCTTGGGCGGCACGCCTCGTAGCCTCAGTGAGCTTGCCGTCGTTGCGATTGACCGCGCCCTGGTACTCGCCGAGCCTGCCCTTGGCTTCCTCACGCAAGCCATGTCGGCGCTGCCAGCGGTCAAGATAGACGCCACGGACGTGGTTGCGAAGTTCGATGGCGTTATCGAGGGCCGCTTGGGCGCTTTGTTGAGATCGAGCGGTGACTTGAACACGCTCCTGAGCGTGCCGCAGTCGACGGGCTGCAAGGCAGCGGTCTTGCTCAAGCTCAACGCGCTGGCGGTTGATCTCCGTGTAGGCCGAGAATCGATAAAGGAGTGTTCTGAGGGGCGACTCGGAGGTGGAGTCTGCGGTCCCGAGCAGGAGCGCGACTGCCATGAGGGCGCCGGCCGGGGTGATCGAGCCGGTGATGCCCAGGTTGATGAACTGCTTGGCGAGCGTGAGGATGTTGCTCATGAACGTGGGGATGTCCCGTTGATTGTTGGATTTCGCGGGTGGCGGACTCCGTTCTTGATATAGACGAGTCTACATTATGGTAGCGGCAAGATGAAAAGGGGCTCTCCTCAAACAGGTGTGGGTGGGTTGAGGTTGATGGGCGCGACGAGGAGTAGGCTCCGTTGGGCTACCGTTGCAGTCCTCCTCGTGGAAGCAGGCGGCTACCGCCAGGATCAGCAGGGCAAGTGTCGAGCGTTTCATGATCAGTGAAACGATCCGGCAGACCCAAGTTAACGGAAGGGGTCTTATTGGACCCCCCAGCTCGATCGGCCCCGTTCACGGCCGGTAACCGGACGGGCACTGACAGGGCCGACCGCCGCGAGCCCCAAGCGCATCGAGCCCGTCGCACGCCGCGTTGATCTCCTGGTGGCGGGCGTTGATCTGCTCGGGCGTCGATGACGTGCCGGCGCCTAGCGCGCACCAGGCACCAGCGGCCTGCAGCGCGAAGGCCCGGCGCTGAAAGTCGACGCCTGACCCGCACCAGCTCAGCCCCAGACTCCGCACGTTGGCCGGACGCGGATAGCCAGGAATCTCGCACGCCCGCCGCTGGCGTTGCGGCTGCGGCGGTGGCTCCGCCGCTGCGGCTGGCTGTCGGCGGTCCGGCCGGGTCGGCGTCTGACGTCGTGATTCCTGTCTCGACTCGTTGAATCGCGGGTCGTAGCGCGCGTCGTTCATCCGCCAGTAGGGCTCGGAGTCCTTCAGGACTTCGTTCTCTTGCGCGTAATCCCACGGCGTCCGCCCCGCATCATCTGGAGCCAACGGGTCGGCCCCGGCTGCCAGCAACGGCTCGATCACGGCCGGATTCTTCTCGTTGTACCGCGCGGCATGGTGCAACGGCGTGGAGCCGGACCGGGTGCGCGCCACGGGGTTGGCCCCGGCGCCGAGCAGCGCCTCGAGCACGGCCGGATTCTCGTTGTTCTGAGCGGCGAGATGCAGGAGCGTCCGGCCGTCGCTCGCCCGCCACGCACGGTTCGCTCCTGCCGCTAGCAGGGCTTCAAGCACGGCGACATTCTCGTTGCCCCACGCTGCCAAACTCAGAGGAGTGTCGCCGCCCTCAATGCTGACCTCTATATTGGCGCCGGCCGCCAACAGAAACTCGATCACAGCCGGACTCTCGGTGTTGCGAGCGGCGACATGCAGGGGCGTCCAGCCGCGGTCGGACCGGGCGTCGATGTCCGCCCCGGCCGCCAGCAGAAACTCGAGGACGGCCGGATTCTCGTTGTTTCTAGCGGCGTAATGCAGGAGAGTCAGGCCGTCAGTCGTTTGCATGTCTAGATTGCCGCCGGCGTCCAGAAGCACCTCAAGAATGGCTAGGTTCGAGCTATTGGTGGCTGCCTCATGCAGCGGCGTGTGACCGTCACCGTCAGTCCGTGCCAGCATGTCGGCCCCAGCGGCGAGCAGAGCTTCGAGCACGGCTGCGTTCTCGTTTCTCCAGGCCGCCATGTGCAAGGGTGTGTGGCCGATGTCGTCCTGCGCCTCGATGTTTGCCCCAGCCGCCAGCAACGCCTCGAGAACGGCCGGATTCTCGTTGTTCTGAGCGGCGTGGTGCAGGGCCGTACTCTCACTGCCGTTGCGTGCTTCCAGGTTCGCCCCGGCCACCAGCAGAGCCTCGATCACGGTTGGGGCCTTGCTGCTCCAAGCCGCCCAGTGCAGCGGCGTGGTGCGGTCATCGTCGCGCGCCGCCACGTCCGCGCCGCCAGCAAGGCAGGCCTTTGCGTCCTCCGCGGTCGCCATCTCGAAGAACTCCTGCGTGTTCCAATCCTCGCAACTCACCGCCTGGACCGGAGCAGGTGACTCGGTGGCGGCCGGCGGCGCAGCGGGTGACTCCGCGACCGGCGGCACATCGGTTGCGGCGACCTCGGACTCCGCAGGCCGCGGTTCGCCGGCCACGCGGAGCAGTTCGGCCTGCAGGCCGTCCAGATACCCGGTCGTTGGCATTCCCCGCGCCGCCTGCCAGCGACGAATCGCCTCGCGACTCCGCGGGCCGAACAACCCGTCCGGCGCGCCCGCGTCGAAGCCCTCGCTGCGCAGCCCCTGCTGAATTAGTCGACGCGCGGGTCGATCGAGACCCAGCGACGCTTCGACAGCCGCCGGATCCTGCGCGGCCGTGGCCACCGTCATCCGGAACGCCGCTCCCGGAGGCGGTACCAGAACCGCTGCCGAGACGACGAACGCCAGCAACAGAACGACGGCGAGCCACTCATGGCGCATCGCTGCCTCCCAAGTGCAGGAGATCAGATTCCCTGCTTCATCGACAGGGGAGTTTAGATGGCAAGAAGCATATCGTGGATTGCATTACGCACATGACATAGCTCATCCCGCCTCGGCAGTGGGCTCCTGCTGGCCAGCACGGCGTGCGGATCATCGGGACCCTCCTCGGTTGTCCTTGCATCCAACCGTCGGCCGCGCGACGGGGCCCCGGCACGACCGAACTGCTCGGATCGCATCTCTTCCATCTCCCTGCCGGCGAACCCTACCCGCGCCGCCCGACAGCTGCGCCGTCGGCACCGGCGCCAGTCAGTACGGCCAACTCTAGATCACGATGCGCTCGATCTCGTCGACGGTGATCGTGTCCGCCGTCCGGTCGTAGAGCTTCGTCGTCTTCGGCGAGGCGTGCCCGGCGATCCGCTGCGCGTGATCGAGCGTCCCCCCGTTCGACAGATACGCCGTGATCCCCGTCGCCCGGAACGTGTGGCAGCAGGTCGACGGCGGCAGATCCGCCGCCGCCGCCCGCCGCTTGATCATCGCCAGGACGAGACGCCGCGACAGCGCCCGCCCCGTCAGATGCCACCCCGCGGGGTCGAGGCTCTGGAAGAGCGGCGCCTTCGCCTCGCCCGGCCCGGCCGCCGCGAGATAGTCGTCGAGCGCCTCGGCCGCCCGATGGTGCGCCGGGACGTCGTGGCGCTTGCCGCCCTTCTCGTGCAGCCTGAGCCAACCCCGGCTCTCCTGCCGGAAGTAGTCCTGCCGCCGCATCGCGATGACCGCACTCACCCGCGCGAAGCTGTAGAGCATCACCGAGACGAGCGCCCGGTCGCGCCGGCCCGCGAGGGTAGTCGTGTCGATCGCCTCGAGCAGCCGGCGGGCCTCGGCCGGCGACACCGCCGGCGTCGCGCCCTTGGTGACGACGTGCTTCGGTCCCCGAACCGCCGCGGCCGGGTTCACCGGGAGGACCTGGCTGACGACGAGCCAGTCGCCGAGCATGCGGATCGCGGCCAGGTGCTGTTTGACCGTCGGCGCCGACCCGGGGTGCGTCCGGATGTAGGCCGCCACGTGCAGCGGCGAGACCGCCTCGAGGGCCAGCCCGCGCGCCTCGCACCACGCCAGAAACTGCCCCACCGCCCGCCCGTACGCCGCCCGCGTGCGCCGGTTGGCGATCCGCGCCGCGAAGAACTCGAGAAACTTCCCCACCGCCGCCGGCCCCGCGTCGACGACGAGCCGCGGCAGCAGGGGGCCGCCCCGCCCGGCGGCCGCCGGGCGCAGGGCGCCCGCCCGCTCGACCAGCGCCACGTCTTCGCTCATCCCGTCACCTCTCCCCCGCCGCCGGCCGCCTCCTTCCCCGCCGGCGAGCGCCTCGAACCGTTCGTAGTCGCTGACGAGCGCCTGGGCCAGCGCGTAGAGTCGTCCGACGGCGTCCTTCGCCCCGCTGAAGCGCACCTCGATCCGGTCCGCCTCGACCGTCACCCCGTCGGGCAGTCCCGACAGGCGCGCATCGAGCGCCTCGACCGGCACGGCCACGCGGATCCCGGTCAGCCGCGCCCGGCGGATCTCGGTGACCACCTTCTCGCGCCGCGTCTCCTCGCGGCGGAAGGCGGCGCGCTTGCGGTGCCTCCGAAGCTGCCGCAGGAGCTCGGCCCGCGGCAGCGTCAGCAGGTGCCCGGTCCGGTGGGCGCCGAAGGCCGTCATCAGCTGCACGGCGCGGACCTTCGAGACGCCGAAGAGCGGGTCGTTTGCGGGAGGGGGCGAGATCCTACGCTAAGCCCACCCGGCGGCGCGGATCTCGGGTTCAGGCCCCGAGGACCTTCCGGCCCTGCTCCCGCAACTGGCCCTGTGGGCCGACGTACCGGTAGAGCGTCACCGGCCTGATGCCGAGTTCGCGGCACAGCTCCGACACCGACGTGTCGCGGTGCGCCATCGCGGACTGGGCCAGCCTCACCTGGGCTTTCGAGAGCGCGAACTTCCTGCCGCCCTTGCGTCCGCGAGCCCGCGACACCTTGAGCCCGGCCACGGTGCGTTCGCGGATCAGCTCCCGCTCGAACTCGGCCAGCGCCGCGAAGATGCCGAACACGAGGCGGCCGGCCGCGGTCGTGGTGTCGACCGGCGCGCCCTGGCCGGCGAGCACCCGCAGGCCCACGCCGCGTGCCGACAGGTCCTGCACGGTGTTGACCAGGTGGGCGAGGTTGCGGCCGAGGCGGTCGAGCTTCCAGACGACGAGCACGTCGCCCTTGCGCAGGGCGCGCAAGCAGCTGTCGAGTCCCGGCCGGTCGTCGCGGACGCCGGACGCGAAGCCGTGGTACAGGTTGACGGCGTCGACGCCCTCGGCCCGCAGGGCGTCGCGCTGCAGGTCGAGCGACTGGGAGCCGTCGGTCTTCGAGACGCGGGCGTAGCCGATCAGCATGTATCGCAAACGGTCGTTTGGGACACGAGGGCGCGGGCGGCTTCTGGCGAGCTCCTCCACGTATCGTAGGCCGTGTCCCAATCAACGTTTCGCATACGTCCAGTGAAAGAGCATGGCACGGAGAACCGTCCTGACCGGCCGGCAGAGGTCGGCCCTGTTTTCCCTTCCGCAACGCGAGGCGGACCTGCTGCGCCACTACACCCTGAGCGACGAGGACCTGCAGAACATCGAGGTCCGGCGGCGTCCCCGCAACAAGCTGGGCTTCGCGCTGCAGCTGTGCGTCCTCCGCTACCCGGGCCGTCTGCTGGCCCCGGGCGAGTTCGTTCCCCCGGTGGTCGTGGACTTCATCGGCCGCCAGCTCCACCTGGACGGGGAGGAGCTCGGCGACTACGCGGTGCGGGCCGAGACCCTGCACGAGCATCTGGCGGAGCTGCGCCGCCTGTATGGATTCCGGTCCTTCTCGGGCGGCGCGGCGCGTGAGCTCGTCGAGCGGCTCCGCGAAGAAGCGCCCCAGGCGCAGTCGAACGAGGACCTGGTCCGGAGGTTCGTCGAGGCCTGTCGGCGCACGCGGACCATCCTGCCGGCCACGACGACGATCGAGCGGCTCTGCGCCGACGCGCTGGTCGACGCGGAACGCCGGATCGAAGCCCGCATCGCCGAGCGGGTGCCGCCCGGGCTGCGGCGCGACCTCGAGCATCTGCTCGAAGAGACGGTCGACGCCGGCGTGACGCGGTTCGTGTGGCTCAGGCAGTTCGAGCCGGGCAGCAATTCGGCCGACGCCAACCGGTTGCTGGACCGCCTCGAGCACCTCCGGCGCCTCGCGGTTCCGGAAGGCCTCTTCGGCGACATCCCTCCGCATCGGATCACGCGGCTGCGCCGGCAGGGGGAGCGCTACTTCGCCGACGGGCTCCGCGAGCTCCCGGACAACCGCCGCCTCGCGAGCATGCTGGGCCGGCGAAGCCGGGCCCGCGCCTGCAGGCGGAAGCCGATCCGAGCAATGAATCCGGGGGGGTTGTTCGCCTCAGGCGGGGGGCGAAGCGGGGTCAACGTAGTGGGCGTTATGGGACGCCGGCCTGGGGCGGCCAGGCCGGCCAGGCTGCGGAACAACTCGCGGCAATGCTCCTCGAGGCCGCATCGAACGACGTCCGCGGCGGGCTCGATGCGCCATGCCAACCTGAGCCTGAGTCCCCGAATCGGCCTTCCCCGTGGTAGGTTGGCTCTCCTCAGCAAAGGAGCGGAACACCATGCGGACCGTTGCCGACTCGATGCTGGTTCTCTGCGCGTTGGTGTGCACGGCGTCGGTAGCCTCGGCGCAGACGCCGGTGGGGGCGCTGGCGACCGACGAAGGTGAGCAGTGGGGCTGGGCGGTGGACTACGAGACGGCGGGCGCCGCGCAGGCGCGGGCGCTCAGCGAGTGCGGCGGTGGTTGCCGGGTGGTGTTGACGTTCAACCGTTGCGCCGCCTACGCCGCGGACCAGGACGCGGCCAGCACGGCGGTGGGCTGGGCGGAATCGTACGGCTCGGCGGCTGCGGCTCAGCAGGCGGCGCTGACTGAGTGCAGCTTGCGGGGCGGCTCTGGCTGCATCGTTCGGGTGTGGGGCTGCAACGGCCCGGTGGTCGAGGAGGGGTTGAGCCTCGACCGTGCGGCGCGTCGTCAGGTTCAGGAGGGCCTGCAGGCCGCCGGCTTCGACCCGGGCGGCGTGGACGGGATGTTCGGTCCGCGGACGCGGGCGGCGATCCGGGGTTGGCAGTCGTCGCGGGGTGCGCGGCCGACGGGGTATCTGGACGGTCCGGGGGTCGAGGCGCTGCGGTCGGCCGGCGGTTCCGGTCCGGCGACGGGAGCCGCGTCCCCGGCGCCCGTGGCACGGCAGCCGGCGTCCACCGCTGCGCTGTCCGCGCCGCCCGCGGCCGGCGCGGAACTGGAGGGCCTGTTCTGGCAGTCCATCATGAACAGCGCGAACCCGGCGGAGTTCGAGGCGTATCTCGCGCAGTTCCCGAACGGGGTGTTCCGGGCCCTGGCCGAGGCCCGCCTGGCGGCGCTGCGCGCGCCGGCGGGTACTCCGTCCGGGGCGGCCGGGTCGCGAGTCGACGGCGCGGGGTCGCCGGCTGTCCGGTCACCGGTCCCGGGCGGGCGGGTCGCCGGAGCTCCCGCTCCAGCCGCCGGGATTGCCGCGGGCGACGCTGCGCGTCCGCGGCCGGGCGACGTGTTCCGGGACTGCGACGCCTGCCCGGAGCTGGTGGTGGTACCGGCGGGCCGGTTCCGGATGGGCTGCGTCTCCGGCACGGGCTGCCGGGACAGCGAGCTGCCGGTGCACGAGGTGGCGGTGGCGTCGTTCGCGCTGGGCGTGCACGAGGTGACGTTCGCGGAGTACGAACGCTTCGCCGCGGCGACGGGCCGTGACCGGCCGAACGATCGAGGTTGGGGCGGGGGCGCCCGTCCGGTGATCAACGTGTCGTGGGAGGACGCGGCGGCCTACGCGGACTGGCTGTCCGGCGAGACGGGCGCGCGGTATCGGTTGCCGAGCGAGTCGGAGTGGGAGTATGCGGCGCGGGCCGGCGCCGAGACGGCGCACGCCTGGGGGAACGACATCGGCTTTCGCGAAGTCTGCAACTGGGCGAACTACTATGGCTGCAGAGACGAGACGGAGCCGGTGGGCTCGTTAGCGGCGAACGGGTGGGGCCTGCACGACATGCACGGCAACGTGTTGGAGTGGGTGGCGGACTGCTGGCATCGCAGCTACGCGGGTGCACCGCGCGATGGCTCGGCGTGGACGAGCGGCGGTTGCGGTGCTCGTACATTGCGGGGCGGTTCCTGGAGGAACGGTAGTCTGGACAGTCTCCGCTCGGCCCACCGCGACACAGCCCCTGCCGGGCACCGGTTAGACACCTTCGGTTTTCGCGTGGCGAGGACGCTGCGTTGAGTCTTGATTCGTCCCCTCTTTACCTCCTAGGGTACCGACCAGATCCGTGTAGAAATACACCCTAACAGCCCGTGGCGAAAGTCAGGGGATCCGCACTCGACCGGCTCGATCGAGTTCCGTACACTGGACGGCATGGCGATGGGCAAGAAACCGGCGGCTCGACAGCCGTCGCCGATGTGGGTGACCACGGCGGACCTTCCGACGAACGCCGGGCATCCCTTCTTCGAGCGTCTGAACCGGGTCCTGGAGGAGGCAGGCTTCGACGCCTTCGTCGAGGGACTGTGCGGGGCGTTCTACGCTGCGCGGATGGGCCGGCCGAGTCTACGGCCGGGCCGGTATTTCCGTCTGCTGTTCATCGGCTATTTCGAAGGGTTGTCCTCCGAGCGGGGGATCGCGTGGCGGGTGGCCGATTCGCTGAGTCTGCGGTCGTTTCTGGACCTGGACGTGACCGAGGCGGCACCGGACCACTCGACGTTGTCGCGCACGCGGCGGCTGATCGACGTGGAGACGCACGTGGCGGTTTTCACGTGGGTGTTGGAGCGGCTCTCCGCTGCAGGCCTGTTGCGGGGGAAGACGGTCGGCATCGATGCGACGACGCTGGAAGCGAACGCGGCGATGCGGAGCATCGAGCGTCGGGACACGGGCGAATCCTACGAGGCGTTCATTCGGCGGTTGGCGGAAGCGTCGGGGGTGGAGACACCGACACAGGCGGATCTGGCTCGGTTCGACCGGTCGCGGAAGAACAAGAAGACGTCGAACAAGGAGTGGAAATCGCCGCAGGACCCGGACGCGAAGGTCGCGAAGATGAAGGACGGCCGGACGCACTTGGCTCACAAGGCCGAGCACGGGGTCGACATGGACACGGGGGCCATCGTGTCGGTGACGGTGCAGGATGCATCCGACGGCGATACGGCCACGCTGCCGGAGACGCTGATCACGGCGGCCGAGCAGGTGGAGTTGGTGGCGCCGGACGGTCCGGGGGTCGAAGAGGTGGTCGCCGACAAGGGGTACCACAGCGACGCGACGCTGGTGGCCCTCGGCGAGGTGGGGGTTCGGAGTCACGTATCGGAGCCGGAGCGCGGCCGGCGCTGCTGGCAGGACAAGAGGACGGGAGAGACGCCGCCGGAGAAGCGCGCTGCGCAGAAGGCGCTGTATGCGAACCGCCGGCGTGTGGGCGGGCGGCGGGGTCGTCGCCTGCAACGCTGCCGGGGCGAGGTGGTGGAGCGTTCTTTCGCACACATGTATGAGACAGGGGGAATGCGTCGGGTGTGGGTGCGCGGTCACGAGAATGTCCGCAAGCGGGTGCTGATCCAGGCGGCCGCCTGCAACATCGGGCTGCTCCTGCGCCACCAGACCGGCATCGGTACGCCCCGGAGCCTGCAGGGGCGGGCTCTTTCGGCGATTTGCCGCCTGATCGACCGTCTGATCGACCGCTGGGGGCGTCTGACGCGCGCCTGGGGGTTCAAATGGACACCGACGGCCCTCGTCGGCTCAATTGCTCATCGCCAAGCTGCCTGAACAGCAGGGCTCAGCGATCAGACTTCTTCCACGGGCTGCTAAGGACAGTGATCGATATAGATTTGCCGACTTCCGCAGGGCCCAGCCCCTTTTCGCTGCTCGGCACGCCCTGCACACGGCAAGGTAATTTCCGGCAGCATCCTAAGCGTTTCGCGGTGCCCGACGGTCGCCGCCTGGCCAGCGGTATTCCCCGGTCAGGTTGATGTGCTCCCAGCCGAGCGGCGAGACGTGGGCCAGGAGTTCGCCCGGGATCTCGAGCCCGGCTTGCCTCCTCGCGAAGACGGCGTCGCCGAGCTTCAACGTGTTCCAGTAGATGATGATCGCGGCCAGCAGGTTGAGGCGACCCGGTAGTGCTGCCCTTCGCCGGTTCGGTCCTGCAGCTCGCCGCGTTGGTGAAAGTTGATCGCGCGCTTGAGGGCGTGGTGCGCCTCGCCCTTTGTTCAACCCGACCTGGACCCGACGTCGCATCCCGGGGTCGGTGGTCCAGTCGATCATGAACAGGGAGCATTCGACGCGACGCGGCCGACCTCCCGCGGCGAGCTTGCGTAGGCTCTGGCTGGGCCGCATGGTCCCGGCGGCCATGGTCGCCGCCACGCGCAGGATGTCCGCCCAGTTCCGGTCGATCAGGTCCACGTTCACCTTGCCGCCGACCAGCGGGCGCAGGAGCTTCGGGACGTCCGCGCGGTCGAACACGTAGAGGCGCTTCGACGGCAGGTCCCGGATGCGCGGGACGAAGGCGTAGCCGAGGATCGAGCACGCGGCGAAGACGTGGTCGGTATGCCCGCAGAACAGCAGCCCGCCAAAGACGCGTCCCACCGCGCGCACTCAGCACGATGGCAGTATCCCGAGTTGCTCGAGGAGGGATACGTCCCCGTTCCCGTTGGATTCCTCCGCCACTATGCGAGCCTGAAGCCGTACCCGCTCACCTCGGGGGAGGCACTCTTCGTCGTCCACCTGATGGCGTTCAAATGGGACAGCGACTCGCCGTTTCCGTCCTTAGGACAGTGATCGATATAAATTTGCCGACTTCCGCAGGGCCCAGCCCCTCTTTCGCTGCTCGGCACGCCCTGCACACGGCAAGATAATTTCCGGCAACATCCTTACAAGAGGCTCGCCTCGAGAATGGGCGTTTCGGTCAAGATGGCACGGCGCCACGCGCAGAGCCTCGATCAGAAGGGCTACCTCCGTCGCCTGGTCCGCGTCGGCCAGACCAACCGCTTCAACCTCACGCCGTTGTTCGACGCCCTGCGGTCGGCCGTCATGACACGGCGCGCACCGTCGACACAGGCGCAAGAGTCCGCGCCAGAACGACTGGTTGACTTGCCGGCGTGAGCCTCCCCCGCGCGACCGAACTCGACCAGCCGCTCCAGCACGTCGAGCGCCGTCACCTGCAGCCGGTCGCCCAGCAGGAACTTCTGCCGCTGCGGGAACTTCTCCACCGTCGGCACCAGCCACCCCCAGGAGGAAGAGAACAGAAGAATCAAGACCTAATCAAGCGTCCTCGCGACACGGAAACCGAAGTCGGTGACCCGGCCGCGGACGTGGTCCCAGAAGCGCGCGCCGGGCCGCTCCGCGACGTCGTACCAGGAGCCGCCGCGCAGCACGCGATGGACGCAGTCGCCCTCCCAGCAGTCCTCCGTCCATTCCGACAGGTTCCCGACCATGTCGAACAGGCCCGCGCCGTTCGCACCGTACGAGCCGACCGGGCACGTGCTAAGGTTCCCAGTCCGCTCACGGTCGCAGCCGCGCTGGGAACCCGCCGCCGCCCGGTCCCATTCCGCCTCGGTCGGCAAGCGATAAGTCGCCCCGGCCGTCCGGCTCAGCCACGACACATACGCCTGCGCGTCGTCCCAGCTCACGCACGTCACAGGATGACGGTCCGTCTGCGGAAAGCCCGGGTCCCGCCGCGAATCGCCGCCAAAGGTGAGGCATCCGCCGCCCGCACCGCCGCCCGTCGCCGACGTGAACGCCCCATACTCGCCCACCGTCACCTCGTAGCGGCCCAGCGCGAGACGGCCGTCCGGCATCACCACCATCTCCGGGCACACCTCGCAGTCCCGGAACACCGCGCCCGGCTGCGGACGCGCGTCCGCGCCGGCCGCAGGCCCGCCGACCCGCGACCCGGACGCCGCCGCGGAGGCGCCGGAGACGCGCGAACCCGAAGCCGCGGTCCCGGCGCCGCCGCCGCGCGCCCCTGCCGCGCCGGACGCCCCGCCCGCCGGCGCGCCCAGCGCTGTCAGCCGGGCCTCGGCCAGCTCGCTGAACAGCCCGTTCGGGAACCGCCGCAGATACGCCTCGAACTCCGATGGGTTCGTGCTGTTCATGATTGACTGCCAGAACAGGCCCTCGAGCTCGGCAGAGGCGGCCGGCGCGGCCGCTGGCGGTGGCTGCGGCGGCGGCGCGGAGACGGCAGGCGGCGCAGCCGCGGCGGCGGCGGCCGGCTCCCGCTGGCGGAACGTCGGCTGACCCGGTGCCGACGGCCGCAGCGCCGCCGCCGACGGCCCATCCAGATAGCCCGTTGCGCGAGAACCCCGAGACGTCTGCCAGCGCCGAATCGCTGCGCGCGTGCGCGGACCGAACAAGCCGTCCGCACCGCCCGGGTCGAAGCCCGCCGACTGCAGGCCCCGCTGAATCTGCTGACGCGCCCCACGGTCGAGGCCCAGACCCTCCTCGACCACCGGGCCGTTGCAGCCCCACACCCGAACGAGGCATCCTGTGCCGCCACGCGAGCTGCACTCAGTCAGCGCACGCTGGCGGGCGCCGGCCGGCGAGGAGTACGACTCCCCCCAACCCACCGCCGTGCTGTCCGCGTCCTGGTCCGCCGCGTACGCGGCGCAGCGCTCGAACGTCAGCACCACCGAGCAGCCCGAGCCGCACTCCGACAGCACCCGCTGGCGAGCGGCCGCCGCCGTCTCGTAGTCGACTGCCCACCCCCACCGGTCGCCCTGGCGTTCGTCGACCGCCAGCGCACCCACCGGCGGCTGCGCCGCGGGCGCCGACGCCATCCGCAGCAACACCCAGAAGACGAGCGCCAATCGGACCATCGGGAACCTCCTCGAAGTCGTTGCACCCCCGCCGGCCCGCGCGCCAGGCCCGCCACGACGGCTGCCGCGATCCTATCGCCGGTGTCCGTTGCAGCAAACCGCGAGTTGTCCTGCTCCGCCGGTCCTTGTTGGCAATCTTCTGAAACCGCGGTGTATGTTCCAGCTGGACATACAACGCGGTGGACTAAACCGCTACGGCGGTAGACGCTCAGTCGACCCGCCGGCACTGCCGCGTCCAGGGTACCGACACCATTCGTGTTGTGATACACGCTAAGGGCGTCGCATCTTGAGCTTGGCGGGGTCGATCTTGATCTCGCCGTAGAGGATGACGTTCTTCCACTCGATCGGGCTGACATGCCGCAGCAGATCGGGGTCGACCGGGAAGTCCGGCGCGGTGGCCAGCCGTGAGATCTCCCGGGCCTGCCAGTAGACGATGCAGGCGAGAATCAAGGTCAGGCACGAGCACGCGTTCATCTGGTCGTAGACATCGCGGGCGCTGATGCGCCCCCGCTGCCCGTAGTAGACGGCGCGCGCCAGGGCGTGGAGCTGCTCGACCTTGAGCAGGCCCCGCCGCACCTTCGCTCGCAGCTGCGGCTCGGACATGTACTGCAGCACGAATTCGGTCTTCAGCGCCCGGCCGAGCTCGCGGTTGGCGGCGTAGAAGCGGTTCGAGGCCTGGAAGCGGTTGAGCCTCTGCAGGGCGGCCGACGCCGTGGCGTGCCCTGCGGGGAACGCCGCGTAGAACTGGCCGATGCGGTCCCACTGCTCGGCGATGAGGCGGAAGTTCACCGCCCGCCGGCCGCGCTTGAGGACCGGCTCGAGGACGCCGTGGTCGCGGTCCGGGTCGGCGCAGTAGATCCGCTGGCGGTGCAGGCTGCGGATGCGCGGGCAGAACCGCATGCCGACCATCCCGAAGGCCGCGAAGTTGATCTCGGTGTAGCCGTGGGTGTCGGTGTAGTGCTCTTCGAGGTCGAGGTCGCTCTCGTGGTAGAGCACGCCGTCGAGCACGAAGGGCGCGTCGCGGTCGGTGCACTCGATCGGGCGGCTGTAGAACGGGGCGTAGTTGTCGGCGACGAAGGAGTAGAACTCAAGCGCGAAGTCGTTGAAGCGCGTGCTGTAGGTCCGCTGCAGCACCTTGTGCGGCATGGCGAAGCGCTGTCCGTCGCTGGCCGACGTCGTGCCGTCGCCCCAATAGCCGGCGGCGTCGAGGCGGGAGATGCCGTGGACGATGGCGGCGAGCGCGGCCCGCTGGTTCTCCTCGACGAGACGCCAATCGCTGACGTACTTGAGCCGCCTGTAGGCGATGTCGGGGGCGACCTTCTCCATGGTGTACAGGCCGAGGTTGCAGCCGTGGGCGAGGATCGCGGCGAGCAGCGCGCACACCTCCCCGGGGTCGACCCGCTTCTCGCCGGGCTGCTGGAAGTGGACGCTGAACCCGAGGTCGTTCTCGACCTCGATGAGCAGGTCGGCCAGCCGGATCGAGCGGCTGCGGGCGTCCAGCCAGCGGTGGAGTTCGGTGAGGCTGTCCGATTGCGCCGGGTCGGGCTGCTCGGCCGCGTCCGTCTTCAGTCGCCACCCGTCGTCGTCGAACGCGACCTGCCGGTTGTCAGCGACACCTTCCAGGAACCGGTCGAACGCATCCGACAGACGCGCCTTCAGTTGCTCGACCGCCGCAGCGGGATCGACGGGGAACCCGGTTCGCACCCAGAACGCTTCGCGGACCTGCTCCCACCGCGCGGCGGGCAGGAAGAACGCCTCGAACCGGCCGAAGTTCTTCGCGCCGTCGATGGCGAGGTTGCCGGTCTGGATCTCGTCGCGCACCTTGAGGAACAACGCGCTCTCCCAGCGTCGGCGGTCCGTCACGCCGTCATGGCGGATGAGCGGCTGCAGCGCCGCCGGGGCGAAGTCGAGCGGCGCATGGGGCGGAGCGCCGCGGCGCCCCGCCGCGCGGTGTTCGCGGTAGGCCCGCAGCGCCGACAGCGTCGGCGACGTCCCCTCGCCCTGCTCGTCGACGAACTTCATCCTGCTCAGAAACGGCCCGGCGAACTGGCTCAGCCCGGCGTGCCGCTCGACCGTCTGCTCGAAGCGGGCCTTCCGGTCGCCCCGCGTCCAGTTCACCAGGTCGGACTGGTCCTCGCGCAGCTGCGCCTCGGGCACGGTTGACAGCAGCCGGACCCGCAACTCGTCGTCGCCGACGTCGGGATCGAGCAGCACCGCGCCGAGCTGGCGGTAGCGGTGAACGATCCGGTCGACGGCCTGGCGTTGCGCCTTGAGCATGTCGTCGAGGCGGGTCTCGACCAGCTTGCGATTGCGGTCGAGGAGCTTGCCGTACATGTCGACGGCTTGGTCGAGCGTGTCGCGCCACGTCTGGTGCAGGAAGCACACCAGCGCGAGGTGACGGCGTGGGGCCGCCATCCTGCGCACCCGGTCGGCTGACGCGGTTCGCACGCTGTGGAACAGGATCCGCTGGTAGTTGCCGTTGACCCAGTCCACGTTGACTCCCAGTACGCCGGTCGCCTCGATCAGTTCCAGCCGCGCCAGCAGCCGCTTCATGCCCCCGACCGACGGGTTCGACGAACTCGCCTTGATCCGGTTCAAGGGCGAGTGCGGCTGGTCGTCGTCGACGGCGACCAGCGCGTCAAGACCTTCGCGCATCGGTGCCGACAGGCGCTCGGCCATGCGTTGCGTCAGCAACGTCCGGGCCTTGTGTCGGGCCGCCCCTATCGCGCGGCGCAACACCGGATCGGACGGTGCGAGAACGTGCTCGTCGCGGAGCCAGGCGCGCGCCCGAGCCAGCAGCGAGGCGGTCCGCTCGAGCCGCAACGCCTCGTCCTCGAGGAACCGCGCCAGCCGTTCTCCGGCGGCGGCCTCGAAAGCGCGCAGACGCAGGTACTCGCCGATGCGCTGCTGATGCTCCGAGACCGTCTGCTGCCGGCTGGCGTAGGCGTGGATCGTCTCGGCGTCGGCGCCTAGCTGCAGGGCCGCGAACCTCAGGATCTCCCCGTCGATCTCCAGGGGCGTCTGTTGGGGGAATCTGCCGAGCACACGCACGAAGGCGACCTGGTACGCGAAACCCAACCGGTTGTGGGAGCCCCGCCGCAGGGCGATCTCGCGGCGGTCGGCCTCGAGGAAGGTGGCATCGCGGACCAAGCGGGGGCGGGAGACGTCGGGGTCGGAGACCGGCACGGCTCTGTCCGAGATAAACGGGCGTTCTGACCGAACAGTTCAGCAGCAGGGAACATGACGCGTTCCATGTCCCGCATCTGTCAGATACAATACGCGCAGCTGCATTCCATGGACAGGCCGTGAAGACCGTCGCCTATCTGCGCGTCTCGACCCCGCAGCAGGACGTGAGCAGCCAGCGCCTCGCCATCCTGGAGTACGCGCGGGAGCACGACCTCCACATCGACGACTTCATCGAGGCGACTGCCTCCGGACAGGCGTCCGAGAAGCGCCGCCGGCTCGACGAGCTGACGAACGCCCTGCAGCACGGCGACCGTCTGGTCGTCAGCGAACTCTCCCGGCTCGGCCGGTCGCTGGGTCAGGTCGTCGCCGTGCTCGACGCCCTCGCCAAGGCGGGCGTCGCCTTCGTGGCCCTGAAGGAGAACATCCGCGTCGAGGGCAAGCGCGACATCCAGACCAAGGTCATGACCACGCTCTTCGCGCTGTTCGCCGAGGTCGAGCGCGACCTGATCTCCGAGCGCACCCGCGAGGGCCTCGCCAAGGCCAGGGCCTCGGGCCGCAAGCTCGGGCGCCCGAAGGGATCGCTGGGCGTCTCACGGCTTGACGGCAAGGAGGACGAGATCCGGCGCTTCCTCGAGCTGGGCGTCTCGAAGACCGCCATCGCCAAGATCACCGGCGTGTCCCGGACCGCGCTCTACAGCTTCATGACCACCAGAGGGCTCAGGCCGAGCCGTTAGCGTGTATCAGAGCACGAATGGTGTCGGTACCCTTGAGGAGAACGAGGACCGCCGCGTCGAGCTCGAAACCCACCGGAGGCCGACGGCTCGAGGCACTCTCGACCACGTCGCCGACTGCACGAGGCGGACGCTGACGCACCCGCCATCCGGACGGGCCGGTCAGCGCCGTGCGATAGATGGCCCCCGACGCACCTGAGGCATGTCCGGGCGGCGCAACGCCGGATCGAGTCGGCCGCCTCGGCGGGTTCGGGCAATGAATCCTGGTGTTTTCGGCCGCTGGGGCGGGGCAACGCCAAGTTAACGTAGTGGGCGTTATCAGACGCCGGCCTGGGGCGGCTAGGCTGCGGAACAACTCGCGGCAATACTCCTCGAGGACGTATCGAACGATGTCCGCGGCGGGCTCGATGCGCCATGCCAACCTGAGTCCCCGCATCGGCCTTCCCCGTGGTAGGTTGGCTCTTCTCAGCAAAGGAGCAGAACACCATGCGGACCGTTGCCGACTCGATGCTCGTTCTCTGCGCGCTGGTGTGCACGGCGTCGGTAGCCTCGGCGCAGCCGCCGGTGGGCGCGCTGGCGGTCGACGAGCGGCAGGGCGACCAGTATGGCTGGGCGGTGGACTACGAGACGGCGGGCGCGGCGCAGGCGCTCAGCGAGTGCGGCGCTGGTTGCCGGGTGGTGTTGACGTTCAACCGTTGCGCCGCGTATGCGGCGGACCAGGACGCGGACAGCACGGCGGTGGGCTGGGCGGAATCGTTCACGTCGTCGTCTGCAGGGCCAGTTGCGGGAGCAAAGGGCCAGAAGGTCCTCGCCTCCTGAACCGGCAGATCGTGACGCGGGTTGGGCTTAGCGTAGGGATTCCGCCCCCTCCCGCAAACAACCCGGTTATGGGACGCCAGGGCCGTCACCGGGCCACTCGACGGTCGCCGCAGACCGCTTCTAGATGTTCCTGCCAAGCAGCATCGTCGAGTCGCCCGCCGACCTGTCCGGCCGCGTCGCCGCAGTGATTGCACCCGGCGATGATGCTGCCGTCCCATTCACCGGGCTGCTCCCGGCGCCTAAAAATCGCCCCAGCTGAATCGGGTTCCAACTCTGAACCGGCGCTGAACCAAGCGCAATCGGTCCCGGCCCCGGTCAAGGGACATGGTCCATAGTAATTAGGGGGGCTCTCACCGGGGAAGGGGTCGTCCCTCCTGTAGTCCGCCCGCGCCTGTAGCGCCGCCTCGACTTCCGACCAGACCCTCACGCGGCCAGCCTTGGCGGCCGCCGCGTTGGCCCGTTGCGCCGCCTCGATTTTCTCCCAGTCCTTGACCAGCCCGGCAGCTACAGCAGCATCCGTGGCGAGTGCGGTGAGCTCCACAACGCGTTCGGCCAAGGACCTCAAGTCCTCCCGGCCGTCGTGCAGCTGACGGTTGAGGTTGTCGACGCTCTCCCGCAAGCTCTTCAGGTTCGCCGCAACCGACCAGACGCCAGCCGCGGCCACAGCCGACATGACCGCGAGCACGATGATCTGAGGGTCCGTCATGACAGCAGCAGGCGCACCAGCACGCCGACGGCGGCGATGGTAGTGGCCTGCACGAAGGCGAGCCGCCAAGTGAGGGTGGCGACGGCTTGAGCGATCTCGCCGCGGACGTCGGCGCGCAGCGTGTCGAGCATCGGGTCGCTGGCGTTCGGCCGTTGCCGGCCGTGCGTCGAGAAAGGCGGCGAGGACCGTACGAGCGTCACCCGGGGATCGAGCTCCTGAACCCGGGGCGTTCTCGGGCCGCGGGCGGCATGACGGTATTTGCCTTGGGTGTCACCGTGCACTCATGCACTAATTTAGAAGGATACAGGGAAATGGCGAGGTGGCGGCCCTGCGCTGGGCCGACCCGATCATCGGCCTCAGCGGCGACCAGATCAACCGGCGCTTCGCGGCCCGCGCGGCGGGAAGTCGGTCGCATCGAACGATCCCTGTTCATGATCGAGTGGACCACGGACCCCGACGTGCGCCGGCGGCGCGCCCTGGTTGGCTTGAGCAAGGGCGAGTGGCGGAACGTTTACTCCGAGTTCTCCGTTGACAATTCTGCCTGTCGCAAGACGAGCTGCGTCGCGTCTTCGGCCAGATCCGGAGGGTAGCCGTACTTTGCCAGCAGCCGGCGAACATTGCGCCGCAGGCTTGCCCGTACCGACTCGCGCTGGGTCCAGTCGAGCTTTGGCATCTTCTTGACCATTTCGGTCAGTTCCCGGGCCATGAGACGTAGCGTGTCGCTCTGCATCGCTTCTCGGGCTGACCCGTTCTCCGCTAGGGCGTCGTAGAAGGCGGTTTCCTCGCCGCTTAGGCCGAGTTCTTCGCCGTGCCGCTGCGCGTCTCGCAAGCTCTTCGCCAAGTCGATCAGCTGCGAGATCATTTCGGCGGTGGTGATCGCCTTGTTCGTATAGCGCAGCATCGCGTCTTCGAGCGCCTCGCGAAACTTTCGGCTCTGGACAATGTTCGTGCGCTCGGTGATACGAATCTGGTCATTGAGCAGCTTGCGCAGCGTCTCCAAGGCCAGGTTCTTCTGCTCCAGCCCCGCCACCCGACCGAGGAACTCATCGCTAAGGATGTCGAGGCGGGCTTCCGACAGCCCCGCGACGGCGAACAGGTCGATCACTTCGTCGGCATCGATCGCGCCGCCTATCACCTGGCGCACGGCGGCGTCGATGTCGCGTTGCCGAGCGTGACCGGCGCCACCGCCGGTATCGTCGGTCAGTCGTTTGCGAATCATCGCCACCACGCGCTGGAAAAAGGCGAGGTGTGGCGTGATGGCCTCGGTCTCCGGGCGCGGAACCGCCAGCGCGAAGGCCGCCGACAGTTCCTTGACCAGCGTGCGCAGGCGCTTCCAGCCGTCGTTTTGGCCAAAAACGTGATCGATCGCGCGTAGATACACCAACAGCACGGCTTGCGGTTTGGCGTCGAGCGCCTGCTCGTAGTCGCAACCGTGGAAGAAGCCACGCAGTTTCTCGAAGGCCGCCTGCATGGCAGGCACAGCCTCGTCTTGCACCTTCCTGACGGCCTCGCCCGTGCCGCCGGCCTGAGTGTAGGTCGCGAGCGCATCTGCCAACTGGTCGGCCAGGCCCAGCAGGTCCACGATCAATCCGCCGGGCTTGTCGCCGTAGACGCGATTCACGCGCGCGATGGCCTGCATCAGGTTGTGCCCGGCCAGCGGCTTATCCAGATACATGGTGTGCGCCGGCGGGCAATCGAAGCCGGTCAGCCACATGTCACAGACGATCACCAGGCGAAGGTCGTCGTGGGGGGCCTTGAAGCGCTCCGCCAGACGCTTGCGGGCGGCCTTGGTGCGCACATGGTTTCTGAGCGGCTCGGGATCGTCGTTGGTGCCGGTCACGACCACCTTCATCGCCCCTCGTTCGTCGTCGATGTCGTGCCAGTCCGGGCGCAGCGTGCGGATCGCCTCGTAGAGCCGCGCGGCGATGTCGCGGCTCATGGTCAGGACCATCGCCTTGCCTTCCATCGCGGCGCGGCGCTTCTCCCAGTGCTCGACGATGAACGCCGCTAGGCGTTCGATGCGCTCCTGAGCGCCGACCAGGGACTCCAGCGGTACGCGAATACTGTCCTCCGCCCCTTCCCCGCCGCGGTCGGCGTTGGCGACGGACTCAACCTCTGCCTCGGCGACGCGCGCGCCCTCCTCGTCCACCTTCAGTTTGATGATGCGGGATTCGTAGTAGAGCGGCCGGGTGGCGCCGTCCTCGACGGCCTGGCGGATGTCGTAGACGTCCGCGTATTCGCCGAAGACGTGGATCGTGTTTCTGTCGTCGCGCTCCAGCGGCGTGCCGGTGAAGCCGACGAACGTGGCGTTCGGCAGCGCCTCGCGCATCCAGCGCGCGCCGCCCTCGACGAAGCCGTACTGGCTGCGGTGGGCCTCGTCGGCCATGACGACCACGTTCGAGCGCTCCGAGACCACGCCGTGTGCCTCGGCGAACTTTTGGATCGTCGTGAACACCACCCCGCCCGCGGCCCGGTCGAGCAGCGCCTTGAGATCCTCACGGCTCACGGCCTGGACAGGGTCCTGCCGAAGCAGCACGCGCCCGGCGGTGAAGGTGTCGAAGAGCTGATCGTCGAGATCGTTGCGGTCGGTGATCATGACGACCGTTGGGTTGGTCATGCGTGGCTCGCAGATTAGCCCACCGGCCAGCATCAACATGGTCAGCGACTTGCCCGAGCCCTGGGTGTGCCAGATCACGCCCCCGCGACCGTCACCCGTGCCGGACGGCGGCTTGAGACGCGTAAGCACGCTGGTGCGCGCCTTGCGCACCGCGCGGAACTGGTGGTAACCTGCGATCTTTTTGGCGATCTCGCCACGCTCGTCCTCCTCGAAGGTGACGCAGGTCCGCAGGTAGTCGACCAACGTCCGCGGATCGAACAGGCCTCGGATCAGCGCCTCCAGGGTCGGCGCGCCGCCACCCTCACGGTCGTCGATCGGGCACCAGGGCATGAAGCGGCTGCGCCCGCTGGTGATCGAGCCGACGCGGGTCAGCATGCCGTCAGAGACCACCAGCGCCAGATTCGACACGAACAGGTCGGAGACCGTCTGCATGTAACGGTCGAGTTGGTCGATGGCCACGCCCAGGTCTGCCTGGGTGTCGGTCGGGGCCTTCAACTCGATCACCGCGACCGGTAGCCCGTTCAGAAACATCGTCAGGTCCGGCCGGATGATCTTGCCCGACGGCCCCGCGACGCTGAGCTGGCGCACCGCCAGAAGCTCATTCGCGTCCGGGTTATCGAAATCGACGAGCCGGGCGCGGCCGCCGCGGGTCTCTCCACTCTTCGAGTCGCGATACTCGATCTCGGCACCGCCGGTGAGCATCGCGTGGAACCAGCAGTTATTCTGGATCAGTGTCGGGTGCGGCGGGCGCGACAGGATGCGCACAACCTCCTTGATGAGGTCGTGCGGCAGATCGGGGTTGAGGCGATGCAGCGCGGCCGCGAGACGGCCCTTCAACATGACCTGGGACACATCGCTGCGCTCGCCAGCGTCGTCGAGCTCAGCGCTGCATGTAACAGCCACGCCGGTCTCTCCGAAGTGCAGAGATGTTAAATCTTCGACGAACTGCTCGCTGACTCTCGCCATCATGCGTCCTCACCACCCCGTCCCAGAAGACTTTCGAAGCGCACAAGAAGGGCTTCATGTGGTACCGCTGGCGAAATCTTGGTAGTCGAATCAGCTACGCACTCCATGTGCCATCTATTAGCCTTGTTGTATTTGAAATCCCACACGTTAGTCCGATGCCCGGTGTCGTTGTCGGCGGCATATGAGAACGGACTGAGATCCAAGGTTAGTCTGCCCACACGAGCGAACACCCTGGCCATTCCGTCGACCGCTGTTGCGGACATGACAAGCGCGGCTGCGTCGGCGTCAAGGGCGAGCTCACTAATGCGGCGACTCTGCGCGTGGCCTTTCAATTGCTCGACCTCTGCTTTGCCTCCAGCCTGGATACTGTGGATGCGTATCAGGTCAACACTCTGTATATCGCGCAGATCAAACAAGGCTTCGCGGAATACAGGATATGCCTCTTCGATGATTGTTTTCGCTTGCACGTCAGATTTGGTTGATGCATGTGAAAAGTAGTTGCGCACGACATTCAGCCGTCTAACTTCCCCAAGTACATCTATGGGAAGCAATGAGGCAACTTGCAGGTCGACCCCCAGCTCCTTTGCCCGATGCAGCACACCTTCAATGAGGCCGATACGCACCGTCAGCCTGTCAGAGAGCAGGTCTCCTCGTTTGCACTTTCGCCACCCCTGATCCCTCCCACCACGAAGAACTAGCGGTGCCAGGGATGTCGCACTTACCGCAGCTTCGGACAGTGCAAGCGCCGTCAGAAAGCGAATCAGAGATTCCCAAGTGTCCCGCAGACGGTACAAGCGCGTAAGTGACGAGCGGGATCCCTCTAGGAAGCCATGGAACGGCACCGCAATAGATGCTGGAAACTGCTCACACACAGCCTGCTCTAGGTCCTTGCGAACCATCTCTGACCAGTCGTCACGACCGCGCCGGGCGGCGGCGGGGGCCATTCTCTCCAACACGTTGGCAGGATGAAACTGCTCTTGCCCGATTTCGACCATTCCATACGAGGACTCACACCAAAAGCGATAATCTGCCTCGTCTCTGCTTTTTCGCCGCTCGGTAAGGGACTGATCGGGATCGAGGCGTTCTGCTTCCAGTTGATCGCGGGAGGACGAGTCTGTCACGAACCGACCCTCACAGTTCCCGATAGAAGTTGCGGAAGGAGGTGATCGCGCACCTGCGCCAACTGCAGGCTTTCCTTGACGCAAGCCGTGAGCAGATCGAAAAGCGGATCAGACGTTTTCTGATAGGCGGCGATCACGTCGCCTATCGGCACGACCACCGGTAGCGGCCGGAAGTTCTTCTTGCTGATCTCGGGGAAGGTTGTTCCGCTCGCGTGAGCCTTGATCGCGTCCATCGAGGTCAGCGCCCAGCTGAGAACGTAGGTGGGCGGCAGCGGGCCGTCACACACCATCGCGATGAACCCCTGGTTGATCGCAGTTGGCACTCTAGCGATTGCCAGGTAGCCGACTGGAGCGCGCGATGACATCAAGACTGTGCCAACGGGCAGCATGCCGGAGCTGATCGAGTTGACACCCGCCGCCGTGATGCGGCGGTCCGTGTCCAGTAACACCGGGTGGGAGAGTCTCGACATGTCCTTCGGGGTCGCCCAACAGTGCTCGCCGCCGTCCCAGTATTCAGGATTCTTCGTGCTCGGGGTGCCGCCACCCTTCGTCGTGACGACATCGCCAATGCCCTTCACCTCCCACCCTTCCGGCACTGGGCCGGTGTCGGAATCGACGAAGCGGGTGGGCAGGGCGTCGAAGACGGGCTGGGGCATGGAGGGGAAGGAGGTCGCTCCGGCGGCCTTCGCTTTCACCGGTTCGAAGTCAACGAACCACGCACGAAAGATCGCCCCCGCCAGCCGCTCCAGCGCCCGCGCTGCCCGCCGGTTCTGCTCGATCTTGTCATCCAGTGCCCCTAGAACACCGGCGATGGCGTGTTGTTCGGTAGTTGGGGGTAGTAGAAACGGAAGCGCACCCAAGATCGAACTATTCAGATTGGGCATCGTTGCGCCAACGGCATGACGCACAACCCATTCACGCGAAGCTGGATGGCTCAGAAAGTACGATGCGTAGGCCGGGTCAACGATTCCATTACCAAGGCGGACTCGGAGACAACCCGTTCCGCAGAGCCAGCCGCTCTCCCTTTCGGAAATCAGCGCCCTGCGTTCTACGTCACCACGCCGGCTGTAGACGATGTCACCTGGCTTCACGAGATACCGAGAGAGTCTCTGGGCATCGCTCGGAGTGATACGAGCAATCCCTTCCACATCCACCCGGTCATGAGAGATGTCTTGCGGCATGATCGAGGGCACGCCAACGGCTACGTAGTCGGAGGCGTGAAGCTGGCTCCCGAACGGGCCCGTCTGGATGTCACCACCGCCACGGCGGCACACCTCCCCCAGGGGTTCCCATTTCCAATCCTCGCGAGCGACTTGGAAGAGCGCGTCAGCCGCCATTGCACAAGCCTCCCAGCCGCGCCCGCACCACCCTCACCAACCGCTCCCCCTCCGCAAAGCACTCTTCTAGCTCGGCCAGCAGCTGCGGGTACTTCTCCGCGAACGGCTCGCCGTCGTCATGCTGCTCTTCGGCACCGACGAAACGGCCGGGAGTGAGCACGAAGTCGTGTTTGGCGATCCCCGCGATCGTCTCAGCCTTGCAGAAGCCGGGGATGTCCCGGTAGACCCACACGCCGTGCTGCGCCTCCTCCCACCAGTCGGGCGCGGGCTCGCTGCGCCACTGGCGGAACGCGTAGACGATACGGCCGAGGTCGGAATCGACGTTCGGGTCGCCCATGCCATCGGCCAGCATGCTTTCGCCGTCGTCGCCGCCGGTAAGCACGCGCAGGGTGCGGGTCTGCATCGTGCCGAGCTTACGGGCGTCGATGAAGAGCGTCTCGCCCTTGCGGTCGCGCCCACCGTGCTTGAGGTTCTTGCCAATCTTGTTGCGAGCGAGGAACCAGAGGCAGGCAGGGATGCCCGTGGTGAGGAAGAGTTGGGCCGGTAGCGCGACGATGCAATCAACCAGGTCGGCCTCGACGATGCGCTGGCGGATCTCACCCTCACCGACGGAGCCGGTGGACAACGAGCCGTTGGCCATGACGAAGCCAGCAACCCCGCCGCCGCGGCCGTTAGGCGACGAGAGGTGGTGGATGAAGTGCTGGATCCAGGCGTAGTTGGCGTTGCCGACCGGCGGCGTACCATAGCGCCAGCGCACGTCGTCGGCCAGCAGTTTGCCCGACCAGTCCGAGATGTTGAACGGCGGATTGGCGAGGATGTAGTCGGCCTTGAGGTCGGGGTGCAGGTTGCACAGGAAGCTGTCGGCGGGCTGAGAGCCAAGGTTGGCCTCGATGCCGCGGATGGCCAAGTTCATGTGCGCCAGCCGCCAGGTGGTGGGATTGGACTCCTGGCCGAAAATCGAGATGTCGGTCTTCTGCCCGCCGTGGGCTTCCACGAAGCGCTCGGATTGCACGAACATGCCGGCCGAGCCGCAGCAAGGGTCGTAGACGCGGCCCTCGTAGGGTTCGAGCATTTCGACTAGCAGCCGCACGATGCAGCGCGGCGTAAAGAACTCGCCACCGAGCTTGCCCTCGGCCTGGGCGAACTTGCCGAGGAAATACTCGTAGACGCGGCCGAGCGTGTCGCGAGCTTTGGCGCGATCGCCCCTGAAGCCGATGTCGGCGATCAGGTCGATCAGCCCCTTCATCTTCTCCGGCGCGATGCTGCGACGGGCGTAGTCGCGCGGCAGCTTGCCCTTGAGGTTCGGGTTGTCGCGCTCGACAGCGAGGATGGCATCATCGATCAGCGTGGCGATGTCGGACCGCGCGGCCTGGTTTTGGAGGTT
>CBDCOK010000002.1:0-36564 GCA_965219705.1 Chloroflexota bacterium
GACACTGTCCAGCAATTCAGACCGTTGGTCATTTAGCAACGCGATAACGTCTTTCATCCGTAGTTTCCTTTCTCTCTCACCCGCCACGAGTAGTAGTGTAGTCGAGGAGCTATCCTGGCGCTCTCGAACGCGAACGGCGCGGAGTCGGCCAACGTCGGCCCGGCTGGCGTGCTGGCGGGACGATGCCGGCCATGGGTTCGCAGGCGGCAGCCGTGCTTGCGATCTCCGACGCCATCGAGTTGCTCGAAAAGCTCGACCGCGAGCTGCTCACCAGCGACGATGCCGAGCAGCTCTTTCGGCATCTCGAAGGTCCGCGCCGCCGTCCTTGCGGCGCGCTCGGCGGAGACGACGCCTCTCCCCGGACCCGTGATCCGGAAACCGTCGCGGCTCCTGTTCGCACCCCGGCGATCGTCGCCGCCGCGCCGGGCGGCCGTCGACCTGTTCCTCGAGTTGCTGCACGGCCTGGGCGGAGGCGAGCACCGACATGCCGCTCGGGGTCCTCCCCGACTCCCCGGACAGTCCGTTCTGCTACGCCTCCGGCTTCGCTTTTAACTCCGCTTCATGGTCCTTGATAAACGCTCTAATCTCATCGGTCATGGCAAGCAACGTTGTCCACTGCTCCTTATAGAGCGTGACGGGAAAGCGACCGAGACCATAGACCGACACGCCGCCCTTCGCGCTGACCTTGAGGCTTACAGTGCGACCACGATCGCTCTTCAGGCGCTCATTTTCTGCTTTAAGCCGGTCGATTTCTGATTGCAGATTGTCGTCTGCCATGTGTGGCTCCCAAAAATAAAGTGACAACACGAAGCATCGCGTCTAGAGACTCCGATTGTACCTTCCAGCCGCCGGCGAGCTGGATAGCGGGCGGTCAGCTCGGTGGCCAGCCCGGCGCGCCACGAGTGGGCGGTCAATCGCGGCTCGACGCTCGCAGCCAGGGCGCGGTCGCGGCGAACCGTTCGCTGATGGCCTGCGCGGAGAGGTCGACGACGCGATCGGTCGCCTCCGACCGCGCCGCGCCGTTCTCGCAGCGCACGGTCGGCGCTCGCGACGTCGCCCTTGACGAAGCGCACGTCGGCCGTCTCGCCGTCGGGGTTGGTCTTGCTGCGGCAGACGGCGATGAGCAGGCCGTCGTCGTCGCGCGCATCGGCGACGTCCCGCCACTCGAGCGGCCGGGACTAGGGCCGCGTCGGTGGTCGTCTCTCCCGTCTCGGGCATCTCGCGGGAGAGGCGCTGTCGCGCTCTCTGACGCGATACACTCGTCTCAGGAGGTGGCGCTTGTGACGGATCTACTCGAGGAGGCGTTCGCAAAGGCCGCCCGGTTGCCCGACCACGAGCAGGACGCCTTCGCGCGATGGCTGATGGACGAGCTCGAGTCCGAGCGGCACTGGTCCCGGTCGTTCGAAACCTCACAGCGGCAACTCGCCAATCTCGCTCGGGAGGCTCTCGCAGAGGATCTGGTCGGCCGAACTGAGCCGCTCGACCCCGACCGGCTGTGAAGTCCCGCCGCACCAGGCGCTTCCACGAGTGCTTCGCCCAGTTGCCGTCCGATATTCAAAGCCAAGCCCGACAAGCCTATCAGCTGTTTCAAGGCAATCCCGGTCACCCCGGTCTTCGCTTCAAGAAGGTTCACCAGACCGAACCGATCTACGCGGTTCGCGTGAGCCAAGGCTATCGGGCCGTGGGCGTCCTGAAGGACGAGGCGATCATCTGGTTTTGGATCGGCTCCCACGCCGCCTACGACCGGCTCCTGTCACGGCTCTAAACAGGCGAGTTCCTGGAAGCCGGCCGGATCCGGATCGCCGGCGAGTAGGTAGACTCCGCCCATGCTCCGCCGCTGGATGCCGAGTGAGGACATCGCCGTCCGCTTGGCCGACGCGCTCGACGCCGAGGATGGCGGCCGCCGGCTGCTCGAGCTCGCCCGCCGCCTCGGCCGCACCGAGGCCGCGGTCCGCCGGCGCGCCTGGCGCCTGCGGGCGGCCCGGGCTCGTGGCCGCGGACCCGCTGGTCGAGCCGGGCGGCGCCGGCGTCCAATAAAGGGTACCGACAACATTCGTGTTGTGATACACGCTAAGGACCGTGATCGATATAAGGTTGCCACGTACATCCAGGCGGAGCCCGTTTTCTGCGGCTTCGGGCGCTCGGCACACAGCAAGGTAATTTCGGTCAGTGTCCTAAGGGCCACGCCTCGTGAGCTTGGCGGGGTCGATCTTGATCTCGCCGTAGAGGATGACGTTCTTCCACTCGATCGGGCTGACATGCCGCAGCAGGTCGGGGTCGAACGGGAAGTCCGGCGCGGCGGCCAGCCGTGAGATCTCCCGGGCCTGCCAGTAGACGATGCAGGCGAGAATCAGGATCAGGCACGAGCACGCGTTCATCTGGTCGTAGACCTCGCGCGCGCTGATGCGCCCTCGCTGCCCGTAGTAGACGGCCCGCGCCAGGGGCGTGGAGCTGCTCGACCTTGAGCAGGCCACGCCGCACCTTGGCCCGCAGCTGCGGCTCGGACATGTACTGCAGCACGAACTCGGTCTTCAGCGCGCGCCCGAGTTCCCCGGTTGGCGGCGCAGAAGCGGTTCGAGGCCTGGAAGCGGTTGGGCCTCTGCAGGGCGGCGGACGCGGTGGCGTGCCCGGCGGGGAACGCCGCGTAGAACTGGCCGATGCGATCCCACTGCTCGGCGATGAGACGGAAGTTGACCGCCCGCCGCCCGCGCTGGAGGACCGGCTCGAGGACGCCGTGGTCGCGGCTGTTTTGGACCACATCAATGAGGCGTATCGAAGCGGAACTTGCCTTCAATATGATGAAGGGATGGACAGATGAAACAACAAAACGGCGGCAGGCCGGGGAACTATTGGAACGTGGCTACTTCGACAGTGAAGAACACAAGCACCGTCTCTCTAGCACAGAGCGGATTATTTGTAGAAACCACCGCTGGATGCGATGTGCCCTCCTCCTGGTAATTGTCGGCTTTCTCCTTCAGTTGTTAGATATTCTCGTCCCTGCCTTGACAGCCTTCTGAGCTGTTCTGTATGCTCCCTCCACTGCTGGGCGTCGAAGGGAGTGAGAGAATGGCACACTGACACGAGCCGCCTGATGATTTGGACGACATCAAAGCCAACATCCTAGCCTAGGGCTACATGCATCGGGCTATCCGCGTCCATGCGCCCCCTCCCGCAAACAACCCGCTCCTGATTCATCTTGCTCCGGCAGCACACGGTGATCAGCATGCCGTCGCCGTCGGTCGAATCGGCGATGTCTGCCCAGCGCAACGCGCTCACCTTGCTAGGCCGGTCCGTGGGCGGGCAACCTGCGGCTAGAAGATCAGCGGGAGAATCTGGAACTGCTGCGACACCAGCCACCGCGAGTTGGTGCCGCTGACGTACGCCACCTTCACGTCGCCCCAGGCGAAGAACGCGCCCTGGCGCGACTCGCCGCGCCAGGGCCACACCAGCGGGCCGTCCTTCTCGCCGGCAACCGTCACCCCGAAAGAAAAGTGTGCAGGCTTGAGATAGCCGCGGTAGCCGCCGCGCCCCCAGCCGTCGCTGAAGATGTAGCGGCGCAGGCCAAACTCGGAGGCCGAGACGACCTCAAACGCGTCTTCGGCGTAGGAGAAGTACGTCGTGGTGTAGGAGGCGACCACTTCCAAGGGGCCTGGGCCCGATTCCGGGTCGTAGCGGAAGCCTTTGACGTTCTGTAACAGGTACGCGATACCTACCTCGAGGGCGTTCAGCTGGACCGACCCCGGGCCGAACTTGCGCTCGTAACGGCCCAGTCGATCCAGTGCCTCCCTCTGAGCCTGCTGCTGGAGGAGGGCGTCGACCTTATCGTAAGCAGGGAATATGGCGTCGATCGCCGCGTTATCGAAGTGCGGGTCGTCCTTGAGTCGTTTCAGGATGCCCCGGGGTTTGTCGGCTGCCAAATCCTCATCGTTCGCGTTGAGGTTGAGGACGGTCCTGACGGTATCCCACGCATTCCACAGCGTGGTCAGATCCGTATCCAGAGACTCGAAAGTGTGCTGCCGGCGCTTGGCCGTGGAGAGGAAGTCGATAGTGATGCGCCGGCCCGTTCCGTGGCTGGACTTATCGCGATCCCTGTTCTTGTAGTCGGCCTGATACTGGTTGTTTTCTGGTAGTGTTGTGTCAGGAAAATGCTCTCCTGAAACAGGAGTGGGTAAATGTACACGGTGTCACGCACTTGCCTGGGCACGAGTTGCATCATCTTGAACACGCCCTGCCA
Organism: Chloroflexota bacterium; assembly: GCA_965219705.1. Classification (GTDB taxonomy): domain Bacteria; phylum Chloroflexota; class UBA11872; order UBA11872; family UBA11872; genus JAJECS01. The sequence continues at coordinate 4,235 of CBDCOK010000002.1, forward strand.
CGGGCCGGCCAGCGTCTCGATCGAGCCTGACCGTCTCGATGTTTTCCGCCAGCCTGTGCAACTTCGTGACGACGCGGCGCGCAACGGCCGGATCCAAACGACGAAGGTCGGCCGGCGCGGTCGGCGTCAGCGCGACTTGGGTCATCCCGAAGACCCAGGCCGGTCTACGATCTTCGAGAGGTTCGTCGTTCTTCCTCCGTGGGTGCGGGCGGCATCGTGGACGTGTACATCTCGCCTGAGCTCCAGGGCATGCGTGCGGGTACCCGCATTTCCGTACGAATGGACTTCCTGGAACGCTTCGACCGCGTGACGGGGGCGAAGCTCGGCGAGCACAAGTACAACCGGGCTCTGTTGCATCAGTGGATGCAGTCGAACGCCGCACGATTTCTGGTCGAACACCGCCATAAAATGAGCTGACGACCGGGACCGCCCGCGCCGCCTCGTTCGCGACCGCACGAGGTGATGACGGGCCACGTGGGGGTTGTCGAGTACCCGGCCGGCAAACCAGGCGTCGGAGCCGGCGCAGGGCCAGTTCGCCGCCAGCGGCGAAACCAGGGCGGCGTCAGGAGCCGGTGCTCCGCGGCGTGATTCTCGCGGAGGGCCGCGCGGCCACTGGCGGGCGCGCAGAGCTCTTTACTCCCGGCTCGTGCTGCTGGGCGCCGGATGCCATCGACGTACTCCTCGAGCACCGCGGCCGGCCGGCCGGGCGCGTCGTTAGAGATCAGGATCCCCGCTGGCGCTTCCTCGAGCGCCAACCGGGACGCGGGTGCTCCGGCGGTAGACAACGGGAGTGGTGTCGTGCTATGCGATACACTACGTAACGGAACGCGCGATATTCGCGCGCGTACGCCATTACGGGGATACGCAGATGAACATCAACATCGCGGACGCGGCGACGGTCGTGGCGATCGCCGTCGCCGTGATCTTGGTGTTCTGGCGAGGCTCGGCGTTCATGAAGCAGATCACGGACGCGATCCAGGCCTCCGAGAACCGGCTTCGCACCGAGAACAGGGACGCGCACGCCGGCATCACCCGCAACATCGACGACGTGAAGCAGGACGTCCGGGAGGTCAAGCAGGACGTCCGGACGCTCACGCACCATCTGCTGAACCGCGGCGCGCAGCCGCCGGACGCCTGATGCCGTCGAACAACCGCCCCGCCAAGCGCCGTCGTTGCCCGCCCGCAGCACCATCCGGCCTGTCAAGGCGGGAATCGCTAGCCGGGCTGGCGGTCACCCTCGTGGCTGGCGTGGTCAGCATCCTGACGAACCTGAGAACGTTCAGCCCGCGCCAAGTGGGGCAAGACGTACACATCAGCGGCGGGTCACGACATGCCGTCAGCGGCGGTGGCGAGCCGCAAGTCTTCAGCCTCAGCATGTCTGCGAGAGCCGGCCTTCCGAGTGCAACGTTCCGGGCCAGAGTCGTTCCCGCAGAGTCACCCCTCACCAGCCGCGCAGCGGCGTGACCGGGACGACGTCCGGGATGGTCTGGGTGGCGAACGGGGAGAAGCGGTCGGAGACGTGCGAGTACGCCTTGACGCCCGGCTCCGCCCCGTACCGGGCGTTGACCAGGTTGAGGGCTTCGCCCCGGCCAGCGGACGGGAAGAACTGGCCGTCGCTCGAGGCGGTCCGGTTGATGCCCTCGGCGAGCAGCACGTTGAGCAGACCGCTGCGGTCGCGGCAGGGCGACCCGGTCCGCAGGTGCGTGAAAGCCTCGGTGAACCGGGTGGCGTCGTCCACCTCGACAGGATGTCCGTGATCCGCGCCTCGGGCATCCGCCGGTAGAGGTCGGTGACCAGGTCCGCGGCCCCGTCCGGCACGGCGGCCTCCGTCCTGTCGCGCGGAGGATGCGGTCTTCGATGGTCGCACCGGCCCGCGCCTTGGCGGCCAGCCGGCCGCCGCCACATCACCGAGCGTCGGGGCGCGCTGCTCCGCCTCGACCGTAGCGGCCGGCTTCTCCCCTGCCCCGATGTTCCCGTTTCCGGTCGCTGGCGGCGCGGGCGCGGGCGATGCGCGAGCCACCAAGCGCTTCTTCAGCGCCCGTTGCGCCGCGCGCTTCTTCCCCGCATCCGACAGAAGCACGTCGACGTACTCCGACGGGTCGTCGACCATTTGCGAGAAGATCACCGCACGCGCCGCCGCCAGCGGGCGGCGCGCCCACCACAGGTGCAGCGTCGATGGATGCCCGTGGCGAATAGACTTCTCACGCGCCGCAGCGGTGTTAATCGCGTCGAGCGGCAGCGCCACCTCGATCAGCTTTTTCCTCATCGCAGGGCGCTTCCTAGGATTCCAGAAAGACCTTCACCTCCGTTCGCAGGCCCGGCCGTCGTTGTCGCGATCCATGCGACGCTGGTACGCACAATGGCCCCTCGGGACGCCGTTGGGATGATCGCGCCGTAGCGCCGTGCAGTTGCGGTACGGCCCGCACCCGGCTCCGGACGCGCGCGGCGACGCCGGCGGACTCGCCGGTGACGCGCGGCGGCTGCCGGATTCACAGACTACGCCGTCTCCATCGCCGTCCCGCATGAACGGGTACGCGGGATGGTCGCGCGTCACCGGCGCGATCCCGTGTGCCCGAGCTTCCGCACAACTGACGCGGCCGTTCCCGTTGTCGTCCCACGCGGCGATCGCCTCGGGAACGGATACCGCGGGCCCGGCCGGGGTCGGTATCGCGCCACGCGCGAACGTGATCAACTCCGTCGAGGCGCAACCCGCCAGCACTTGGTCCAACTCGTCCGCCTCGCGACGGTCGATGGTGAGCCCGTAGCGCTGCCGGACCGCGATCACCCGGGCCGCGAACCAGCAGCGATTCTGCGCCGGCAGCCACTCGGCTGCGTCACGGTCGACCTTCTCGTAGCGATTCACGCGCGGCCCCGCCAGCGTGAGGTTCAGCTGGTCGGTCGCGAAGCGATGCCGGGTCGCAAGGTCCGCGGCGCACAGGCCGCTGTCGTGCGCCTCGGAGCGAGCAACCATGTGCTCGATGTCCGTGTCGGACTTGCTCGCGAACCAACGCCCCGTGTACGGGCCGTAGACCCCGCCCAACTCGGCGACGATCCGGTCCTCCACCGACTGCGGATACCGGTAATCGGCCGCGTCGTAGGGCGAGCAACGTTGCTCAGGCGCGACAACCAGGCCGCGCCACGACGTCTGCGCATACAACTCGCTGCCCGCCGGAATGCGGCCGATGGTGCTGACAGCGCCGATGACGAGGAAGACGACAGCGGTGAGACCGAGCGCCGTGGTGGTGCTGTGTCGATGTGCATGCATGGTGAGCGATCCTAGAATCGCCCTCCGCTCCTGGCAAAGACGCCCTGGCCGGCGCTGAACCGCTCGCGGAGCCGGTGAGCGACCACTGAGCGCTGCGCTCGGTACGACCATCCGTTTCCGGCATGAATGAGCCGCGCCCGCGCTGACGACGTGGTCACCGTGTCTCTCGTGCGCCCGCACCCATTTCACCTCGAGGCCCGGCTGGACGGCTTCGACGCGCGGAGACGGGAACGGGACGCCAGCGAGTAGTAGACTCCCCCCATGCTTCGCCGCTGGACACCGAGTGAGGACGTCGCCGTCCGTCTGGCCGACGCCCTCGATGCCGAGGATGGCGGTCGGCGGCTGCTCGAGCTTGCCCGGCGTCTTGGCCGGACCGAGGCCGCGGTCCGCCGGCGGGCTTGGGGCCTGCGCACGGCCCGGCTTGAGGCAGCGGACCTGCGGGTCGAGCCCGACGGCGCCGGCGTCCAATAACCGGATCTTCCGTTAACCCCGCGCCGCCCCCCGCCTGAACGCCCCCCCGGGCTGTGTCCACGCCGCCGTGCGTGGGCGATCGGGACGTTCGCGCGCCGCACGGGCTCCTCTTCAGCGCAGGTATCGGCTGACGCCGCCGTCGCGGGTGGCGACGGTCGCGGCATAGCGGACGACCATCGAGGGGGTCTTCCAGCCGCCGGCGAGCTGAATGGCGTGCGTCGAGGCCCCGCGGGCGGTGAGCTCGACGGCCAGCCCGACGCGGCCGCCGTGCGAGGTCCGGCGGCCCTCGAGGCCGGCCGCGGCGCAGGCGGCCGCGAACCGCTTGTTGATCTGGTCGCCGCTGAGGCCGATGACCGGGTCGGCCGGTTCCGGCGGCGTCGCGGCGTGAAGACGGCGGATGGCGGCCGCGCAGCCGCCGACCAGGCGCCGGACGTCGGGCCGTTCGCCGGCGGCGTTCGTCGTCGCGTGGCGGCGGGTGACGACGACGTCCTCGCCGTCGCTGAGGTCGACGTCGGCCCAGCGCAGGGCCGCCACCTCGCTCCGGCGCAGCGCACCGTGGAAAAGCAGCCCGACGATCGCGCCGTCGACCAGGCCGCGGCGCTCGGCCGTCTCTTTCCGCTCGAGGCCGCGGCCGGTCCTTCGCCGCTGCGTGCAGGTGGCGAGGATGGCGGCGCACTCGTCGGCCGTCAGCCCCCGGGTCTGTCTGCGGCGGGCGGCGGCGACTTCGGTGCCGCGGAAGTTTTCGAGGGCCTGGCGAGTGAGCGGCCCGCCGGGCGGTTGCTGGCCGGCGTCGCGGGCGGCCCGTCTGGCGGCGGTGACGGCCATCGTGGCGGTTGTCTTCGCGCGGCCGGTCGCCCGCAGGTGGCCGATGTAGGCGGCGAGTCCCGCGTCATCGAGCGGGCGGGTGTTGAGCCAGGCGGCGAGCTGGCGCTGTGCCGTGGCGTAGGCGCGGCGGGTATTGGCCGGGGCGTCGGGTTGGCTCAGCTGGCTCGTCGGCTCGGCGCCGGCCCGCTGGGTGGTGTCGGAAGCGGGCGGTTGTGGGGGCGACGAGCCACCAGGCGCTCGTCGGGTTCGACCTGGCGTACCAGGACTCGACGTTCCTGCGCTATCGCCAGAACCTGCCGAACCTTTCGATCACGGCCGATCCCCAGGTGCGTTTCGTCCCGCCGGCGGTGCAGCCGCAGTAGACGATCCTGGGCAACAACCGCTGGGCGGCCGTGTACTTCCAGGACCAGATCTCGACGATGGACGACGGCCGCTTCAAGCTGCTCGTCGGCGGCCGCTACGACACCTCGAAGGGCGAGGGCACCCGCGACGGCGTAGCGCAGCAGCCCACCGAAGCAGGCAAGTTCACCGGCCGGTTCGGCGCCGGGTACAGCATTGTCCCGTCAACGCTGGCCTTCGCCAGCGTGGCGCAGGACGGGAAGCTCGAACGCAGCGGCCTGTTCGCCAAAAAAAACGGGGCGGGGGTTGCCCCAGGGGTTGCCCCCGCCCCGCGGAATTGCGCTGTGAACCTCGGTCCCGTCCTACCAGTCGATGGTCGCGCCGAACTTAAACATGCGGCCGTTCATGATCGCGGTCACAGCAGGGTATGTGCCGGGGTCGGTGTAGGTGTCGAGCACCCGGGTGACGCTACTTCCGTTGAAGATGTTGAAGACGTCGAAGTTGGCTCGGATGAGCCCCCCGCCGAATCTCAGGACCTTGGTGAGTCGCAGATCGAGCTGGTTCACCTGGGGCTCCCACTGGAGGGAGTTGTCGACGTACTGGGAAGTCGTCGTCAGGCCGCCCCTGCCGTTGAAAAACCCGACGCCGCCGGGGAACAGCGGGACACGCAAGCCGGTGTTCTGCAACGGGTGACCGAGCTGCTGTTCGACGAACTCCCGCTGGCGGGCAATCGTATAGTTGGAGAACCGACGTTCTCCCGGAAGACTCTGAAACACGAACGATAAGGCCATGTCGTACGGCAGCGGCACCGAACCGTTGAACTTGTATTGCGTCCTGTCAGCCCAGCTCGGCGCGAAGTTGCAGTATCCGGGCCGCTCCTGCATCGGATTGTCGATCGTGAAGCACTCGTTGATTTCCGACGCCCCCGTGGCGACGCCGCCGGCGAGCGTTATGCCGTTGGGAAGCCGCCCGTCGAAGATGAAGTCGATCCCGTTGAACGTCTCCGACATCCTGTCTCCGGCCGGAATGAGCAGGTTGTTGGTGCCCAGGGCTCTCCCTTCCGGGTTGATGGTGTACAGGTCGTCAAGAACCATGCCGCTGATGTTTCCGAGCACCGGATCGGTCGGGGCCACGATGCTGAACTTGGTGAAGTGCTCCGGCCCGATGTTGAGGTTGTCGACAGCGAGGAAGTTGAAGTTCTGGCGGCGGAAGTACGCCACCTCGACCGACAGGCCGTCGGTCAGCTCGTGCTGGATCCCGACCGAGTGGTGCCAGTTGGCCCGCCGGGAGTTCCAGCCGCTGACTGTGCCCTCGCCAAACGCTACGGTTGGAGTAGTCGAACCGAACTCCGGGTGGAAGATCTCCCCGCACTCGCCGTTCGCTCGCAAGTTGTGGAAATTGCAGTCCGGAATCAGGTCCCCGTTCCCGTCGTTCCAGTCCCGAGACGTGTTTTTTATGAGCGCCTCCATCGGATTTTTGGCCTGCGCCAAAATCGTGCCGACGGCGTTCACATACCGGCCCGAGTTCCACTTCAGCGCCGTCTGGCCGTTTCCGAAGAGGTCGAAGGCGAGGCCCATCCGCGCGCTGAGGTCGTTGTAGTTGGGAAAGCCGTCAAGGCGGTCGATGGAGAACGCTGGCACGAACTCGCCCGGCGGGCGCGATTGGGCGGGAACCCACCCGTTGAGTTTGTCATAGCGCACGCCGAGGTTGAGCGTCAGCCGGTCGATCGTCCACTGGTCCTGCGCGTAGATCCCCAGGAGAGCCGCCTCCTGATAGGAACTCATGGGCGTGGCGTACTGCCGGACCTCGAGCGGAACCCCGGGCTCGCTGAAGACGTAGGACCTGGCCCCCTGAATGTAGGAACCTGGGTGGTTTTCTCCCACGTGGGTGCGGGTCATGCCTACCTTGACGTTGTGCGACCCGGTCACGTACGACATCGAGGCGCGCGCGGTAAAATTGGGGAAATTGTTATCGGTCCCATAAATGGCCGGCGTGTTCGCGCCAAGCCACATGAGGGCGTTGACGTTGATGCCCTGCGACTCGATGAAGACACCGATGTCGTCGGGCAACACCTCGGGCTGCGGACCCGGGCTGCCCGCGGGCCTCGTGAGCGAGACCCCCGCCTCGAACAGCAGGCGGTTGCTCGCCGGCATGGTCCAGGAGGCCTGCGTGCTTCGGATGTCGCCGAAGGCGTAGTCCATCGAGGCGTTGTAGTCGACGTTGCCGTATATCGACCAGAACTGGCACAGACAGTGGCGCTGGTCGGCATGCGACACGGTAATCTTGTTGCGCTCGCTGGCCTGCCACGTCAGGCGGAGGCTGTTGTCGCGCGTGGTGCTCTCCTGCTCCGTCGGCCGGTCGAAGTCGGGTTCGTAGAGCGCCGCCCCGTACGACAGGCGCGGTGCCGTGTTGTGGTGGCTCCCGGTCGTGTAGGTCTGCGCCCCCCACCACCGATGGGCCGTGTAGAACCACAGCCGGTCGCGGACAATCGGCCCGCCGACGCCGGCGCCCCAGTCCCAGTTCTTCTTGAGCCCCCGAATCTGGCGTTCCTCGAGCCCGCGCGCCAGAAGCGACTGGTCATAGTTCAGGTTCTGCATGTGCTCGTTCGCGCCGGTGGCGATCCCGTAGAAGCTGAACGAGTTGCCGCCCTCGCGGGGGATGTAGTTCATGGCGATCGCGCCGAAGCCCGTCTCGGCGTCCATGCCGCCGGTCGCCATCACGACCTCCTCGACCGCCGCCTGGTTGGCAAAGAACATCTTCCCGGTGCCGCCCCCGGACGTGACCGAGGCCGTGACCGACATGCCGTCCCACATGATCTCGCCGTCGTAGGTCGCGCTGCCGTGGATGATGACGGTGCCCCAGGTGTCGCCGACGCTCCCGCCGACGTCCTGGCCACCGCCCAGGATGTCCGTCTGCGCGCCGACGGTCAGCGCGGCGTAGCCCGAGTAGGTCCTGCCGGTCGGCAGGATGTCCAGGGTCTCGTTGGAGATGTTCTCCTGGTGCACGACGTTCTGCACGTCGATGATCGGGCTCGCACCGGAGACGGTCACCGTCTCCTCCACCGCGCCGACGGTCAGCGTGACGTCGACGTTCGCCGAGAACCCCGTGACGATCTCGATGCCCTCGCGGATGAACGTGCTGAAGCCGGGCAGAATGAACGTGACGGTGTAGGTGCCGGGCCGCAACGCCTCAAGCCCGTACCGGCCCGAGCCGTCGGTGAAGGCGGTCCGCACGCCCTCGATGAGCGCCGGACTGCTCGCTTCCACCGTCACGCCGGGGAGAACGCCTCCCGTCTCGTCCGCCACCTCCCCAGCGATGCTGCCGGTCTGGGCCGCTGCACCAGCCGGAAGGAGCAGGAGTATCGACAACGCCAACGAACTCGCCGCCGGAACGACTCTTCGGTGCATAGCTACCTCCCGCATTTCAGGCTGGCTTGGCTGCTCGCCCGTTTGTTGCCTCGCACCAACGCCGCAAACAGCGAATCCCGTGGCTTCGACTCGGCATCGACACGTCCCGAATCGTGTCGCCCGAGCCTAGACCTAGCGGTTGGTAATGCAAAGCGTGTGCCGGTCGTTCAGTGTGCGCCACACCCTAACACAAGCGGCTCTCGGCTCGGAGGCGAGCGGCGGCGATTTGATCCAATTCGTTGGATTTATCCATGCCGTTGGATCCCAACGACCGAGGACGCTGCCAAGCGCCAAAAAAAACGGGCGGGGGTTGCTCCCCGCCCCGTGGATTAGCCGACGCGGATTTCAGTCCGCGCGTCTAGAAGTCGATGGTCGTGCCGAACTTGATCAGGCGGCCGTTCATGACCGCCGTCGGCGCGGGGTACGTGCCACTAGTCGAGTAGTCGTCCAGGATCCGGGTGATGGCGTTTTCGTTGAAGACATTGAAGGTATTCGGTTAGCGGGTGATTCCTCAACAAAACACGGGCTGAACTGGCTTGGGAGGCTGCAGAGTCCCGAGCGGCGACGGGACTTGTCGGCTTGATCGACACTTGCGCTGGCGCGTAGCGGTAGCCGCCTGGCTCGGTCGCGGTTGAAGCAGCGTTTCGGCGTTGCCAGTCCTCACCCACGGAGGGGCGTCGCGGTGTTACTGGTCTCAAGCGGGTGGCGGGGGGAGCCCGAAAGCGTCGGGGACGACGGGGCCGGTGGCGCGCAACATCGTGGCGATCAGGGGCGGCAGATCGAGATGGCGTTGGCGGGCGGTGCGCACGACGCTGGCGAGCACCTGCTGGGTGTCGGCGCCGTGGCGGGTGCGGTTGCCACCGCAGACTGTGAGCATGATCGTGCTGCTGCCCGGGCGCGCCGCTCCAGCGCTGCGTCGGCCGCCGCCTCGTCCTCGCCCACGGGGAACGCATGCAGCGTCGCGCCCAGCAGCTGGTCGAGCAGCAGGTTGCCCGAAGCGCGGTAGAGGGCGCCGGCGCCGTCGACGCGCTCTTCGAGCTGGACGTGCGCGTCCATGCCGAGCCGGCGCGCCCGGCCGCGGCGAGGCGCACGAGGTTCGACTGCCCCGCCCCGGTCACGAGTACGGTATCGGCGCCGCGTGCCTGCGCCTCGCCGAGGTGGAACTCGAGCTGGCGCACCTTGTTCCCGCCGAAGGCCAGCCCCGTGCAGTCGTCGCGCTTGATCCACAGCTCGACGCCGAGCGCCGCGCCGAGCCCGGGCGCGGGATCGAGTGGCGTCGGCGCGTGGCCGAGCCGGGCTCGCGGAAACCGGTCGATGCCACCAAGTGGTCCACGCATTGGCACTCCGGCTGAAGGTAGCACGGGCGGATCGACGTGCGCGTAGGAAGCTCTACGCACGGCACGCGATGACGGTCAGCTCGTCGTTGATGCGCTCGACCGGGTCCGCTGGTCCATCTGCGCGGATGTCCAATCGGGTCGCGAAGACGCTCAGTTGCCCCAGCCGTAGCCGACCCGCACGTAGTAGTAGGCGCCGTTGAAGCCCCACGGCGTGTACTCGCTGTACTTCTCGCCGACGGACATCGCGCGCGCACTCTCGTCCGGGTAGGTGTTGAACGCGTTCTGGGCGCCGACGGCCAGCGTTGTGCCGCCGCCGAGGGCGATGCTCGCCTCCAGGTCGACGATCGGCCGCCCGTCGAAGAAGCCCTGCTCGATGCCGCTTGAGGGCACGTAGAGTTGGGCGAACCCGCTGTCGCAATCGTACCAGCCGCCGAAGTAGTTCACCCGGCCGAGGACGCTCACCCGGCCGACCTGCTGCGTCAGGCCGATGTTCCAGCGGGTCCGCGGCAGCGCGTAGGCGAACTCGGCGAGGCGTCGGTCGTTCAGCAGCCCCTTCCCGTTGTCGCCGCCGCCCTCCGGCTCATGAGCTGAAGCTCGTCGCGCTCCTCCGGGCGCCTGAGCGCCGCGACGATGGGGTCGGGGCCACTCTAGGCCTCGCGGGCGACCGAGCAGGGCCAGGACGAGCCGGTCGGCGACGCCTGGGTCGCCGTCTAGTGGTGTAGGCCGGGCGCGTTGACGTGCGCGTGGTGGCCCGTCTCCAGGGTGGTCACCTTGCCGGCCAGCTCGTCGAAGCGCCTCTGCAGCCGGTGGCCCATGACAGCCGCGTACAGCGCGCACGCCAGCGTCAGCAGCTCAACGAGGTTCACGTCCCGCCGGGCGAATCTCCGACGGAGGCCCGTCGGCTCCTCAAGGCGATCGACACCGGTACGCTCGCGGGGCCGCGCGACCGGGCGCTTCTGTCGGTCATGCTCTACAGCTTCGCGCGGGTGAGCGCGGTCGTCGGGATGCGGCGGGCGGACTACTTCTGGAAGGAAAGCCAGGGGTGGCTCCGGCTCCAAGAGAAGGGCGGCAAGCGGCACGACGTCCCGGCGCACCATCGGGCGGCCGAGGCCCTCGACGACTACCTCGAGGCGGGCGAGTTCGACGAGCCGAAGGCGTCGCTCTTCCAGAACGTGGACCCTGCGGGGCGGCGGCTGACGGGCCGGGAGCTGTCGCGGCGGCTCGTCCTGGCCATGATCAAGCGGCGGGCGGCGGCCCCGGATCTGCCGCCCTCGGTGGGGCTCGGGTAACGGGTAGCGCCTCGCGTTGCCCTTGACGCGGTCGTCGATTGTCGCAGAGAATCCGCGCGGACGTGATGAGCGAACAATCCCGGCTCTCCGTCGCGTGCGGTGATGCTCGGGTGATCGGATCCGGGTGCTAAAAATGGCCACCATTGACGACGACAAGATCGATAAGATCGAACTGACTCAACAGTAACTTTAACCCGTGCAGATGGCCTGGGATCCGCCGGATTGGCCCGATTTGTCACACTATGGATTCCATGCGCTTGAGAATGCTGTGGATGTACGCGTAATCATAGAATGGGTGACCCGCGCTCCGGGGCAGATCCGCGCTGGCCACCCACATCGATCGTTGCCGCGCGCCAGGCAGGCGCTTGCCCATCGACATTGGAACCAGTGCAGGCGCCGGGATCGGCCCTGTCGTTCCCTATCCGGCGAGTTTTTCCACGGGCCGCTAGGGCAGGCAGGTCCGAAATCTCGGCTAGAATGACTCGCGATGGAAAGGCTAACGATCAAGGTAGTGTGCCTTGAGTCCTCTGCAGGGCTCGCCTTGCCGGCCTATCAGACGAGCGGTTCATCAGGGATGGACGTCTTGGCTGCCGTCGCGAACGATCTTCCTCTGAGGCCAGGAGCCGTAGAGCTGATCCCAACGGGCCTCGCTGTCGCGATTCCTGAGGGCTGGGAAATCCAGGTGCGCCCGCGTTCCGGGCTCGCTGTCCGGCACCGAGTGACGATTCTGAACACCCCTGCGACGATAGACTCAGACTACCGAGGTGAGATCATGGTCCCCCTCGTCAATCTGGGCACCGCGGTTTTCATTGTTGAGCGCGGCATGCGTATCGCTCAACTCGTACTCTCTGAAGTGGCACGAATCGAATGGGCCGAGGTTCCGGAACTGAAGCCGACACGGCGAGGCACCTCAGGACTAGGACATACGGGCATCCGGTGAACCCAGACAGTCACTGCACACCCACTGAGATCGCGGAGATCATGGTTGCCCACGGCCGCCTTCAGCGTTCGGGCATCGTGGCCGATCTGACCGCAGGCGAAGGCGGCCTCCTTGCTGCTGCGAGGAGGCGCTGGCCGAATGCACCGATCGTTGCCACTGATGTGAATCCAAATGCCGTCGCGCGTTTGCGTCGCTCGTATCCAGACTGGAGCTCAGGTCGAGTTAATCTGCTTCAAGACCGATCCCGTTTGAGGTGTAGGGCTCTCCGCGACCTGAAGGAAAAGATCTCCCTGTTGCTCATGAATCCCCCCTTCACAAGCAGAGGTGGGAGTCGCAATCGGGTTGATGTCGGCGATGCCCAAGTGGTGGCATGCGGCGCAGCTCTATCGTTCGTGCTGACAGCGATTCAGTACCTTGCGCCCGATGGACAGGTGGTTGCGATTCTTCCCGTAGGGTCCCTCCACAACCAGAAGGACGCTGAGGCTTGGCGCTATCTCCTGGGACGCTTCGCAGTCGAGATATTAGAGCACGTTGGCAAGCGATCCTTTCCCCGTTGCGCTGCTAGTTCTGCAATCGTTAGACTCTCACAACAACGCACGACGAAGAAGAAGTCCCTTGGTTGTGAGGTGCCGCAGCTCTCGTCGTCACCCGATCTCAGAGGCATCGAGATCATCCGAGGCACATGTCCTGTTCATTCGATGCCTAACGAACGACGAGGCCCCAGGCTGGTTCATTCAACTGACTTGAGGAATACGACTGTCATCCTAAACGGTCACCGTGGCTATGGGCACTACCGATGCGTAGACGGACCGGCAGTTCTTCTTCCCAGGGTAGGTCGCCTCACGCCGGAGAAGATTGGAATTCTACCAAGCGCGCAGTATGTGATGATTTCGGATTGTGTGATCGCTCTAAAGACCGAGCGAATGCCAACTGCAAAACGACTACATAAGACGCTTCACGACAACTTCGATCGGCTAGCAGAGGGCTACGTAGGTACCGGTGCTCCCCATGTGACGTTGCGCCGCCTCCAGGCGATCCTCATAGATATAGGTGCAAGCGATCTGTAGGTTGACGGGAGATGACGAGCAGAGACCGACTATCGGCGCACCGCGTATCCGAAATGTTCGTGCTGGACAAGACAGACTACTTCGTTGAGGTACATCTCTGGCCCGAATTGCAGCGCCTTGACCCGAGGGGCTGGCTGAACAATTTTCGCTCTGATGAGAGATCCTTCGCGAATCACCTTCTGAATGTTTTTATGTTTTTCAATGAGGCGATCCGTTCCGGCTGTGGCTCGAGGAACTCAAGCCGTGGGACGGAACCCCGAGGCTCGACGGCTGGCTGTCGCACGCCTTCGCGATCGGTGAGATCAACCCGGCGCTGCTGCTCTGGGCGTCCCGGTCGCCGCTGCTGGCCGCAGTCCAGCGTGCCTACCGACCCGGGCTGAAACACGATCACGTCGTCGTCCTCGTCGGCCAGCGGCAAGGCGAAGGGAAGTCCACGGCCTGGCGCCGGCTGCTCCCGCCGGAACACGACGAGTGGTTCAGCGATACGTTCGCGTTGGACGCGCCGTCGAAGGAGATGCTGGAAAGCGTCCAGGGGCGCGTCCTGGTGGAGATGAGCGAGCTCGCCGGTCGCACCCGCGCCGACATGGAACGGTTCAAGGCCTTCCTCTCGCGGCAGAACGACAACGCCGTCCGGCTCGCCTACCGTACTGACCCGGAGGAAGCGCCGCGACGGTTCGTCATCGTCGGCTCCGCGAACGACCCCGCCTGCCTGCCGAACGATCCGTCCGGAAACCGGCGCTGGATCGCTGTGCCGATCACGTCGCGTGACCCGCAACGCGTGCGGAACTACCTCGACACCTGGCGGCCGCAACTATGGGCCGAAGCACTGGCGCGGCGCGCGGAGCCGGCCTGGTTGCCGGACACGCTCCGCGATTCGCAGGACGAGCACAACGAGACGTTCCGTGCGACCGATGCGCTCGTCGAAGACGTCGTCGATGAGTTTCTGCGCGACCACCACGGCGAGCGGTTCCGGTTCGTTGACGTCATGCAGTTCGCCAGCGACAAGAACGTGTTCAGCCAGGGGCGCGTCCGCAAGGTGTTGGTGGCGCGAGGGTTCGAGGCGCGGTTGGCCCGAATAGACGGCATCGTGACTCGGTTCTGGGAACGATGACCCTGTAACGCTGTAACGCTTGTAACGGCACTTTCCCATACGTACCATCCCCCCCCCGCGGGACGCGACCATCTGCGGCTACACGGAGGTGGATCTCGACACCGTGTTCGCGCCGGAGCTCGACGGCCTGGACCGAGACCAGGTCCGGGACTGGTACAACGGCTACAGCTGGCGGGGCGAGGAGAAGGTCTACAACCCGTTCGACATCCTGCTGCTGTTCGACACGCGCGAGTTCGCCGCCCACTGGTTCGAGACCGGCACGCCCACCTTTCTGGTGGACACGCTGTTCAGACGCCGGGTGAGCTCGCTGGCGCTGGACGGCATGGTGAGCACGGCCGAGCTGTTGTCGACCTTCGACGTCGACAACATGCCGACCGAGGCGCTGCTGTTCCAGACCGGCTACCTGACCATTGAGCGCCCGGAGCCGCGGGGCGCGGAGATGTTCTACCGGCTGGGGTATCCGAATCGGGAGGTGCGGCAGAGCCTGAACCGGAGCCTGCTGAACCGCATGACGGGGGATGCATCGCGGCCGGTGGCGCACAGCGCACGGCTCTACGACCTGCTGCTGGTCAACGACTTCCCGGGGCTCGCGGCGCTGGTCGAGTCGTTCTTCGCCAGCATTCCGTACGAGTGGTACACGAACAACAACATCGCGAGCTACGAGGGCTTCTACGCCAGCGTGTTCTACTCGTACTTCGCCGGGCTGGGGCTGGACGTGGTGGTCGAGGACAGCAGCAGCCACGGCCGCCTGGACATGGCGTTGCGCTTCAACGACAACGTCTACCTGTTCGAGTTCAAGGTGGTGGAGCTGGCGCCCGAGGGCGCGGCGATCGCGCAGTTGAAAGCGAAGGGCTACGCGGACAAGTACCGCGACCGCGGCGAGCCGATCCACCTGATCGGGGTGGAGTTCAGCAAGGAGGCCCGCAACCTGGCGGCATTCGACGTCGAGCAGGCTTGACCAGGCGCTCCAACGCTACGACGCCCCCACGTGCTCTTCTTCATCGTCGTGAAGCCGGACGACTTCCTCTTCTCGCGATTCGCTGGATCCCGCGACGACGCGCCAAGCGCCTGACGAGCCGGCGGGGAAACAGGGTGTCCGGCGGTCTAGACTAGGGTACCGACACGATTCGTGCGGAAATACACGGTAACGCCGCGCGGCCGGAGCCCTCGGGTGCCCATGAAGCTGTAGCGGGCGGTCCGGGACACCGGTGATCTTCCAGGCTGCTGAACTGTTCAGGTAGAAGCGAGCGTTGTGCCTGACAGGATGATCGTTCCGGTCTCCGACGCCCGACTTGTTTTCCGCCCCTGTTGATCGCCGGCAAGATGCTGCCGCTCAGGGCCTCGCTGTCGATCTGGCGCCCGGTCAAGGGCGACGCAATGGCTCAGAACGGGGGGCTCAGGCCGAGTCCTTACAGTGTGTTTCTGCACGAATCGTGTCGGTACCCTAAGATCGGCGAGCCTGAGCCGTCGGTGGATCGCGCCGCCTTCGCGGTCGGCATCGTGCTGTCGATGCAGACGCGCGCCTCGCTTGAGCGCTTCGGCGCCGAGGCGCTGATTCCGGCGGCGCCGTCACCGGTTCGCGCCTCGACGCCGGCACCCTTCCCCCGGGCCTGCTCGAAATCGGCCGTGTCCCTCCCCACGTCGGTCTCGAAGGCCTCATAGGCTTGGACCGTCGTCTCCCCGATCCGCGGGTTGCCGCGGTCGAGATTCCCGGCCGCCGAACGATGGACTAACCGGTGCTGCTTCGCCCGGCTGCGGTCGGATGTGCTCCCCGGTCTCGAACTTCCGCTCGACCCACCCGCGGACGAAGCCGGCCAGCCTGGAGATGAGGTTCCTCCGGAACCTCTCGACCTGCTCCCGTGACGGCGGGTCCGGGTCCGAAGCCTTCTTCGGCTTCGTCGGCTTGGGATAGCCGCTGCTCCACCGACCGCCGGCCTGCTTCCACGCCTGCAGGTTCCGCTCGTAGCGCTCGAGAGCGTTCTCGTGCCGCTCTTCTTGTTCCGCGCGCCGCTGGGCGTCCAGCGCGGAGTTGAGCACCTGCTCGTCATTCGCCGCTGCGCCGGTCTCGTCCGGCATCGTCTCGAGGGCGAAGACCAACCGTCCGGGTCGCCTATCCGCGTAGTACGCTCTTCGAAGCGCCTTCCCCACCGCGGGCCAGACCGAAATGGGTGGAACGAACCCGACGTCGATGCACGCGTCATCGACAACGTGCCCGACATGACCACGCATTTCTCGTTCGAGCGAAGCCTCCATGGCGCCGACGACTTTCTCCCGCTCCAGCAGCGACAGATCCCGACTCGAACCGCCGAGAATCTTGGCGTCTTCGGCGCGCATACGCTCCTCGCCACCCGGGACACAGCAAACTGCTGACTCCCGCTTCTGCAGATCGCGCCGCGCCGATTCGAGGTTGGTCACGCCAAGCCGGATCAGCAGCTTCTCGATCCGAGTGCGTAACCACTCGAACAACCGCTCCGCGAGATCCGGCGACGGCGACGGCTCCGCCCGTTCGGTCCCCACCGCAAGAGCCCGGGCCCGATCCGAGAGCCGCTCCGCGACGCCCCGGGTGCCACCCAGGGCGTCTGGGAACCGGCCGCCTGCTTGCCGCCACGCGCTGCTCGGCGTCTCCGGGAACGTCTTCTCCGCCACCACGACGAACTCGTGCTCGGCCACTGCTCTCGCCGTACGCTCGACGACGCGCTGGTCGACGAGGTCGAGTGCGGTGTCGATGTCCGCTCCTCCCCCACTTTCCCGCCACGCCGGCGCGTCCTTGTCGAGCACCGTGAACAGCGCGTTGTCGCCGCCAGGTGTTACGAAGTGCCGCTTCAGCCGAGCGACCCGCAGCGACGTCAACACCTCGACGCGCACACGCGACGGTTTCGCCGCGGCCTCGACCCCGACCTCGCACTCGGCGGGCGCCCGAATCCGCCGCACCGGTTCCCGTCCCAAGGGCTCGGCCGCCGGCCCCGCAACCGGTTCAGGGTGCGCCTGGCCGACCACGACCGGCCGCGGCCACTTCGCCGCCCGCCGCGCAACGACCGGCGTCGGCGCCGACGTCGGCGACGGCCGGGCCGCGCGCACGACGACCGGTCGCCGCGGGGTGGCCGGCTCGCTCTGCTGAACGACTACGGCCGGCCGCGCCACCGGCACCAGACGGGCCTCGCGCGCGACCACCGCCTGGGACCGCACGCCCATCCGCCGCCGCTCGATCGGCGCGGGTGTCGCCACCGGCTCGACGTGTGCCTCCGTCACCTTGACGCGCTGCCGCCGCGGCGCCTCACGCCGCAGCTCAATCCGCACCGGCCGCACCACCGGCGCCGGCCGGGCCGCGCACGAGGCGACCGCCTGGGGCCGCGCGCCCACCCGCCGCCGCTCGATCGACGCGGGTGTCGCCACCGGCTCGACGTGCGCCTCGGCCACCTCGACGCGCTGCCGCCGCGGCGCCTCACGCCGCAGCTCAATCCGTACCGGCCGCGCGACGGGGACCGGATGGGAGACCACGCCGCTGCTCGGCGGCCTCGACTGGCCGGGCAGGTCGACGCGCGACGGCCGGGCAGACTCCTGGTGCGCCGGGCCAAGGGGCCCGTCAGGGCGCCGCTGGTTCCCGGCGCATATCAGACGGGACTATGTCCCTCTGTGCTGTTCTGTTCTGTTGAACCGATGTTCTAGCTCTGGAATAGCCTGAAAACATTGACTAAATTCACGAGAGCGTTGCAGGGTTCGACGGTCAGCGTTGCAGGGTTCGACGGTCAACGTTGCAGGGTTCGACGGTCAACGTTGCAGGGTTCGACGGTCAACGTTGCAGGGTTCAACGGTCAGCGTTGCAGGGTTCGACGGTCAGCGTTGCAGGGTTCGACGGTCCCAGCGTTGCAGGGTTCGACGGTTAACTAAGGTCTTGGTGTCGAACCCTGCAACGCCCCACGCGGCGCGGTGCGGGGTTCGAGCAGCCGCCAGACGCCACCTGGCAGATGTTCGATGACCACCGATCCGCGATCCTGCAGGTCGGTCAGTACCTGGTCCGCCCGCAGCCGATCAGATCTAATCGTGCTCGGATGGTTCGATCTGGTGGTGCTTGGGAACACCAACCGTCGCCGAGCATCGCGCGTCAGCGTGGACACGCGGTCCGCCTGAGGATGTCGTTCCTGGCCGGTGAGCACGGCCTGTGGGTGTCGCCAGTCGGTTGTCGGTGTGTTGCCCGTCGGCCAGATTAGCTGGCCCGCGCGTGTCTGCGGTGCCCCTGGTGCTGAGGTGATACGCCGCCCATCGCTGGTGAGCAGACACCCATCATGATCCCGGCGCGCCTTCGGGCGCGTTGCGTAGATTCTGTGCCCGCCGTTGCGTGCCTTGGCTTGGTCCCAGAGATACGCTAGTCCAATCACGGCGTCGAATGCGGGGTCGGATCGGGTGCCGGCCTCAATCAGGCGTGGCCAGGACAGCAGTGCGCCACGATCGCTGCCTGGAGGCAGCTCGATGTCGAGCCGGATGGGGCTGTTGCGATCGTTAACATTCGGCAAGCGCCGCGGAACGACCGGGAGCCAGTCTCCGCCCTCCGGCAGTCGAATAGATGCCCAAACCAACGCGCGCAGCCCGGCGATCAGTCGAGGTCCCTGCTCAACCGGTCGCCAACGGCTCGGGTAAAGCCGATCGATCCACCATGACAGTGGCTTTTCATGGCGCCATGTGATGTCCGGCATCCGCGCTGAAAGCGGCATGGACAGTAGTGCATAAATCAGGATGCGCTTGTCGATCCGGGCGCCCCGACCTGGCTTGAGAGCAGAGACGCCGGCAGCATCCACGAGGCGAATCATGGGGGCTGGCGATGCTGTGTCTCCAGCCGCCGCGAGTAGCGGTAGCTCATCGTCTGGCACCGTACCTGCCGGCAGTGACAGGTTCGCCTCGCGGCTGCGGTCGGTCACAGAGACGAACGCGTAGTACGGCTGCGATGACGCTACACCCGCCGGCAGGATCGCCGTATCGCGCGGTCGGCCTTGCACGTTTACGTCTTCCGGCACTAGCGCAGGAAGACCGGCGGCCTCGACGACAATGGTTAAGGCGGTCAGGTCATCGCCGGCTGCGGTATTGCTCGCCTTTTCGCACCAGTGCTCCGCGGTCATCTTGAGTTCCTGTCGGTCCATCACTTCGACAGGCATGGCCCCTCCTATCCGGACCAGGTTCAGGCGGACGGCGGCGTTCCGGTACATCTCAGCATCGGCTGCCACCGGCGCAGCTTGTGCAGCGTTGTGCAACGCGAGTTCTGCCTCTGTGAGCGCCAGTTGCGCGTTCTCCGACCTAGCGGCTTCCTCTACGGATACTGGGTCGTGTCGCGCGATGGCGTCCGCGCGCCGGTTCCGAGCGGCCGCATCATTTAGGTGTGCCGAGGCTGAGACTCGCATTCGCTTTACCCTCCTCCGCGACACTGACCACCGGGGCGCCGTGAATGGCCTCCGCAGCAAGGGCCGCGGTCGTGGCGAACCAAGCCAGGCGCGCTGGATCGGTATTGTGCGCCGGGGTCCACTCTGATCGCAGCCAAAGGTTGTCTGCGTCTGGGCCGTAGCTGCCCTTCTCGCGGGTTAGGCGCGGCGCCGTGATGATCGGGTGGGTATTGCCTTTGTCCGTGGTGCCCGGCGGCCGATATCCGGTCGGCTGCGGTCTGAGTGTCAACATCCCGCGGAAGCTGTTGAACCAGTCCGTCGAGCCAGAGTAGCTCTCGGCGCTCTTTGGTGGATGGCCGACCAATAGGACGGTGCACTCCGCCTCTTCAGCGGATTGGTCAAGTGCCGCCGTGAAGGCGCGGACCAGCGACCGGTCGACCTCGCTACAAGCGTAGGCGGCTGCGAGCGGATCGATCACAGTCAAGGCGAACTTGGACAGCGTCGCCAATACGCGCCGGCCGGTCGCAGTCCACTCGCCCTCCGTCGATACGTGCCTGGAGCCGGTGGCGTGCGGCGACCACAGCGCCTTACCCGAGCTAATGGCGCGCATGTTCAGCACCTGCAGATTGTCACCCGGATGTTTCTGCTCGATCGCGCCGGCAGCGTGCGCCATCTGCCACCGGCGGGCGACCTCGTCGGGTTCGTCTTCCCATGTTAGCAGCAGGACCTTGCCATTTTGCTCGATTGTCGGAATGTCTCCCAACACCGCGAGCGAATGTGCGTCCGTTGCCTTCGGATCGCGAGCGATCATCACTCCTGTGCCGGTGATCACACCGGCCGCGAGTTGCAGTACAAAGCGGCTCTTGCCGATTTCGCCGGCACCGTAGATCGCCGACAGACGGCCGTGCGGGATCAGGTTCTTGACGAGCCATTGCCGCGGCTTTGGAGAACCGGGCAGCGCTTCCAATTCGACGTCGAACGGCTCGGCACTTGGTATCTCCACCGAGCGTGACTCCAGCCAGATGCCGGTGCGGTCCAGCCGACCGATCGTCGCGTCGATGGCGGCCTGGACACCCTTTGGAACAGGAACGAACCGCTCGGTGCCACCGCTGTTGTCGCCGAACGTCTTGAGCAAGTCGGCCACCAGCGCTCGCACCGCCGCCGGGGTGCGCAGCCACACATCGGATCCACGTATTGCCTCAGCACCACTCACCCGGCCGCTCACGGCCGGGCCGTTGACTACTGGTTCAACCACATTGCGCAGATCAGGCGGCAGCGTAGCCAGCATCTCGTGGCGATGTTCCGTGTCGGGTGTGCCCGGTTCGCTATCGCCGCCGCCATCCAATGCTCGCCGTGCGATCTCCGACAGCCGTTCGTCCGTCTCACTCATCGCGTAGAGCCTCTCGTTCCGCAGCATCGTCGGACGCCGCCCAGTCGCTCCAGTCCTTCAACGGACTTCGATGAATCCGCCAGTCCCGCCCGGCACGTCCGGCACCGACCGCCAGTTTTACCGCTGCGGCATCACCAGGTGCAATCGCACCGGGGTGGGTTGCCGTGTCTCGGTCAGGTGCGATGGTCACCAGTCCTGGCCATCCCTCCACGGCCGAGACGGTGAACCCGGTCGTGCCCATTGTTCCAAGCACGGCCGCGCCGCCTAGTTCGAGCATGTGTAGATGTGCCAAGCGCACAACCGCAAGCGCATCGAGTGGCCCCTCCACTAACCAGCACCCGGCGCCCGGGGAGCCGAACGCCGCGATGAACACCCGACGTCCGGATCCGAACAGGGAGCCGTTGACTGCCGGTCGCTTTGCCTCGGTACCGTCGTGCCGGATGAACGGCATCCGTTGGTTGGTAGCACTGATCGCCTCGATCTGAATGGCGTGCGTCTCGGCCTCACCCGGCGCTCGAAAATGGTAAACCAGCGCACCGGCGCAGCCGCGCCCCGGCAATCGCGGTCGACAGCCGACATCACGGGCCGCGTTCACCGGTAGCCAGCGCACGGCCGCCGGTAAGCGGACGCCTGCGGGCCACACGCGGCGCTGCCGAACAAGGTAGATTTCGCCCGGCGTATCGGTCGGGTCGATGGTTGCTTCCCACACGCGCCGTGGCAGCGGATTAGGCGTGCCGCGGTCGTATCGCGAACCACGAGGAGTCGCCAGCCGCTGATTTCTGGCGAGCGGGAAGGGTCTGTTGCCACCCGATGTCTCGAGCGGTCCGCAGAGCGCCGCCAAATGCTCGCGGAATGCTTGGCGGTCGAGTTTCCCACAGTACCGACACCCGACAAGAACGGTGTCACCGGTGCCGGTAGCGACGAAACAGCAGTCCTGGCCAACACCGCTTATGGGACACGGGCCGTGCCACTCGCGCCCCGAGCGCTTCCACCCGTCACGACCGGATACCGCCGCTTCGAGCAAGGCCCAGGTCACCATCTGGGAGCCTCTCCCGCCGCGGTCAGCGGAGAGTCGTTAGGGTGCAGCAATGCGCTACTAGGCATCTGGGCGTGTAGGAGTCTAGATATCAAGACATCTAGACTCCTACGAGCCTAGATGTCTTGTGTTTTAGCCAGTCGGCGAGTTGCTGCTCGACGACGTCGCTCATGTCGAGCGGAGGATCCGCCTGCAAGCAGGCGATCTTGACATCGCGGTGCAGTTGCTTCGGCAGGTAGACGGTCGTTTTCTGGTACTCGGGGTCGGAACTTTTCCCCTGCCGGGCAGGTCTGGCGACGGGACCTAGTGTGGCGGGCGTCGCGCGGCGGCCGAGAACGCCGTCGAACTTGCTCATTCCATCAGCTCCTTTCCGACTCGCGCGTACGCGTTCCAGGCGCGTTCCGCGCGCGGATCTCCGGCGACATCAGAAACCACGACGCCAGCCAGGGCGGCCTTCGTGAAGGCGGCCAGACGGGGGATGGCGGCCTCAAAGACGGGGACGTTCTGCCCTGCCAGGCTGGCTCGCGCCTCGGCGGCGTCGCGGGAGGGCGCGGGCGGCACGATGGTGAGCAGCACGCGGTAGTTGGTTGCGCCGAGCACCTGGAGGGCGCCGACCGTTTGAACTAGGGCATCGAGCGCCAGAGCATCAGGGGTGCTCGGAATGATCAGGTAATCGCAGCCGGCGACCAGGGCCTGAAGGTCCTCGCGCATGGGCCTGGCCGCAGTGTCGATCACGATGTGCTCGAAGTCGCGGCTCACCATGGCGGCTTGGCGCTCGTCCACCACGCGGAACGGTAGGGAGCCGTTGCGCTCCCAGGCGCTGGCGCTGCGGTTGATGTCGCCGTCGACGAGGACGGTCGAACCGGCGTGGCGATGCAGGAAGGCGGCGAGGTGGACGGCCGTGGTGGTCTTGCCGATGCCGCCCTTGTAGCCGGTGATAGTGATGATCATGCAGTCCCCTGCAGCATAGACCGCGAGGCATGTAACTGTCTAGATGGTTGGCGTGCGCAACGGCTAGACGTTGATATGGCTAAACATCTAAATAGTTACACGTCTACCTGTCGGCCGGGTGGGAAGCGGCCAGCGAAGCTCCGGCGGAGCAGCATCTGCCGGGGTTGGCCGCCTTGGTCGGCCTGGCCGAGCGGCTCGGCCGGGACCGAGGCGGCCCGTTCGTCAGCGGGGCGTCGCGGCTGCCCGTCCTGCAGCTCGAGGGCGACGTCGATGTCGACGGCCGTCCTACGTTGCCGGACCGATGAGCAAGCAACGACACGAAGTGGTTTCTCGCCGTCGTCGTCGTGCTCGCCGGCCCAGCGCTGCTGCGCTACGCGAACAACTCTGGCGCCGAGGCGGGCTTGTCGCGGCGATTGGCGTGCCGCCCGGCGCGCCTCCGGCCCGTGGGGTGGGGTCCTTCGCCCTATCCCACAACCCGCGGTTAGCACTCACCCGCCCGTTGTGTACGGGCGGATAATCGTCTTCGTCGAGGATGGAAGGAACGATGAAGCCAGCTCTGCTGCGGTCGTGTCTCGCTGTCTGCGGCCTGGTGTGTATGGCGTCGTCGTCGTCGGCGCAGCCGCCGGTGGGCGCGCTGGCGGTCGACGAGCGTCAGGGGGATCGGTATGGCTGGGCGGTGGACTACCCGACGGCGTCGGCCGCGCGGTCGGCAGCTTTGGGGCAGTGCGGCCCGGGGTGCTCTGTGGTTCTGACGTTCGAGCGATGCGCGGCCTACGCGGCCGATCAGGATGCGAACAGCCCGGCGGTGGGCTGGGCGGAGTCGTACGGCTCGGTGGCGGAGGCGAGTGGTGCGGCGCTGTCGGCGTGCGGTTCTCGGGGTGGGTCTGGGTGCATCGTCCGGGTTTGGGGCTGCAACGGCCCGGTGGTCGAGGAAGGTCTGGGTCTGGACCGTTCGGCGCGTCGGGAGATTCAGGAGGGGCTTGAGGCCCAGGGCTTCGACCCGGGCGGTGCGGACGGGCGGTTCGGCGCCCGGACGCGGGAGGCGATTGGTGGCTGGCAGTCGTATCGAGGCGCGCGTGCGACGGGCTATCTGGACGGCGCGTCGGCGGCGGCGCTGCGGCCGTCAGGGGCCGCGCCGCCGCCGTTCCGGGAACGGCCTGCTGGTGTCGCGGTTCCCGCGGCGCAGCAGTCGGCCTCGCCGGCCTCGCCGGGTCAGCGGCCCGCTCAGGCCGCGGCCCCGGCTGCCTCCGCGGAGCTCGAGGGTCTGTTCTGGCAGTCGGTGATGAACAGCACGAACCCTGCGGACTTCGAGGCGTATCTGTCGCAGTTCCCGGCCGGTGTGTTCCGAGCGCTGGCGCAGAACCGACTGACGGCGCTTCGCGCGCCGGGCGGAGCGGCCCCGGGCGGCGGAACCGGTGTGGGCGCCCCCGTCTCGACGGCGCCTGCTCGCCCGTCGGTCGGTGCTTCCGCGCCGGTCTCCGGGTTGGCGTCGGCAGCCGATTCGCCGCGTCGTCCTGGTGATGTGTTCCGGGACTGCGCGGAATGTCCGGAGCTGGTGGTGATGGCGGCCGGCCGGCTGGCGCTGGGCCGCTACGAGGTGACGGTGGGCGAGTACCGGGCGTTCGCGTCGGCGACGGGAGTCGGCGCGGATGATTGCGTCACTGGCGGTTCGTGGCGGGGTCCCGGCTTTGAGCAGACGGATCGGCACCCGGTGACGTGCGTGAGCTGGGACGACGCGCAGGCGTATGTGTCGTGGCTGAGCCGGATGGCGGGGGAGGTGTGAAATACGTCCGGAACCTGGTGTTCCGGCCGCGGCTGGCAGTCGAGAGCTGGACGGCCCTCAACGCGGCGATCATCACGGAGCTGGAGGCCGACCTGCCGACGCGCCAGCTCGACGACGGGCGCCCGGTCGAGGAAGCGTTGGCGCAGGAGCGGCAGCACCTGCGGGCGATGCCCGTGCACCTTCCCGCCACGTGCCGCGTCGTCGCGCGGGTGGCCGACAAGTTCGGGCACGTCCGCGTGGACCGGGTGACGTACTCGGTGCCGATCCGCCACGCCTACCGGCCGGTGTGGGCGAAGCTGTATCACGACCGGGTGGCGATCGCGGTCGGCGCCGAGGTGGTCGCCGAGCATCCCCGGGCGTTCGTCCGGGGCGCGAAGGTCCTCGATGCGCTTCACGTCCTGCCGTTGCTCGAGCGCAAGCACCGGGCCGTGGCCGAGGCGACGGCGCTTCACGACTGGCGGCTGGCCCCGGTGTGGCAGCGGGCGCGGGCGGAGCTGGCCAAGCACACGCGCAAGCCCGATCAGGAATGGGTCCGGATGCTGCGGCTGATGGAGACCCACCCGGCCGCGGCCGTCGAGCGCGCGGTGGCGGCCGCCCTCGAACGCCATTCGCCGCGTCTGGAGACCGTGCGGCTCATCCTCCGGCAGCAGGAGGCTGGCCCGCCGCTGGTGTGCCCGCCGGTCGCGAGCGTGCGTCCGGAGCTGGCGCGGATCGCGGTGCCCGCCCCGACGCTGTCGGCGTATGACGCGCTGGTGGAGGGCTCCTGCTGATGGCTACCGCGATTGCCGAGCCCCCGCATCTGACGGCGGACCTGAGGGCGCTGTACCTGTCGACGGTCGCGTCGCAGTGGCGTCCCCTGGCCGAGCAAGCCGCCCGCCAGCGTCAGGCGCCGGCCGACTACCTGGCGCAGCTGGTGCACCTGGAGGTGACCGGACGCCGGGAGCGCCGCATCCAACGCCGCATCCAGGATGCCCGCTTCCCGATGCTCAAGACGCTGGACGCCTTCTCGTTCGAGGCCCAGCCGGACCTCGACCGCGACGCGGTTCTGCAGGTCTTCGACTGCCGCTTCGTCGCCGAGGCCGCCAACATCGTGTTCGTCGGCGGCGTGGGCACGGGGAAGACCCATCTCTCCATCGCCTTGGGGATGGCCTGCTGCCAGCACGACTACCGGGTGCGGTTCGTGACCGCGGCCGAGCTGGTCACGCTGCTCGTCGAGGCGCAGCAGCAGGGCCGTCTCGCCCGCAAGCTCGCCCAGCTCGCCCGCTTCGATTTGGTCATCTGCGACGAGCTGGGCTACGTTCCGCTCGACAAGGCCGGCGCCGACCTGCTGTTCGGGTTCATCAGCCAGCGCTACGAGCGCCGGAGTCTGGTGGTGACGACGAATCTGCCGTTCACGCGCTGGTCCGAGGTCTTCCTCGACCCGACGGCGGCCGCCGCCGTCATCGACCGGGTCGTGCACCACGCGACCGTACTGCAAACCACGGGCGGCAGCTTCAGGCTGGCGGCCGCGAAGCAGAACCAGGCGCCGGCAGCCGGCAAGAAGGGAGCTCGTTGATGCCCCTGGGTTGTGCCCCCCGCTTCGAACCGCGTAGCGGCGGGCCGGCCGGCGTGTCAACGCGCTGCGCGCCTCCTCCGCTGCGCTACGGCCCTGCGGGTGACACACCGTCCGTCCCGCCGCTCAGGCAGCAGCTATGGGCCTTGCGGCCCGGCCTGGACGAGGGCGTCCCGGCCGTCCACGACGTCTCACGGGAGGCCACGGAGCGCCGGCGTCCGGCCGGAACCGCCGGCTCGCGGTTCGAATCGGTGGCGGCGGGGATGGCGGGTTCCCGGCCGTGGGCGACCCGTGCCCCGCCTCGCTCCGACGAAGCAGGATTGATGTGTTGACACGCCAACCCCGGGGGTCCCTTTTCACGTGGCCGTAGGGGTCCCTTTTCTGCTTGCCATTTCCAGCTTGGCGGCCGCTGGTTCTCAGCCCGGATGCTACGTTGAACGGACAGGGAACTCTGGCACGTGCCCGGTCGGCTCCTACGGCGCCAACGGCGTGGGTCTGTCCGATATGGTCGGCAATTTGTGGGAGTGGGCGGAGGACTGCAGGGCGGACGACTGCGGCCTCCGCGTGCTGCGCGGCGGCTCCTGGTTCAACAATGCGGAGCTCCTGCGTCCCGGCGCGCGCGTCTGGTTCCGCGCCAACTATCGGGGCTACGCCTTCGGTTTCCGTGTGGCGCGGACGCTGGATTAGACGAGGTGTTGAGTCTTCTGCGTTCGTAGTTGGCCGATCTCCCGGCGACCCCGGTCACCCGCGGCCGTTCATGGTTGAGGCCGTCTGATTCGAGGCCCGGAACTGTGCTTCGGGCCCTCGAATCGCCCGTCCACCGCGGCGTGCGCTTCCGGCCCCCCCGTTGCGGTCGCTTTTCTCGCGCTCGTTTCCCGCTGCGCGCCGCCGCCCCGCACGGCCACCCCATAACTCCCTTTATGCCACCAACAAGCTAGTACCCTACCCGCCTTGCATTCTAAACGACCGTTCACTAACATGGCGCAGAGCATGGCCGCCGCAGATCCTCCCAACCGCAACGCCCGCCGAGGAATAGCAGGATAGAGCCGTGCCCGCGAAGCCGCGCTGGCTGCTCGCCATTCCCGACGCGATCAAGCAGCTCGAGGCGCTCGACGAGGACCTGCTCACGCGCCGCGACATCGAACGCCTCTTCGGCGTCTCGAAGGTGCGCGCCGCGCAGCTGATGACGGCGTTCGGCGCCGGCCGCACGGGGCACCTCCTGACGCTGCCGCGGGCCGAGCTCCTGCGGCAGCTCCGGAGGCACCGCAAGCGTGCCGCCTTCCGGCATGAAGAAACGCGGCGCGAGAAGGTCGTCACCGAGATCCGCCGGGCCCGGCTCACCGGGATCCGCGTGGCGGTGCCCGTCGAGGCGCTCGAGGCGCGCCTGGCGGGGCTGCCCGAGGGCGTGTCGGTCGAGCCCGACCGGATCGAGGTGCGCTTCGGCGGGGCGCAGGAGGCCGTCGGGCGGCTCTTCGCGCTGGCCCAGGCGCTCGTGAACGACTACGAACGGTTCGAGGCGCTCGTCGGGGGCAACGCGGCAAGCGGCGGGGGAGAGGTGAGGGAATGAGCGAAGCCCTGGTGCCGGTCGCCGAGCCGGTGGACATCGCGCGCACGGGCCCCGCGCAGCGGGTCGAGATCGTGCTGCCGCGGCTGATCGTCGACGCGGGGCCGGTGGCGGTGGGGAAGTTTCTCGAGTTCTTCGCCGCGCGGATCGCCAACCGGCGGACGCGGGCGGCGTACGGGCGGGCGGTGGGACAGTTCCTGGCCTGGTGCGAGGTGCGGGGGCTGGCGCTCGAGGCGGTCTCGCCGCTGCACGTGGCGGCCTACATCCGGACCCATCCCGGGTCGGCGCCCACGGTCAAGCAGCACCTGGCCGCCATCCGCATGCTCGGCGACTGGCTCGTCGTCAGCCAGGTCCTCCCCGTGAACCCGGCGGCGGCCGTGCGGGGGCCCAAGCACGTCGTCACGAAGGGCGCGACGCCGGTGCTCTCGCCCGCGGAGGCCCGCCGGCTCCTCGACGCGATCGATACCGGTACGCTCGCGGGCCTGCGCGACCGGGCGCTCGTCTCGGTGATGCTCTACAGCTTCGCGCGGGTGAGCGCGGTCATCGGCATGCGGCGGCAGGACTACTTCCGGCAGGAGAGCCGGGGGTGGCTCAGGCTGCACGAGAAGGGCGGCAAGCGTCACGACGTCCCGGCCCACCATCGGGCGGCCGAGGCGCTGGACGACTACCTCGAGCTGGCCGGGCTCGACGAGGCGAAGGCGGCGCTCTTCCAGAGCGTCGACCCGGCGGGGCGGAGGCTGACGGGGCGGGCGCTGTCGCGGCGTCTCGTCCTGGCCATGATCAAGCGGCGCGCGGCGGCAGCGGATCTTCCGCCCTCGACCTGCTGCCACACCTTCAGGGCGACGGGGATCACGGCGTATCTGTCGAACGGGGGTACGCTCGAGCACGCGCAGCGGATCGCCGGCCATGCGTCGCCCAAGACGACGAAGCTCTACGACCGGACGGCGGACACGATCAGCGTCGACGAGATCGAACGCATCGTGATTTAGCAGGGGCCCTGGGCCGCTGCTTTGGGGCCGCCCCGGAAGCGACGCGGCGCTGCAGCAAGTGCGGCGCACTCATCCCCTGGGTCCCGTGACCACCCGCTACGCAAGACAGCCTGGGGCGGCGGTAAGGGATCTGCCTCGATGGCGCGCCGTTGGACGCCGAGCTGAGGATGTGCCGTGCGGCTTGCCACGCGTTGACGGCGAGAAACTGCCGTCGGGGACCGACGCGCAATGAGAGTTCTCGCAGGTGCGGGAACGGGAGAGACCGCCCAATCGGACGCGGACTTCGCGGCACTGTGCGCGCGCCTGCCGGTGCTGCAACGGCACGAGCATTTGGTGAGAACCCGGCTGCACCCGTGGGCAATACGGTTCCCAGGCACACGCGGCGACACGCTGAACCGCGTGGTCACTTACCTGCGGGACAACGTGAAGACCGTCTCGCCGATCAACCGCGCGTTCATGCGGCGGATGGTGCTGTTCGCCGATCTGGTGATGGACGGGACGCCGCCCGAGAAGGCGGCCGATTATGCCTGTCGCGAGCACCCGGACCCGTTGACTCGCAGGGGTTGCCCTAGGTAGTTAAGTGATGTGATCACCTTCGCGAGGCGCCGCCCACGACACGCAGCGGCCCCTGCCAGCGCTCGCGCTGCGCCCGAGCACTGCCGCGTCCCGATCGTCGAGCAGCAGCCGGATGCCGAGCGCCGCACTGTGCGGTCTGACGACCGCTTCCTCCGCGCGCCTGACGCTCCCGCACAGTGCTGGACGGCCGCCTCGACCGTCTCGCCGGCGCCGAGAATCTCGCCCGCCTCGTCGCTGTCGCCGCCGTCCCGATGCCACCAGGCGACCCAGCCGCCGGGCTCGGCCGGACGCACGACGAACCGAGTCGCCCTGCTCATCGAAACGCCCGACTGCCAGCCCGCAGCATGATCGCGTTTATCGTCGCCGTCGTCGCACGCCTTTAGCCCGAAGTTTCGGCGTTGATCGCGTGTAAGTCACTGTTATTATAGTAGTTGTCGGGTTTCATGGGGTGTCGGTGGTGGCTACATTCGCGGCGTCACCCCCAGGAGCTCGAAGCAGCGCTGCTGGAGCGGCGTGGGCTGTGTCTGCAGCGTGAAGGTGGCGTCGCTGCCGGCCACCTGCATCGTGTTCGCCGCCAGCGTGCCGAGGTCGGTGAGCAGGGTGCGGAAGCTGTGGACCGGCAGGTCGTCTTCCGTGCGTTTGCGGCCGGCCTTGGCCAGCGCCGCGGGCGAGCGGCGGGCGGGGGCGACCACGGACGTGCGCTGCTGCTCGGCCGCGGCCGGGTCGTGGTCGTCGAAGAGCAGCGGGGCCAGGGCCCGGCGCATGTGCCACTCGACGTAGTAGGCCAGCATGCACAGCAGGACGTGGGCCCGCACCCGGTCGGCTCGGTGATGGTGGAGGGGCCGCACCTTCAGGTCCACCGACTTGAAGCAGCGAAACGCGCGCTCGACCTTCGACAGGTCCTTGTAGGCACGGACCGTCTGCGCCGCGTCGAACCGCTCCGGCTCGACGTTGGACCGGACGATGTAGATGCCGTCGAGTTGCTGCTCGGCCGCAATCTTGTCCTCGTTGCGGCGAAACGTGAAGCGCTCGTCGGTGATCTCGGTCACGAAGTGCTTCGCCATCTTGTAGCGGTTGATCTCCTTGCCGACGCGCACGCCGATGGCCGCCGCGCCGCGTAGCGGTTTGTTCTCGCGCCGGGTCGCGGCCGCGATGGGCGCGAGGTCCTCCTCGGTGGCCGCCAGCAGCTCGTCGCGCTTGCGCTGGCGTTCGGCGGCCAGCAGCGGATTGCGGCACACGATGAGCCGCTCGCCGGGGAACTCGTCGCTGGTGACCTCGGCCAAGTCCCGCTCGTCGAACAGTGACGGCGTCACGGTGCCGGCGTTGACGAGTTTGCGGATGGTCGGTGCGCGCAGCGTGGTGATCCAGCGCAGTCCCTCGACACCCTGCAGGTCCTCGCGGATGCGCGCTGCCGTCAGCATCCCCCGGTCGCCCACCAGCACGACCTGCTGCAAGCCGAACCGGTCCCGGATCTTCGCCACCTGGCTGGTCACCGTCAGCGGGTCGACCGTCGAGCCCTCGAAGACCTCGACGGCGACCGGACAGCCCTCGGCCGTGCACAGCAGCCCGAAGACGATCTGCAACGTGCCCTTCTTGCCGTCGCGGCTGTACCCGTGCTGGGCCAGCGGGCAGTGGGTGCCCTCCACGTAGCCGAGTCCGAGCAGTTCGCCCAAGGTGGATACCGCGCTCTCGGCGGTCAGCGCGCGGGCGGTGGCCAGTTTCGACCGCGCGTCGATGACGCGGGCAACGATCGCGGCGGCCGTCGCGGTAGGACTCTCGGAGGAGGACGGCGGGCGGCGAGGAGCGGTTGGGCACGCTCTCGATATACATGTCCACTTATTATCGCATATTACTCCCACCATAAAGAACTAATACGCCGATATAAACACCACACTACATGGCTACATATCGCGCCTCAGGCCACCCCGAAAACCCCACAACTCCTGTCGATTCTATAAGTTAGGCCGAAACGGGCCCTGAAACTTCGGTTTAGCCGCCTGGCGGCGCGTCAGCCGGGTTCCGGGGCCGGGGCTGCATCAGCCGGGACGCGGCGCTGTTGAGCGCGTCGGCGGCATCGGTGTCACCGGCCCGCTCGGCGGCCATGACCAGGCGGCCGAGGCTCTGCACGAGGGCCGCCCGCCCGCCGGATTCGATGGCCTCCAGAGAGGGGGGCAGCTCGTCGCCGACCGCCGGCCGCAGGTGCATCAGGCCGGCCGCCGGGTCGCTCAGGTACCGGCCGGCGGCGTCGACGGCTTCGCGCGCGGTGGCGGCGGTGGCGATCGGCGTGGTCCCGCGGTAGACGACCCAGCTGTTCACCTTGAGGTTCGGCCGCCGGCGCCGCACGGCGCCGGCGGCCGGCTTGCCGGCCCGCGCCGGGCTTTCGGCCGCCGCGCCCATCGGCCTGCCCTCCCCGGTCGTGACTGCGGGCGGCCTCTTCTCCTCCTTCCGTTTCCGCTTCTTGAACATCGTCATTGGTCTGCCTCACTCCCCGCCTCCCCCGCCGAAGTATCGTGCCACGGCCCCGTGCTCGAGGGCGACGACGCTGGCGTAGCGCGCCACCATGTGGGGGCTGCGCCAGCCCCCGACCTGCTGGACGGCGGTGGTCGAGGCCCCGCGGCGGACGAGCTCTGAGGCCATCCCGCGGCGTCCCGAGTGCGACGAGACGCCTTCGAGGCCGGCCCGCTCGGCGAGGGCCTTGAGGCGCCGGTTGATCTGGACGCCGGAGAGCGGGACCACGCGGTCGGCCCCGTCCGGCGCGCCACGAGTGGGCGGTCAATCGCGGCTCGACGCTCGCAGCCAGGGCGCGGTCGCGGCGAACCGTTCGCTGATGGCCTGACTGCGGCAGTGTCCTACGCCCCAGTGGGCGCGTCTTCCGCGTTCCCCGCGTCACCGCTCCCGGTAGCCTCGGCCTGTGCCCTGCGTTCCGCCCAATAGTTCTTCATCCGGTCCGAGACCGCTTGCTTTGCCTCGGCTGACATCTCGCGGCGCCTACGCTTCGCGGGCTGCCTGGAAGGCGCGGACGGACGCTGCTTCACATCAAGGGCGGCGATCGCCGCATCGATTCGAGCG
>CBDCOK010000003.1:0-4726 GCA_965219705.1 Chloroflexota bacterium
GCGGGCTGGCCGCCGTGGGGGCGCAAATCTATTCCGACGAGGCGGCGGCCTACGCCGGCATGGAGGAGTACCGGCACGAGGCGGTCAAGCACTCGGCGGGCGAGTACGTGCGCGGCCAGGTGCACACCAACGGCGTGGAGTCGTTCCGGGCGCTGCTCAAGCGCGCCATCGTGGGCACGTTCCATCACGTGAGCGAGCGGCACCTCGCCCGTTACGTGGTCGAGTTCGCGGCGCGCCACAACCTGCGGCCGCTCGACACGATCGACCTGATGCGAGCGATCGTGCTCGCCATGGAAGGCCGCCGCCTGCCCTATCGCACCTTGGCGCCGAAAAGGGGGCCGGCGCCGACGGCGCGCTGACAGCAGCGCGGCTCGCACGCGCAGCAGAAGGCAGCGGTCCCGCCTCCGTCGGCCGGTCAGGCAGGCCATCCCCGCCGGGAAGCGAGAGGCTGTCCCCGCGCTTCCGGGACGCGGGTGGTCCGACCCGCCAGTGCGCGGCCCGGCCGCGTACCTGCGCCAATTCGGCTATCGAGTGCAGCGCCCATGCCCGCGGTGTCCGGGAGACCCTTGCACGCCGCCCGTGCGTAGGCGCGGCTTTCCATGCCCGTAATGCCGGGACATAGCCTACCGTGTCACGCAGCAAGAAAGGCGGGAAACGAGCTCAGTGTGGCGGCATAAATCATGCGGGGAACCACGCCACCTACAAGTGGCAATCGGGCCCTGATTTAACATTTCCTTTACAGACCATGGGGTAAACAGGTGTAAGCATTCAGATGTCGGGGCGCAAGTGTGCGGTTTAGCGAGGCCCTGCCGCAGAGCCCCGAGAGTCGCGGGCGGGTAGGCGAAACCGGATGCATGCGGCCACCGCACGCTGAGGCCGGGAGTTCCGGTACGGACGGAGGGGTTTGCGGTCCGCATGCGGCAAGGGATGTGGTGGGGCCAGGCGGAAAGTCGCTCCCGGGCCCTTGACTTTTGCGGGTAGTTCTGCGATCGTAGGCATGGGCGGGTTGCCCGGTCGTTGTGGTCAGCAGGAAGTCCAGCAAGCGAGCACAGCCAGGCGGGGGCCAGCCCGCGTGCGCCGGTTGCGAGCACCTCGAACACGCGGTGCAGGCCGCACGGTCGGAGTTGCAGGCCAAGGACTTGGAGTTGCAGACCACACAGGAACAAGTGGCTGCGCTACAAGCCCAGGTGGCGAACCTGCAACGATCGTTGTTCGGGCGCAAGAGCGAGGCCACGCCGCCGGGCGGGGACAGCGCGCCCGGCAGCGGGACGCCCGCCCCCGCACCGCCGGACGAGGAGCCGCCGGACGAGGAGCCGCCGGCTGGCAAGCCGCCGCGCCGCAAGCGCGGGCGGCAACCGGGATCGCCGACCCCGCCGCGCGTGAAGCACCCCCACCTGCCGACCGTGGTCGAGCGGCTGGACGTGCCCGAGGCGGACCGCTGCTGCCAGCATTGCGGCACCCCCTACCAGCCGTGCGGGTACAAGGTCAGCTGGCTGTTCGAGATCGACTGGGAGGCCGTGCGGCGCAAGCTGCTGCGCCTGCGCTACCGCCCGGCCTGCGCCTGCTCGGCGGCCCGGCCGGTGATCGCCTCGCCGGCGCCCCGGCTGGGCACCAGCCAGCTGGGTGCCAGCGTGTGGGCCTGGTGCCTGGTGCAGGTGTACGCGCTGTTCCGCCCGCAGGCGGCGGTGGCGCGGGACCTGGGCCATCTGGGGCTGCGCGTGCCGCTGTCGACGCTGTCGGCGGGACTGCGGCGGCTCTCGCACCTGTTCGAGCCGCTGGAGGAAGCGATCGCGGCGTACCAGCGGCAGCAGCCGGTGGCGCAGGCGGACGAGACCTCCTGGCCGGTGCAGCGCCTGGCCGCGAGCGACGCGGACAACAAGGACCCGCCGGCCGGCGGGCGGCAGAAGCCGAAGAGCTGGCTGTGGCTCTGCCTGGCCGGCGGCACGGTGCGCATGCGGGTGCTGGAAAGCCGGGGCCTGGACGCGGCCCTGAAACTGCTCGAGACGCTGGTCGCCAACGGGTCGCCGGTAGTGCTGGTGTGCGACTGCTACGTGACGTACAAGGCCTTGGCCAAGCGGTTTCCGGGCTTGGTCCTGCTCGCGCACTGCTGGGTCCACATCCGCCGCCTCGTGGTGCGGGTCGGCACCGGTCACGCGCCGCTGAAGGCCTGGTCGCAGGCGTGGGTCGCGCGCATCGGCGAGCTGTTCCATCTGAACCGGCAGCGGCTCCGGCAGTGGGACCCGCGGCAGCCGCTGGAGCGGCAGAGCGCGGCGTTCCGGGCGCTCCAGCACCAGCTGGAAGCGCGGCTGAAGGCGCTGTTCCAGCTGGCCGAGGAGGAGGTCCTGGCGTTCGCCGCCGAGTGGGAGCGGCTCGACGCTTTGGGCGGGCACGGCGCCGAGCTGGCCCGTCTGGATGCGCAAGGGCGGGCCTTGCGGTCGCTGCTGCACCATCGCGAGTCGCTGAGCCGCTTCGTGGCGGACCCGCGCATCCCCCTGGACAACAACTCGTCGGAGCGGCGCCCTGCGGGGCCCGGTGATCGCCCGCTGGACCAGCTTCGGCTCGGGCGGGCCGGACGGCGCGCGGGCGGCGGGCCTGCTGTTCGGCGTGCTCCTGACCGTGCTGTGGGCGGGCCTGAACCCGTACGCCTGGATGCTGGACTGGCTGCAGGCCTGCGCCCGCCACGGCGGCCAGGCCCCGCCGCAGCTCGATGCCTGGCTGCCGTGGCGCATGAGCGCGCAGCGCCGCGCGCAACTCAGCCAGGCCCCGGCGCGGGGCTGGGGCCCGTCCGCCGCCGGCAGCGGGGCCGCCGCGCTGGGCAAGGCGGCCTGAATGGCCCGCCCCCCCGCCGGCCTGGACCCGCGCATCGCGCGGCTGCCCACAACCACTTTCTTCGGCCGCCGCCTGCGCCGCCGGCAGATCGCGGACATCCAGGAGATCGTCGCCAGCCTGCCCCGGCTGAGCCGCACCGAACTGGGCCACACCGTCTGCGAGTACCTGTGCTGGCAGACCCCCCGCGGCAGCAACCGCATCCAGCTGGCGATGCGCCTGCTGGAGGCCTTCGAACGGCTCTCCATCCTGACCCTGCCCGCCCGCCAGGGCCCCGGACGGGGCCCCCAGAAACCCCTCGTGCCGGGAGCGCGCAGCGCGCCCCGGGCCCCGGTCGACGGCCCCCTGCCCCGGCTCGCGCCGCTGCGGCTGCGGCTGGTCGCCGACCGCGCCGAGGCCGGCCTGTGGAACGAGTTCCTCGCCCGCTACCATCCGCTGGGCTACCGCCAGCCGATCGGCTCT
The DNA here is from genome assembly GCA_965219705.1 of Chloroflexota bacterium. Classification (GTDB taxonomy): domain Bacteria; phylum Chloroflexota; class UBA11872; order UBA11872; family UBA11872; genus JAJECS01. Next base: position 3,289 of record CBDCOK010000003.1, read on the forward strand.
CACCTGCGCTACTTCCTCCACGACCGGGACGGGCGCCTGCTGGGCTGCCTGCTGTACGACTTCGCCGCCCGCTACCTGCCGGTGCGCGACCGCTGGATCGGCTGGCAGGACCAGCCGCACCGGCCGCTGGAGCGCGTCGTGCGCCAGGCCCGCTTCCTTTTGTTTCCCTGGGTGCGCGTGAAGTTGTTGGCGTCACAGGCCCTGGGGCTGAGCCTGCGCCAGCTGGCCGCGGACTGGCAGCGCGCCCACGGGGAGCGGCCCGTGCTCGTCGAGACCTATGTCGGCCAGCAGCACAAGGGGACATGCTACCGGGCCTCGAACTGGCTCTACCTGGGACAGACCCAGGCGCGCGGTGCCTGGGGCGGGGCGCCGGCCAAGACCCCCAAGGCGGTCTTCGTCTATCCCCTGCAGAGGGACTGGCGGACGGTCCTGCTCGGGCCGCCACGCCCTTCTCGCTCCCGCTGAACGCCCCCATCCCCGGGCTTGCCCAACATCGGCTCAGCCCGCCCCCTGCGCCCCGGCTTCTGAATGCTTACAAACAGGTATATGATTCCCTTTCTTTTGGGAATTATATACAAAGGTTGCCAAATGCAGTTGGCGCGACCTAGTGAGATCTGACCCTCCGCTTCAATGGCTTGGCCGCTGCGAAGATCGCTCGGGCGACCTGCTCCGGTGTTCCCTTGATCTTGAGTACGCGCGTAGTGGGTCTCCCTGGACGTCGCTTCGGATGCACCTGATTCTCCTTCATTCCGAGCAGTCTCCCTTCACGTGTCCCTCAAGCAGGCCCTCGAGCCGTGCCATGCGCTCGCACGGGTCTCCCACGTCGGGCCGCAAGGCATGTTGCTCAGTGACGATCCAGCCCATCATCGCCAGCATAATCGCCGCTACCACCGCTTGCGACTTCTCATTCATCGTCCAATAGTATAGCAAAATCTAGCAAATGGATAGACATTTACTCTATCTGCCACATGAAACATCCATTTTAACGTACAAATTGCCAATTCCTGGATATTCCCTCTTGCACCTCAAGCAAACCTTGACTACCATGCAGGTGCATCGTTCGGACGGGATGCTCGCTAGGCCGGGTTTCCTGCTGAATACAACAGCCATGAACCCGGCCCGGGGTAGCTCCCTGGACCCTTGGCGAATAGGCAGGGTTGACGCGCATTTCCGTGCGGACGATGCTAGACCCGGCTCCATTGGTCGGAGCCATATGGGAGGCAGCATGGAATATCGACGAGTTGCGCTGGGAAATCGGTGGGATGAACCGGAACATCAATCAAGCGAACCGGAAGGCATTGAGGACGAATCAATCAAAACAATCGATACCTCGTTCGCCAAGGGTTTCAAAATCACAGTAGGAATTATTGCCGCCTTGGCGGCAATATTCATCTTACTGCCAGTAGGATGCATCGCCTGTGCGGGGGCGTTCGGAACC
>CBDCOK010000004.1:0-41072 GCA_965219705.1 Chloroflexota bacterium
CTTCTCGCTCCGTGTGCCGCTCACCGTCACGTGGCGACAGATGTACCGGCAGTTCGGCGCGGTTCCGGCGAATGCGGGAAAGCACAGCACCGTCAAGAGTTTTCGGGTGGTGTGTATGCGCGAGCTGAAAAAGATCAAGCGCACGTGGCCTGCTCTCAACTATCACACGGTCAAGGGCCGGCTGGTCATCGAGCCGTCGCCGCCACGTATCCCACCGTCAGAGCTCCATCTCATCGGCGACTAGGCTAGCGCGCCGCGAGGTTGGCCCGTGCGGGGCGTTCGGCCACGGGGTGGCCCTCTCGCCCGGCCGCACAGACGCGGTTCCTCGGACTGCATGGGGCGCCGGGCGGGGGTTTCCACAAAGGGGTGTGAATCCGCGGGTTTTCCGTCGGGTAAACAGGCTCCATCCGAACGGCCGATCTATCGGGTAAACAGGCTCCATGCGGGGCTGATCTATCGGGTAAACAGGCTCCCCCTACAAGTAGTACAGATCAAGTAGTACAACCCGACAAGTAGTACCAGCTCTCTGCTGTGCAAAGTCTGAGCCAACATCCCGGACCCGGTCCTGACGGACTCGGAAAATCAGGCAGAGCCCGGATAGCCTCCGCAATCCGGGCATGTCAACGGCTACGCCGTCCTCCGCTGCGCTCCGGCCCTGCGGGTGACACACCCGGCCCGCTGCGGCTCAGAGGGCCATTAGGGCCGGCAGGATTTACCTGCCGGCCCGTCTGCACGGGACCGGCGGGCGCTTCACACCTGAGTCGGCGGCGCGACCTCAGCGACCGTTTGTGGTGAGGCTGCCAGATCGCCCGGCGACGTTGGACAGGCGCCGGCTCCTGCAGGAGCTCGCCGGCGTCCGGAGCTGCGGCGGTGACCAAGGTGGTCGACCCTCGGGTCCGGATCCGTGCCGCTCGGCATGCTACGTCCTCGCGGTTACGCGCTCGATATCTGGCGGCGGACCGCTACGCCTGGACGGCGGTGCGACCTGGAGACGGGCAAGAGCCTGAACATCGCGCCGCCGGGCTGGGAGCAGACGTATGGCCCGCTGGTGGAAGCCTGCAACGTTTTGCACGCCTGGAGCCGGCCGGACGATCCGGCGCGGGCGCGGGTGCAGCAACCTGGACATCGCGCCTACATCGAGGCGGCGGAGCTGCGGGCCGGGACCCGGCGCGAGGGGGATCCCCGTGACGTGATCGAGCAATACCTGGTGCAGCGCGTCGAGAGCGGCCAGATAGAGGATCGGGCCGGCGTCGTCGCCGCCCTGAAGGAAGCGGGCTTCGAGGTGCCGCGTGAGAGCAAGCACTACGTAACCGTTCTCGATCCGGGAGCGTGGGGACCGCTGGCGGCTGAAAGGAGCGCTGTACGAGCATGACTTCCAACGTGAAGGACTTGAGCGCCCGGCTGCGGCGCCGGACGGAGGCCGAGGAGCTGGGAGACGACGGCGATCGCCGAGCGCGAGCTGCGGAAGTTGGGGTTTGGGGAGCAATGGAACGGAAAGTACGGTTAGCGACCGCCGTCAGCGGGGTTTCTGAGCGGCCGGAGCTCGCCCCGAGCGACCGATTCAGGTACGGCGAACGAGTAGCGTCCCAGCAGGTTGATGTGCTCGTCCGGATTTGTGCGGCATGAGCGAAGCGCCACTTGCCGTCTCGATAGCCGGTCAAGTCCGTGGTCGTATCGATGCCAAGTTGCCGGCTCATCGTGGCGAGTACCGCCGGTGGCACGGCCGTCGGATCATCGAAGAACGTCCCCACGAAGCGCACCGTGGTGAGCTGCAGAGCGAATCCGAGACGGTTGGCATCGCCGCGCTTCTCGACGGGTTGACGGGTCGCCCAGGTACTGGCCGTAGCTGTCGCGCTGCGCCGGGCGCAGGAAGCTCACGGGCATCGCGGCCTCCCGACGTGGCTGAGTTGCATAAACAATGGTTTGCGCACGGAGGGGCGATCGGCAGGACACCCCACGTTTACAGGGTGCAAAACAGCATTGCATTACCAGGCACGTATGCAATACCGTTACGCAATCATGCTCATCGGCTACGCGCGCGTCTCCACTGGCGAGCAAACTACCGCCGCTCAGGTCGCCGCGCTCAAAACCTCCGGCTGTGAGCTCATCTTCCGCGACAACGCCTCCGGCGGCCGCTGGGATCGGCCCGAGCTGCACAAGCTGCTCAGTCAGCTCCGGAAAGGCGATGTGTTGGTCGTCTGGACACTCGATCGCCTGTCACGCTCCCTGCGCGATGTACTGACCATCATGGAGCGGGTGCAGCAGCGCCACGCAGGCTTTCGCAGCCTCAAGGAAGCGGTGGACACCACCACGCCCGCGGGTCGGATGATGATGCAGATGGTCGGCGCGTTCGCCGAGTTCGAGCGCGCGATGCTCAAGGAACGGACCAAGGCGGGCCTCGACGCCGCGCGCAAGGAAGGCCGGATCGGCGGCCGGCCGCCGAAGCTCAAGCCCCACCAGCAACAGGAAATTGTGACGCTCGTCAAGCAGGGGAAAAAGACCGCCGCCGACGCGGCGCGCCTGTTCGGCGTCCACCCGGCAACGGTGTCGCGGCTACTCCGGCGGACCTAGATCGAGTCTTCTACCGTACTTTCGGTTCCATTGCTCCCCAAGCCCCAAGTTTGGCGAGACGTTCACGGTACACGTGAACGGCGTCCGTGGCAGGCGCAGCCGGTACCGGGCGCAACAGGCATGCAGGACGTTCCTGTCGAACGGCAAGTTGTGGGCGGCGACGAACGCCGCGTCGTCGATCCAGGCGCGGAGCGTCGGCCACAGCTCGGCGAAGGTCGGCGCGGCGTGCACGTCCTCCCAGTCCAGGCCGTGGAGGTCGGTGAACGTAAACTGCGCGGTGGGCGGACGGATCAGGTAGGTTCGCGCGAGGACGACCCGGCCGTTGCAACCGGCCGCCAGCCCGACCGCGCACGCGCTGTCGCGGCGGGTGGTGGCGGTCTCGAAGTCGATCGCAACGAAGGTGCTCATGGCGTTGGGGTTACTGTTCGCGGGTGGCGCTGATGCGCTGCGGGTCCGACGGGCCGTGAGACCGCGACAAGTGATGGTACGGGGGGCATGGGGAAAGTTCGACAAGTCGTCAGGCCGCGTCCACCGTCTCGGACACATCCGCGGCTACGCCGACCGGTGGACGCCGGATGCGTCTGACGTCGTGGCGGATCGCGTACGGACCATCGAGGCCGATCCGCCGATCGTTCTCGACGGCGACGTTCTCCGCATCGGTCACCTGGACCGCTTGCAGCATCGGCAGGTCGGCATCAGCATGTCACCAAAGCAGAACGCCACGTCGTCGAGTCTGCAGCTCGGGCAGGTCTTTCGGCGCCGCCGGCGCCAGACCGAGCCGCATCGGAGGCAGCACCGGAGGTGGAGGTCCTGCCATCGGCCGCGACGGCGTCGTGGCCGGCGGGCCGGCCGCGCTACCGGGTCAGCCGTGGTCGGGGAGTGGTCCGGGTCGGGCCGGCGCCGCCCCCGGTCATGCGGGCGGCGGTCCTTCGCGTCGCAGTCCGGCAGATCTGGTTCGCCAGCACTGCGAGCGTCACGGCGTGCGACATCTTGAGTCGCCGGACGGGCGGCCAGTCGCGATGGCGACGTGCGTGCTCGTCGGCTGGTTGATCTCCTCGCCCGAACGACCTGGGCCGGCCGGCCGGATATTCTCGGCCGAAACGCTGGCGCGGGATGGCGGGCTAGACGCTCGGTCGTTCCGCGCGGCGGTTCACTTACTCGTCGAGGCGTGCCGCATCGTGCGAGCGGTGCGGGACAGTCGACGCAAGCCGAGAGGGCGAGGCCCTGAGTGTCGTGGTGAGGCGGGCGGTCGCGGAGGCGGGGGCGTGATCGACGTGGACCTGGGCGGGAGCTCGACCGGCTGTTCGTGGCCAGCGGCGCCCCGAAGGGCGAGGACAAACAACGGGCGGCTGACCAGTTGCGGCGGGCGGTCGCGCTCGACCGCGGCGGTGCACCTTTGCGCGCTCTGGCTTCTGGTTCGCGCGGCGGTGACTTTGACGGCCGGTCGCCGAAGTGGTGACACGACAGGGAGGGGCGCATGACAGACGACGACCGCGAGGACGACGACGACCGCGACGACGACGACGAGGAGGAAGAGGACGACGACGACTACCGCGACGACGACGACGACGTGCTGCAGTGTTGCGGCGATCTTCGTTGGCGATGAACGTGGCGACTCGCTCTCACTCGAAGACCTCGCGGTGCGCCTTATGCACGGGTCATTCCGGCGGGCCGGGGATGCTCGTCGTACCGCCCACTGGCTGCCCGCCGGCCGCAACAGAAGCCTCCTCAGCGAGCGCTCGAGCACGCGCCTCGACGGCATCCTGAGTGATGGCCCACAGCTTCTCCTCGGTGAGAGGGTGTGGGCTCCGCTCGACAGTCGGCCCGTGGCGGCCGCGGCCGCTGAGGCACGCGGCCGCCAGGGATGGAACGTTGCCCTTGGCCCGCTGCGAGATGGATGCCCGGAGAGCGCGCTCGAAGTGCTCGATAGTCGCGGCCCACGCCCCCGGCGAGCCAGGATCCTTCCCCTTGGTGATGCGGGCGAGTTCGGACCGGCCGAGCGCGAAAAGGACCGCGCCCAGGAGGTATTTCAGCTCGACCACAAGGCTATCGCCGTACCGCGCTGCGGCGTCAGCGGTCGCCTTCAAGCGGGCGAGCTCACCGTCGAGCTGCGCGATGCGCTCGACATGCGCCCCCTTCTCGGCCTTGAGGCGCGCACGATGACGTCGGCCACGCAACGTGGAGGGGTTGGTCACGACGCCCCCTTCGCCGCCGCCTCGAGCGCGGCGTGCACCTCGTAACGCGCCACCGACTTTGGGGCGCTACGCAGCTGCTCGAACCGACTGAGGTTCAGGCGATTGGCCTGTTGCCGATTGTGCTCAATGCGCCCAAGAGCCACCGCCGTGAGGGCGTCGCGGACGAGGGCGCGGAGGGGAACCTGGTCCGCGCTCACCGGCAACCAGATGCCGCCGCTGTCCGAACCCTGCAGGCGTTGCCAGTGCGCGGTGGCCAGCAGATCGTCGAGCAGCGCTTTCGGCAACCGCACCATCACGGACTGCGACGCCTTCGACGGCGGCCCCGAGCGCACGGGGACGAGCTTCCGCTTCCTTTTCGCCATCACTCAGTATAGACAGCCGTTTGGAACGCGTCCCAAACAGCCCAAGGCGGCCGCCTTTTCCGCCTTTTTTGTTGGGGACGCGTTCGCAACGCAAGCCAGCCGGGGGCGCCTCGGAGCGCCCGAGTTGTGCTGTTACCGCCCGGCAGATACCGCCGTGCGCAGTTACCGCTCGGCGGTATCTGGCCCACACAAGACGCGTTACCGCTCTGCCGTTTCCGCCGAGCCGCTACCGCCCGGCCATATCCGCCGCGCCGCTACCGCGTGGCCGATACTGGCTAGCGGTAACCGCCAGCCAGACGCAGGAGTACTCCGGCTATAGGGACAGTGGGTTTTTCGCTGCGCGAAACCGCCCCCATCTGGGGGGCTAACCCATTCCTGTCCCGATGCACACCATGATATATCATGGTGTGCATGCCCGACGCCACGCCGTCCCGCGGCGGCCGCCCTCGCCTCGCCGATCAGGCGAAGCGCAGCGTGCGCGTGCTCGCGCGGCTCACCCCTGCGGAGGGTGAGCAACTGCGCGCGCTAGCCGCGCGGCGCGGCGACTCGCTAAGCGAGACGCTCGTCGCCGGCGTCTATCGTCTGCGGGGCGATCGCTCGCCAGCCGAGAAGGGGGCCGAGCGCGCGGAGCTGCTCGCCGCAATCGCGCCCATCGCGCGAAATCTCAACCAGGCCGTCAGGCGGTTGCATTCGGCCGCCGACCGGCGGGACCTGACCTTGACGGCGGCTTGGCATATGGAGGACAGCGTCAGAGCGCTCAGCCCGCTGATCATGAAGCTGCTGCAGAGGCGCTCGCGATGACCTCGCGCGTACTAGCCGAGGGGCATGGTGTCCGCGGGCTGATGGCCTATGTCTGCCACGACGAGGGCCACGCCACGACCCGCGACCGCGTCGCGGGCATGACTTGCCGCGGCGTGCCCATGGTCGACGTGCTGCGAGAGGACGCGGAGCTGGCCAAGGCCGAGCGCCTGCTCGCCCGGGTCCTGGCGTCGACAGCCGCAGACGGGCCGGCGCTGAAACGGCTGGCGGGGCTCAGCGCGCGCGGCCGGAAATGCAAGACGCCCTTCCGCCACATCGCCCTGAGCTGGCCGAATGGCGAGCGCCCGACGTGGAAGGAGATGGTGGCAGCCGGCGACAGCTGGATCGCGGCAAACGGCCTAGGCGACCATCGGATCGTCATGGTCGGCCACGTCGAGGACGGGAAGCCGACCCACTTGCATCTCATCGTCTGCGTCGTGCACCCAGAGACCGGGCGCGTCCACCAGGGAAACCTGGCGCTGGGCGGCTCGCGCTGGGCAGAAGCCTGGGAGCGGGAGCATGGGGGCATCCAGGTCCCAACACGGGTTGCCCGCAACGCCGCGCGCGACAAGGCGCGTGAGGCGTACGCGCGAGGCGACGCCGCCGCCGCTCGCGCCGCGTTCCGGCAGTTCCCGGCGACGGAGAAAACTCGGAGCGACGGCCGCGGAAAGCTGACGGAGATCGGAGCCCGCGCGTACTCGGCGCTGCGCCGGGAGCAGGAGACAGTGGTCGCAGCGCTCCGAGCTCTCCTGCGCGCCGAGAACGCCAGTCGGCGCGAGGAAAATCGCCTGGTCGCCGCGCTCAAGCGCCGCCACCGGCACGCGGCTGACATCCTGGCGCGCGCCCACCGGCCCGCACCCGTATCGAGCGCAACCGCTGCACCGTCGCTGCCGACGGAGCACGTGGCCGCCGCCGTGGCCCCGGAGGTCGCCGTCGCGGCCACGGCCGACGAACCCGCGGCGGCGCCGCCGCCCGCGCTCGAGCCCGCGCCGGCGCTGACACCGGCCGAGGGGCGGGCCGCGATGAAGGCACGCTCCCGGCTCCACGACGAGCAGCCGGAGGGGATCCCGCTGACGGACGCCTCACTGCGTCGCGCCGCCGAGCGCCTGCGCCGCGACGGCGATGATGTCGGTCTGGTAGGCGCGACCGTACTAGAGCGAACCGCCGTCCTACGGGACGCCGACGCGCGCGCAAAGGCGGAGGAGGCGGAGCGCTCGATGACGTCCGCCGCGGAGGCCGCGCTCATCGACGCGCTCATCGAGACCGTGCGCACCCTCTGCCGGGCAGCACTGCACCAGCCCGGCCCGGCGTCCCCGCCCGTGCGGCCAACGGCCACCACCCCGCCCCCGAAAACGCCCGCATCCATCGACGTCGCCCGCGACGACCAGGCGCCGCGCGGCGGCCAGGCGCGCTAGAGCGCCCGAAAGCCCGACGTCGTCCGACATCGACAACACAGGGAACGATGCGGACACGGCACCAGCGGCCGGGACGAGATTCGAGCCAGCGTGACGCTGGAGAACAGGATGGCGCGGTGCCAGCGTCCTCTCCTACAGGGAACACACCGAGCGCTCGTCGCGGGTCGCGTTGCTCGCTCGGCCGATGCGGCCACACCTCGAGTCTGTCGATCGCGGGTACGACCGGCCGCTCTCCTCGTCAATAGCCAGAAAGCCGAGCTCCTGCGCCGCGGCCGGGAGAACGCCCAGCAGAACGACGACGACGAACGTCACGCGGATCATCGGGAACCTCCTCGGTCTGCCGGCTCCCGATCAGGGTACCGACACCATTCGTGCGCTGATACACGCTAACGGCTCGCCGCGCTGCAGGAGGCTCGTCAGCTCTCCGACCGCGGCGCGGAGCGCGACCCCCCGAACACAGCAGCGTCTTGCCGAGCTGCGAGGCGGCGCGGAACCGCGAACGATGGGCCGATGCTCGGTATCGATAGCGGTCAGGAGCTGGCGCTGCCACGTCTCGGCAGCCCCGGTCCGAGGAGGAGCCTCGCGCTCGCTCTCGCCTGTTCAGCTACGACCTGTCCGACCTCAACGACGCTGACACGCGACACAGCCTTCGCGGCCAGCATGCCGGCGATCAGCCCGACCAGCAGCGCCAGCCCTGCAGGGCCGCCCAGAGCGGCCACTGCAGACACCACCGCGAGCGACGTTGCTGCCGTCACGGCACCGCGGAACAGCCCATCAACGGCGTTGCCGGCCCTGCCCTCGCGCCGCGCCACATGGAACGCCCGAGCCAGGGCCGCGATGGTGACGATCAAGAGCAGCGGGTTCGCGCTGAGGGCAGCGGAGAGCCCCATGCTCCCTGCGAGCCGCCCGAACTGCTCCGAGTCCGCACGGTTCCAGCAGAAGAACACCGCCACCACGCCCACGCCGGCGCCGAGCACTTCGGCCGCGTCGAAGCTATTGATGTCGTAGAACCAGCCCTTCGGGATGCTGAATTGCGACTCCAGGTACCCGGACACTTGGCGGGCGGACGGACGACGTGCGCGCCGCCACGGGCCTCGGGTTCTCCGAAGCACCGGCCTCGCGCAACTCTGCCATGAGGTCCTCGTCTACCGCGTGAATCGGCGTCAGATCAGTCCGAAACACCCCGCCGCGGCGCTCCGCTTCCCCCATGGCGATCCCGTTCAACGGCCACATTAGCCCGTCCTGGCTCTCAAACCATGGCACTGGACGCGCTGACGTTCCCTCGCACGACAACCGCCCCGAGGCAACCGTGAGCGGCCACCGGCTATCGGTCCACGTCGCTTCGGACACCTCCACGCCGGAAGTGTCCCGGCCACCGCCGCACGCGAAGACCATAACGGCCACGGTCAGCTGCAGCACGTGCCATCCGTCCCTTGCTCTCGTCATCAGACCTCACGTTCGTCGGAGCGGCGCTGTACGGGGCTCAGAGGGGCCCGCCGCGTCCGAGCGCTGGTGCGACAGACCCAGCCCGCCGCGGCGGCTGTGCCGGCGGCAAGAACTCAGAGGATCTTGGTAGCGAGCACCTTCTGGATGCCCGCGCCGTTAGCGCTCTTGTCGAACAGCACCTCCAGCTTGTCGCCGGCGCCGGATGCCCAAATTCTGACCGTCACCATACCGGCTAGCTTGCCGCCGAACTCCACCGAGAACCGGCCGACCTTGTTGAACGCGATGCTGTCGTAGTTCTTCTTCGCCCCGGTGAGCCCTTGCTTGTCCACGTTGAGGATGCGGCGGTCGGTAACGACGAACAGGTCGCGCACCGTCTTGCAGGCGTACTCGACGGTTTCTCCGGGTACCAGCACGTGCTGGTAATCCGCCTGCACCTGGGCAGCGTCGATACCGCCGTACATCTCCGAGAGTGATTTCGCTACGGTCATCTGTCTTGTACCTCGGCGGGGGCCGACGCCCCACGCCCCGAACACCCGCCGCGCCTACACCGGCCAGGTGGGCCCGGTTCGAAACCTGGTGCCGCGCCCGTCCTCGTCGCGGCCTGCCTCACCGAGCCTGCCGAGACGGCGAGGATAGAGCTGCAGGGCCTTCTCCCGGTTCCCCTGGCGCCCAGGCGTTCCCGGGAGATCGACGCATTGAGGTCGTCGAGGCCGGCGCGCGCCCCGCGTCGTTGATCGGCAGTGGCATGACCCCCGCCGCGCCGTCAACACATCACCAGCAACGTCCGGAACTCATTCGCATCACTCACAAGCGTGCCCGTCCCTGTCGCGATCTCGCGACGTGTTGAGGCTGTATGTCCGCCGCTCGGCGGCGTCCCAGCTGTTCCGATATGTCCCGCCGTTGCGGTTCACCCCACGATTCCAGCCGGCGTTGCGCATCGCCGTGCAGTTGCTATATGTCCGCACCGGCGGGTGGTCCGCTTCGGGTTCCGGCTCGGGTTCGGGTTCCGGCTCGGGTTCGGGTTCCGGCTCGGGTTCGGGTTCCGGCTCGGGCTCGGGTTCCGGCTCGGGTTCGGGTTCCGGCTCGGGTTCGGGTTCCGGCTCGGGCTCGGGTTCCGGCTCGGGCTCGGGTTCCGGCTCGGGCTCGGGTTCCGGCTCGGGCTCGGGTTCCGGCTCGGGCTCGGGTTCCGGCTCGGGCTCGGGTTCCGGCTCGGGCTCGGGTTCCGGCTCGGGCTCGGGTTCCGGCTCGGGTTCGGGTTCGGTTACTGGCGGGCTGGGGGCGACAGGATTGTCGTCGCCGCAGGCCGGCGCGAACGCCAGAATGAGCGCAACCAAGGCGAACATCAAGAATCGCATCCGCATATCGTGGCAAGAACCTCGCTCTTGTCGCAACAGCCGGCGTTGCGAGACTCTACCCCGATCGTGGCCGATACAATCCCCCGCAGGATGCCCGAGACGGGGGAGACGACGCCGGAGACGGCCGCCGCGGCGGGCCTACGCCGGGCCGCGTGAATCGGCGTCAGATCAGTCTGAAACACCCTGCCGCGGCGCTCCGCTTCCCCCATGGCGATCCCGTTCAACGGCCACATCGACGGAATAGACTGCCAGATTCGCCGTGTACGGCCCAAACTCGACCTCGGCCGACCCTCAGTACCTTGGGGGATCGCCGCGGCGCTCTGAGCGGGCGGGCGTCCGTCTGAGAGGCCGACAACAGCCGCGGGGGGCGCGCAGCCGCCGGGCGCAGCAGCAGGAGGAGGAGGAAAAAAGCGGCCATGAGAATCAGAATCGCCGCCGCGCTGATGGTGGGGCTCGTCGGATGCGGCGACAACGAGGTCAACCCGATCGCACCGAGCACGAGCGCGCCGCCACAGCCGGCAGCCACCGGCGCCACGGTCGGGACGCAAGACGGGCGTCCGGCCGTGGGGGAGATCCACAGCGCGGGCGCGCGGACATGGCGCGGGCTGACAATCGCGCCGGAGCACCGGTGCGCGCCGTACGACGCCGACGAGTACAGCTACTCGCAGTCGGTCGAGCAGCGAATCGTCAGTCAGCTTGGCGGGATCTACAGCCCGTACACCTGCGAGTCGTTCGAGTCGACGCGGGAGACCGACATCGAGCACGTCCTGGCCCGATCCGAGGCGCACGATAGCGGCCTGTGCGCCGCCGACTCGGCAACGAAGCGGAGGTTCGCGGCCGACATCCGGAACCTCACCCTGGCGAGCCCACCGCTCAACCGCCGGTACAAGGGCGCGCGAGACGCATCGAGCTGGCACCCCGAGCACAACCGGTGCTGGTTTGCCCAGACGGTGATCCAGATACGCCAGGCGTACGGGCTGACGATCGACCAGGACGAGGTCCACTCGCTCAACAGGCTGCTGGCCGGATGCGGCGGCAGAGCCGCGATCTCATGCGAGAGGCTCACACCGCGAGAAACCGAGCCGGAAGACCCGCCAGACACATCGCATCCGCCGGTGCAGGCGTTCGCGAACTGCAGCGCGATGCGCAGCGCGGGCTGGAACCGCGGCGTGAACCAGAGCGGCGGAACGTACCAGAGCAGCTGGGACGACGCAGAGCGCCGGACCTACGCTCTGAACACGCGCAGCGACCGCGACCGCGACGGTCACGCATGCGAGTAGGAGACTGAGATGGCGATTTTCGACGGAACGTCTGGACACGACCAGTACTTCGGAACGGAGCTGGGGGACCGGATCCACGGGCTCGGCGGTCAGGACCAGTTGCGAGGCGGCGCGGGAGACGACTTCATCAACGGCGGGCCCGGCCCCGACTCGCTCTACGGCGACCAGGGCATGGACGAGATCCACGGCGGCACGGGAGCGGACGTCGTGCGCGGGGGCCGCGGCAACGACAGCCTCACCGGGGGCGAGGACATCGACATGCTCGCCGGAGACCGCGACGACGACGCGCTCGATGGAGGCCCGGGCGACGACCTGCTGCTGGGCGGCCCGGGCGACGACAGCTTGACGGGCGGCACGGGACGCGACGTCTTGCTCGGGGGCGAGGGCGCGGACGTTGCCGTCTACTCGGACTCGCCGGACGGCGTGACCATCTTCCTGGACGACACGAACCTGATCGTCGGCAGCGGAGGGCACGCCGAGGGCGACATCCTGGTCGGAATCGAGGCCGTGACCGGCTCCGGACACGACGACCTGCTCGACGGGACGAACAACTCGACGATCAACTGGCTGAGCGGCGGCGCCGGCGACGACGCCCTGTGGGGCGGCGGCCACGACCACGCGGACTCGCTCGTGGGCGGCCCGGGCAACGACGAGCTGCACGCCGCCGTGCATCCAGGCACGATGGAGGGAGGCCCGGGAGACGACACGTTCAGGTTCTACGGGTCTCGGATGGACTCGGACGGCGAGATCAGGGACTTCACGAGGGGCGAGGACATGATCGTGCTCGACTTCTACAACGGCGCCGTGAGCAACGCCGATCTCGAGAACATGCTCGACGGAAGCTCGGGGAACGTCCTCGATCTGAGTCTGCTCGGAGCCGAGTTCGCCGACTTCGGAAGCATCACACTGAATGTGCCGGTGTCCACGCTCGACACGTCGGACTTCATCATCGGCTGACAGCCGCAGCGTCGACGACGCTCCTGGATCCGTGTACATGAGCCCGCCGCGGCGCCGGGCATGACCTCGGCGGGTGAGCCAACACGAGGCGAGCCGCGCCAAGCGCCGGCTCCCCGCTCGCAACAGCCGGCCCGTACACGGGTTGTTTGCGGGAGGGGGCGAAATCCTACGCTAAGCCGGTGCCCGCCAAGCGGCGCGGTCCAAGCACTCCGGTTCAGGAGGCGAGGACCTTTTGCCCCTGCTCACGCAACTGGCCCTGCGGTCCGACGTGCCTGTAGAGCGTCACCGGGCTGATCCCGAGTTCGCGGCACAGTTCGGACACCGACGTGTCGCGGTGGGCCATCGCGACCTGAGCCAGCCGCACCTGGGCTTTCGACAGCGCGAACTTTCCTGCCGCCCTTGCGTCCGCGAGCCCGCGCGGCCTTTGAGCCCGGCTACGGTGCGTTCGCGGATCAGCTCCCGCTCGAACTCGGCCAGCGCCGCGAAGATGCCGAACACGAGGCGCCCGGCCGCGGTCGTGGTGTCGATCTGCGCGCCCTGGCCGGCGAGCACCCGCAGGCCCACGCCGCGGGCCGACAGGTCCTGCACGGTGTTGACGAGATGGGCGAGGTTCCGGCCGAGGCGGTCAAGCTTCCATGCCACCGAGCACGTCGCCCTTCCGCAAGGCGCGCAAGCAGCTGTCGAGACCCGGCCGGTCGTCGCGTACGCCGGACGCGAAGTCGTGGTACAGGTTGACCGCGTCGATGCCCACGGCCCGCAGGGCGTCGCGCTGCAGGTCGTCGGCGCGCCTACAGGTAGCGTGCGACGGCGCCGCGCTCGGCGGTTGCGCCGGCGCTGTAGCGGGCCACCATCCGCGTGGTTTTCCAGCTGCCGGCGAGCATCACGTCCGTGGTCGACGCCCCGCGGCTGGTGAGCTCGGACGCGAGCCCGATCCGCCCGGAGTGGGCGGTGACCCGCCGGTCGACGCCGGCGGCCCTGGCGGCCGCCGTCAGCCGCAATCCGATCATCTGCGGCGAGAGCGGCACGACGCGCTCGCCCGGCTCGGGGCTCGCGGCGGCGCGCAGCGTGCGGAGGGCGCGCGCCACGGGGCCCTTGACGAACCGCACGTCGCGCGCCTCGCCCTCCTGATTCGTCTTGCTCCTGCGGACGGTGACGAGCATGCCGTCGCCGTCGGTCGAATCGGCAACGTCGGCCCAGCGCAGCACGCTTACCTCGCTACGCCGCATCCCCGCCATGAAAGGGTACCGACACCATTCGTGCGCTGATACACGCTAACGGCTCGCCGCGCTGCAGGAGGCTCGTCAGCTCTCCGACCGCGGCGCGGAGCGCGACCCCCCGAACACAGCAGCGTCTTGCCGAGCTGCGAGGCGGCGCGGAACCGCGAACGATGGGCCGATGCTCGGTATCGATAGCGGTCAGGAGCTGGCGCTGCCACGTCTCGGCAGCCCCGGTCCGAGGAGGAGCCTCGCGCTCGCTCTCGCCTGTTCAGCTACGACCTGTCCGACCTCAACGACGCTGACACGCGACACAGCCTTCGCGGCCAGCATGCCGGCGATCAGCCCGACCAGCAGCGCCAGCCCTGCAGGGCCGCCCAGAGCGGCCACTGCAGACACCACCGCGAGCGACGTTGCTGCCGTCACGGCACCGCGGAACAGCCCATCAACGGCGTCGCCGGCCCTGCCCTCGCGCCGCGCCACATGGAACGCCCGAGCCAGGGCCGCGATGGTGACGATCAAGAGCAGCGGGTTCGCGCTGAGGGCAGCGGAGAGCCCCATGCTCCCTGCGAGCCGCCCGAACTGCTCCGAGTCCGCACGGTTCCAGCAGAAGAACACCGCCACCACGCCCACGCCGGCGCCGAGCACTTCGGCCGCGTCGAAGCTATTGATGTCGTAGAACCAGCCCTTCGGGATGCTGAATTGCGACTCCAGGTACCCGGACACTTGGTCGTAGGTCCCCTTGTCCCAGTTCGCCAGCGGAAGCCCCGTCGGCGTCGTCAGGTCCCGGAAGAGGCCCTGCATGTAGCCGAAGCCCTCCTGCAGGATCGTGTCTTCAGCCGATGCCCCGCGCACCGCCTCGAACGCGCTGGCCAGCGTGTGGCCGCCGTCGAACATCCGATGATTGCCGCCGCCGATCGACGTGGCGAGGTACTCGGCGTCCATCGCCTTGTCGTAGAGGGTCGCCGGTCCTGCCGAGATCTTCGCCAGCATCGCATTCAGGTCGACGGCCAGCCCGCTGGCGAGCACCCCTTGCGACACCGACAACAGATCAGCTGCCGACTTCCGGCCGAATTCCATCGCCCTCCGCCCGCCCTCGGATGCGACGGACAGCCCGCGGGACGTCGCATCAACCACGCCCGATGCAGCCGTCTGTGCGCCGGATGCTGCGGCGGCTGCACCCTGCACAGCGGCATCGGCAATGGTCGTAGCGCCCGCCTTCGACCCCTCGACAGCCGCAGAGCCGGCTCTCGACGACAGGTCGCTCAGCCCAGCTAGTCCCCCCTTCGAACCGCTCACTGCGGCGTCAAGCCCTCGACCCGACATCTCCGTTGCCGTGTGGGCCGCCTTCTTCGCGCCATCCGCGGCGGCGTCCTTCTGCTTGCGAACGAACTTGCCCGCTCGATCAGCACCTGGAACCCTCATCCGATGAATCCCCAGGAGGGTTGATGAGCCGTCCCCGTCCGGTGCTGCAGCGGTCCCCCCAACAGGGCCTCGATCAGCTCGCGGAACCTCTCGGGCGGGATTCTGCGCGGGATCTGCGGGATCTCCGGGGTCTCGCCGGCGTTCGGCATCTCGGTCTCCTTCCTGTACGCGCCGCCCAACGGGCTCGCCCGACAGCTTTCTCGGCGAGTCCGTGAGCCTCGGACCGGATCGCGCTGCGCACGTCTTGCTGCACGGTCTACCGGCCTGTCCATGGAATGCGGGCTTCGGGGTATTTCCTGACAGATACGCACCACGGAATCAGTCATGTTCCGTGGTGCTCAACTGTTCAGCCAGAACGTGCGTTTCTTCCTGACAGAACCGCGCCGGTCTCCCTCCACCGCCGGTCTCCCGCGCCCCGGAGGCCGGCTCGGGAGCACCCGGGGGCTTGCGCTGAGCCCTTGGAGTGTATTTCCGCACGAATCTGGTCGGTACCCTCGGTGCGGCGGCACGAGCCCGAACGCCATCTAACTAACGGCCGCGCGGGCTGACCCATAACGAAAATTCTCCGACCTGGTCGGGAACTCGACGCCGGTGCGCGGCCGAGATCGCGCCCCGCCACGCACGACACCGTGTCCGTAGCGGGATGCAACCGCTGACCGCCTGACACACCTCAGCGAGCATCCGCTCGTCCGGAGTCCTGCCGGGTTGATCCCGCGCCGAGGCCGCCGGTTGCGCCGTGCCGCGTCCAGGTGCAGGTTGATCAACCTGTCGAGCAGCGATCGCCACGAGGACAGTGATCGTGGCGCCGCCGACGGTCCAGGCAGTTGTGTTCATGGGCGGTTCCCCCGCCCGCGCGGGGGGCAAGTGGCACTAGCCACGCCAGCGAGCGCCTGACCCGGTTCATCCCCGCGCTCGCCCCGCCAGCACCAGTAACCGACTGCCCGCCAGCGAGATCCCTGCCGCCGGCGGGCGGCAGCCGCAAGTACCACGAAGACTTCAATGCAGGGCAAGACGAGGACGAAGACGGAAGACGGACGGATGAAGGCGTATGTGCCGCGGCCTGCGGGCCCGGCACGGGACGAGGAAAGGAGCAGGGGATGACACTGACACAGGAGAGGGAAACGTTGATGGTTGAGCTCGCCGTGATCGCGACCAACATCGAGAAGGTGTGCAAGCTGACTTTGAGGTTCCTCGCGTGCTACGCACGCCTGGTCGAGGCCCGCAAGAACGCGGCGCCCGATGTCGCGGTGCTTGAGGAGCGGGAGCGGGAAGCGTTGGCGGTGGACCACGAGGTCTCCGCGGTCATCGATGACACCTGGGAGGCGGTCTTGAGGTTCTCTGCGTGCTACGAAGGCTTCGTCGAGGACAGCCGGACGACGGCACAGGAGGTCGAGGAGGTCTCTCAAATGATGTTCAGAGCTGGCCTCGTGCTGCTGAGGGTTTCGCAGGCGTTCCTGATCGGGCAGCCGCCCGAGGTGGGCGAGCGGCTCGATGCGATCATTGCGCGGGCGGGGGAGGTGAGCCAGCAGGCGGTTTCGCCCCCGGAGCGTGCATGGCGGGCGGGCCGCGGCGGGCTCAAGGAGGCCGGCGGACTCGCCTCGTAGGCCGGGCTGACCTGCCCCAGGATGAAGTAGTTCGCCCAACCGGTCAGCAGCCGGTTGAGGCGGGCTACCACGACGCCTGGTGGCAGGAGCAGGGCTCGCGGCGTTGTGAGCTCGCTCACGCGACGGCAGATGCTCCGGACGCTCGCCCGGCTCGGGCGCGTGCCAATGTAGGCGGCACCCGTGTCCGGCCGGTAGTTGCGTCCAATCCGGTAGCCGAGGAACGTCATCGAGTCCTCCGGCAACCGGCAGCAGCGGGTCTTCTCGGCGTTCATCGGCAGCTTCAGACGCTTCATCAGCCCTGCGACCGCCGCCAGCATCTCTGCCGCCGGCGCTTTGCCGAGCACCGCGAGGTCGTCCGCGTAGTTGACGATTTCCGCCTCGAAGCGCCGGGCGTAGCCCAGCACCTTCCAGCCCAGAATGAAGCGGCGCATGTAGATGTTGCTGAACAGCGGCGATATCGGTGACCCTTGCGGGGTCCCCTTCCGCTCAAGACGCGCCCGGTTCGTCAGGCGGCGGTTGCCGCGCCCGTCGTCCTCCTCTACCGCCATCTCCAGCCACGACTTGACCCAGCCCAACAGCCGTCCGTCGCTCACGCGCCGGGCGATGGACCGGAGCAGGTCCGGGTGCGGGATTTGACCGTAGTAGTCCGACAGGTCGGCGTCCACCACCTCCCGGTGGCCCGTCGTCAGCAGCCGATGTACGCGCCTGACCGCGTCATTCGCGTCTCGGCCCGGCCGGTACGCATACTGCTCCGGTTGCAGGTCGGCCTCGAAAATCGGCGACAACACCAGCATCGCCGCCGTCTGCGCCACCCGGTCCCGGAGGCAAGGTATGCCCAACGGCCGAAACTTCCCGCGTTGCTTCTTCGGGATGAGCACCTGCCGCACCGCGCGCGGCTGGTACGTCCCCGCCTTCAGGTCCCGCGCCAGTGCTCCCAGCCACCGCTCCACCCCGAACGACTCGATGTCCGCGACCGTCTCGCCGTCCACCCCGGCCGCGCCGCCGTTGCGACGCACGGCCCGCCAGGCGGCCGCCAGTACATCGGCCCGCCACACCTTGTCGCTCAGCGAGTAGAACCGGGAGCCCGGAGCTTCCTTCGCTTTCGCATGTAGCGCCGTCTGGAGTCGCTGAACTCTCGCTGAGGCTGATAGGCGCTCGCCAGTCCTCACGTCCCGTCCTCCGTCATGCGCTGCTCTCGAACTGAGGCCCCTTCCCTCCACCGGCGTTACCCGGCTTCCCCAGTACTGCGGGCCTCTCCGCCACTCTGCGCGGCCCGGCCTGACCCTCGCGGGTTGTCGGTTGGCGCGTGCCACGCCGCCGGCAGGGCTTCCCGTGTTGCGTCCATTCCCCTCTTCCACGCGTGCCGCCGCCATTACCCCGGCGGAACCGGCCGGTGCTCGCGTCGCTCGCTTCCCGACCGCTGGCAGCCTTCCCCGTCTTCCGGGCGGGTCGGCTTCCGCATCACTTTGTTTCGAGGCCTGCTCGGCGTTCACTCGCGTTGCAGCCCGCGTGGTCGCTGAACCGCCCAAGGCGGCCCTTGGTCATCGGAGTGCTTCAGCCGATGTCGTTACCTCCATCGTCCGCTCCGACTGCTACCGGCTGGAGCGACAGTTGCCGGGCGGGATTCGCACCCGCTGGGAAATGGCGCCTTGTCACGGCGCACCGGAAGATCCGGTTATCGGACCCGGGCCAGCAGCTCGCGGAGCTCCTGCATCTGCTCCTCGGCCGCCTCGCGCGACGCCGCGGCCCTCGGTCCGGATGTCGGTCAGCATCTCGCTGCGCTCCCGGGCCGCTTCACCAGGCCGCGGCGCCGGCGCGTCCGCGACCGTCGACCGCGTCATCGCCGGGCTGCTCTTTTCATGGGTGGGCTGTGCCGCTCGGAGGTCACCACCTTCGAGTGGTGGGACGTGACCGACGCGCGGGAGGCGGCCGGCCTGCTGGTCGCCGTCCGGTTCCTCATTTCGGTTAGGGCGTTTATCAGTGACTTCCAGTGACGCGTCCGTCCCGGGAAATCTAACGCTCCTCCGCCCGCAGTGGCTCGTCGACGCGCAGGCGGCCCTCGATGGCGCCGTTGCGGCCCGCCTACGGATGGCCCGCGGACATCGCCGACGAAGACGCCATTGGAGGGCACGGCTGCAGGCCGCCGGACGACCGGCCGATAGCCCGCTCGGAGGGAGAACCGATGGCACTCATGCTGGTGTTCAGCTTCGGCGTGACGCTCGGGCTCGCGACGATGTACGCGATCTGCGACCTGGTGCTGGCCGAGCCCGAACGCGAAGAGCTCAGTCAGCTGCTACACCGGCCGGCCCGCCGCGGATAAATCCGGGCCATGGCTGCACGGCGCTGGCGCGTCCACCGGCTCGGCCGCGGACTGTTCGAGATCGCCGTTGACGACGGCGACGGCTTCCGCCCGGCCACGACCGCCGAGGTCGACACCGCGCTGCGGCAGCGCGAGCTGTTCGGGGCGGCGGAAGCGCCGCCGGCCGACCCCGCAGGCGGCAGGCGGCGGCGGGACGGCTGAGCCCCAAAGGCGGCCGAGGCCGGTGCCGGCGCACGCATCACAGGCCGATCCAACGCCGTCTCCATCTGCTCCCCTCAGGGTGACCGACGAGCCGCCGCAAGCACGAGGGCGCGCTTCATCCGGACGCGCAGGACCTCGTCGGTGCCCCCGGCAGTCGAGGCAGCGGACGACGACGACCGGCTCGAAGCCGGTGCGCACGACCAGGTCGCCCGGCTCTGCTGCTATGATCCGCGGCCGAATGCCTCGCCGCTGGACCGAGACCGAGGACACGGCGGTGCGCCTGGCCGACGCGCTCGACTACGAGCACGGCGGCCGCCGCCTCGAGGAGCTCGCCGCTCGGCTCGACCGGACCGAGGCGGCCGTTCGCCAGCGCGCCTCGCGGCTGCGCGCCCTGCAGCTCGAGGGCGTCGCCGGACTGCGATGAACATCATCTGGACGGTGATCGGCACAGGTGTCGGAGTGACGAGCATCCTGCTGACGGTGTTGCTGACCGCGATGGTGATGCAGGCACGCGCAATGAACGCGCGATTCGACGCCCAGAACCGACGGTTCGACGACCTGCGGCAGCACATCGACCAGCGGCTGGACGACCAGAACCGGCGGATAGCCGACCTCGGCAACCAGCTGGGCCGAGTGGCCGCAGACGTACGGGAGCTGCGAACCGGATTGCAGGCGACGTGATGAACGCCAGGCGACCGGCGCCTGAGCCGGCCTCAGCCTCGGTGCCTGCGGGCGCTGCAGGGTACCGAGATCAAACCTGTTCTTGTACTTGGCGGCGATATGCAGGGGCGTGTTGCCGTCCTCATCCCGCGCGTCGACCCGGGCCCCGGCAGCGAGCAGGGCTTCGATCGCGGGTCCTCTGCCGGGAGTTGTCAGCCGCCTGGTGCAGGGCCGCGGTCAGTCCTTGCCTTGAGGTCGGCCCCGGCGGCGACCAGCGCGTCGACCACCGCCGCTCATAGGTAGCGCGCCACGGCCCCGCGCTCGGCGCTCGCCCCGGCCGAGTAGTGCGCCACCATGCGGACGGTCTTCCAGTTGCCGGCGCGCATTACGTCGTGCGCCGAGGCCCCGCGCGCGGTCAGCTCGGCGGCGAGCCCCACGCGGCCGGAGTGGGCCGTCAGGCGGGGCTCGATGCCGGCGGCGCGGGCCGCGGCCGCGAACCGCGCGCTGATGGCCTGCGCGCCGAGGCCCACGACGCGCGCGTGCGGGTCGACGTCGCGGCGCTCGCGCAGCGCCCGGACGGCTCTCGAGGCAGGCGGGCTCGAACAGCCAGCCGAACCGCTCGCTGATGTCGGTCCTGAACCACCCCCCGGACCACATCCACCGCAGCTCGGGGGCGGTCTTCTCCCTGATCCAGTCGAACGACCAACCGAGCCTGTGCTGCTTCTCGCCGCCGCGGGCCTCGCGGTATGCCGCCATGAAGCTGCGGCCCATCAGCAGGGCGCGCATCGCCTCGCGCTCCGGCCTGTCTTCAGCGGTCCCTTCCTTGTGCTGGAGGTGCAGCCGCGCGGCCCGAATCGTCCGCGGGATGTAGGCGCCTGCGCACTGCGGGTCGAAACCTCGCGCCGCCGCGATCGTGGCCGCGATCGCGTGGTCGCCGGTCCCGGCCTCTAGCAGCCGGCACGCAATCGCGAAGTCCCGCCGGCTCCGGTCCGGATCGTCCCGGCGGCCGACGGTCTTCTCGCCGGCCGCGGCCGGATCCCCTCCCCTGCCGCGGCGGTGGCCGACCAGCGGTTCCACCGCGCGGGCAATCGGCGTGACCGCCGACGGCGACCTCGAGCGCAGCGCCCGAAGACCCCGCTGACGACATAGCGTAACTGGTGTATTATCAGTGGCTTAGGAATACTCATGGGGCGGTCATTGCTCGTTCCGTATGCAATTCTCTCCGGTCGTCCCAAGCAACCTCACCCCTCGCCGGCCGCGAGCACGACCTCGTAGCGCGTGTTGCCTGACGAGCACTGGGGAGGAATGGCGTTGCCGGGATCGCCGTTGGACGACTACGCGGCGCTGCTGTGCTGATCGTTCGAGCTTGGCAGTTCGGAGAGGACGCGTCCTTCGCGATACCATCGCATCAGGGACGCACCCCACCTGATCGCCAGTCTCGATGCCCCCGGCTTCCGCCAGCAACCCACGTAACCTCCAACACAAGCCCTTTCGCCATCGCGATCCGCGTCAGAGTCCACCCCAGCCGTTTCCCAACCGGAAACCCGCTACTCGTCGAATGCGTGCTATTCTTCTGCCCAGAGTTCCGGGACTCCAGACCACTCCCCGGCTTCGCGGTACTGCGCGATGACCGAACTGCACCCCGTCAACGACAACCGCCGCGCGACTACACCCTCAGCGACTCCTCCAAGGACTCTCGATCCACCGCCCGCTGGTCGGCCTTCCACGGTCCTCGACGTTGGCCCACCGCTTGCTCTCATGCTGCCAATCCATATCTAGGGGGTATATCACAAAATGGCCACTCGCCACCCAACACGCCATCTGTCCTCCGTACCACCGCCCACGGCACCCGCTCCTGCACCCGCTTCCCCCGTGCTTCCGATCGGCACGCCTAGGTCCGACCAACATCCCTCCACACTCATGCAACCGATGGCTGCCTACGCGACCCACCTGGGCGCCATGTTTCACCTGGACTCGTCGCAAGGCATGGCAGCCCTACCCCAAGAGAGCGTTGACCTTGTCGTAACCTCGCCACCCTACGCCCTCCACTTCAAAAAGGAGTACGGCAATGTAGACAAGGATGCCTATGTGGACTGGTTCCGTCCCTTTGGTGAACAGCTTTTTAGGATCCTGAGGCACGACGGCAGCCTCGTACTGAACATAGGCGGGAGCTACGAAAAGGGCCGGCCCACCCGATCTCTTTACCACTTTCGCTTGCTGCTGATGCTCTGTGAGGACGTGGGTTTTCACCTCGCCCAGGAGTGCTTCTGGTACAACCCCGCCAAGCTCCCCAGTCCTGCGGAGTGGGTCAACGTCAGGCGTATTAGGATAAAGGACTCGGTGGAGTACATATTCTGGCTTTCAAAAACTCCGTTTCCACACGCCGACAACCGCCGCGTACTCGAACAGTATAGTGACGACATGCTGCGGCTTATTGCGCGCGGCTACAAGACGAAAAAGCGCCCCAGCGGCCACAACATAACCGCTAAGTTCCGTGCCAATCGCGGTGGCTCTATTCCCTCAAACGTCTTAGCGAAAGGTAACAACGAGAGCAATTCCCAGTACATCAAGCAATGTGCAACCCATGGCACGAAACCCCATCCGGCTCGTTTTCCGGCTGCTCTTCCTGAGTTCTACATCAAGTTCTTGACCCAGCCTGGCGGTTTGGTTGTTGACCCGTTTGCTGGCAGCAACACAACTGGTGCCGTCGCTGAAGCCTTACATAGACGCTGGCTCGCATTCGAATCGGAGGCGGCGTACGTCGAGAACTCCAAGTTGCGCTTCGCTCTCTCCCCTAAGGCACGCTAGGATGCTCACCACCGTCGGCGATCTACTTGCCACTGCACTCCAAGTCTACGGAGCTGCCGAGGTGTCCAAGCCCTTCAGGCTCCTCCAGGCAGCTGGCCAAGTGCGAGTAGGTGCGGATCCTTCCGCACTTGCCCGGCAGATTCGGTCCACGCGCGGCAAGATCCTTCAGGTAGCCAATGCAAATGATTCCATACACGACGTTTTCGGAATCACCCTTGGCGCCGCCGGCGACCCGGATCTCTTGAACCGCGCGCGCCGAGGTATTGGCCAGATGCTACTTGGAACGCTTGCCGAGCATTCGTTCGAACGCTCGTATCGTAACATTGTGCAGCCTGATGAACTCAGACTAGAAGATACCACTTCCGGTCGGACGGACACCGACTACAGGGTGTTCAACGGTAGGGACCGACCGGTCTTCCGCATAAACATTAAGTTTCATGGCTCCGTTTTTCGAAAGGCACGTGACCTCGTCCGTTTGGCGCCAGACGACTGTTTTCCTTTGGCCACATACAAGATACATTTGGCCACACGAAGGCAGGAAGAGGAGTTTCTCCCCTATTTGTTCGTTATCGTAACTGTGCCTGGCCTCGCAGGCGACGACGCCGGCACCGTTGTGCCAGAGGACCTAGCCCACCTGACATCGCTGTATTTGAGGTCGTCGCAGCCACGTAAACGGGATTTCGAAGATTTGGTGATCCGACAC
This sequence comes from Chloroflexota bacterium, assembly GCA_965219705.1. Lineage (GTDB taxonomy): Bacteria > Chloroflexota > UBA11872 > UBA11872 > UBA11872 > JAJECS01. The sequence continues at coordinate 23,315 of CBDCOK010000004.1, forward strand.
CTGATACGTGCGGATCAAGCGCCGGCGGTCGCTACGGCGATCAACGAAATACGAAATCGCATAGACACGGCCGTGTGGCGAGTGATTTCTGCACGACGCGCCAACCGACTATTGCACGACCTGCTTTTCCAGCGGGTGTACGCCGTCCGCGTAAGAGGGTTTGCGAGCAACTACCGGCGGGCCGAGGTCGACATGCACTTTTCCATTCTCCACGATCTAACACCGCTTACGGAGATGTTGGAGATCCTGCGCGACCACGGTCTTCAGGGCCTCACGACGCGAATAGAGAGAGGCGACCTTTAGGCGTCTCGCTAAAACAATTTAATTATTACGTGGTCTCTCGCGGCGTAAGACTGTAGTTCCAGTCGCCGTGGAACTTGTCCCGCTTGAGCGAAAGACTCTCCATCTGTTCCGCCGTCAATATTCACCTCACCATAGAGCAGTCTACCTGGCCGCGTGTGACGATAGAGTTTACCTGCCGCGAACCGACGCTTGCGAAGAGTCGTGCCTCAAAGTGGATGCTACCCGGCGAACCGATCCTCACGCTACCATCATCGGCTGTTTCACGCGGTCCCATTCACGCTTCAGGATCGTTCGAGAAAGAGCCATCACCTCAGTATGAACGTCTGGAAACGTGTCTTTCTTGCCCTTCTCGTATTGGATTTCATTCACCATTCGCCTTATCAGTGCCTCCAAGCGCTGGTGATCGTCCTCGCTTGAATTAAGCATGAGGCCAATGTGCGCCTCTAGGAGAGTCACACGCTGATACTCTTTGTCGGTCCGCTCCTCAAAACCAGCCGCGCAGTAGTGCAGCGCGCTGCTTGTGAGCTCAGCTAGCAGTTCGCGCAGCTTGTTGATCCATGCCTGCCGCATCGGGGCAGTAATCTGCTTGTTTGATGCTTCCAATGACGCACGCACTTGGCGTCTTGCGATAATGAAGGAAACCGACGGCCCGACGACCACCGCCAAAGCGGCCACAATGAGGGATAGAATAGAAACGTCCATGTCTTGAGCCTCAACTTAGGCTTCTAGCCAAAATAACTTGATTATTATGTTGTCTCTCGGGGCCTAAGACTGTAGTTCCAGTCGCCGTGAAACTTGTCCCGCTTGAGCGAAAGACTCTCCATCTGTTCCGCCGTCACCGGCTGGCCCGTCGGGTAGCTGTTCTCGTCCAACTCGGAACGAATCGCCAAGCCGCTCTGCGTCGTCGTGTGGCCGATCAGGTTCACCACCACCTCCCGACTCACCAACGGCCGGCCCCGCCAGTTCTCCGTGATGTGACAGAACATCCGGTGTTCGATCTTGTTCCACTTGCTCGTCCCAGGCGGAAAGTGGCACACCGAGACCCGCAGCCCCATCTCGTCGGCGAACTGCTGCAGCTCCCACTTCCACAGACGGTTGCGGCTGCGGTTTGAACCGCCACCGTCAGCCGTGATCAACAACCGGCGCGCGACCGGATACGAGACGCAACCCATCCGCCGCCACCACCGCCGCAACGTCTCCACCGCGAACGACGCCGTGTCGTGATCGACGCCCACGCTCACCCAGCCGGCGTCGTGAGTCAGGTCGTACACGCCGTACGGAATCGCCTTGCCGAGGGCCTTGTCCAGAAAGTCGTGGACCCGAACCGGCTCGGCCTGACCGCGCGGACGCCACCGCGAGGCGCTTCTGGACCCCAGTTCAGGATGCTGACATCGGGTTGATCGGGAGTGTTGTGATTGGTACTGGCCATGGTTCGTGCTCCTTCTTCTGTGACGCCGTCTATTCGGCCTTCTGTGACGCCGTCTATTCGGCGTCGAGCGAGGACGGCGCTGAGCTGCCCCTACACAATATTTAGGAGACGAACAGGACATCGTGTTACCGCTCGAGCGTCCCCCCGTTCGACAGATAACGCCGTGATCCCCGTCGCCCGAAACGTGTGGCAGCAGGTCGACGCCGGCAGCCCCGCCGCCGCCGCCCGGCGCTTGATCATCGCCAGGACGGCCCGGCGCCCCAGCGTGGTAGGCGGCGTCGCGCAGCCGGTCGTGGGCGGCCAGACGGCGCACCACGATCAGACTCTTGCCCGAACGGCGGGTGACCGGCGCCACCCCGCAGAGGCAGCGCAGCGCGTGGTAGTCCCGCCGCCGCAGCGCGTCGCTGGCCTCGGCGAGCAGCGTGGCGAGGACGACCGTGCCGATGCCGGGCAGCGACATCAGGATAGCCGCGTCGGGCGGCTCTTCCGGCAACCCCGGCTCGGCTTCCGCGGACGCCTTCGGGGCGTCCACCGGAGCGGCCTCGGCGAATTGGCGTACCAGTCGGTCGAGTTGGCCGCGCGCGTGCACTCGTTGCCGGTTGACCAGGACGAGGCGTTCGGCGACGAGCCGCACATGCGCGGCGGCGGCCTCGGCTGCACCCGGTGCCACCTGGACGGCCGGCACGCGCAGTCGACCGCGCAGCGTCGCGGCGTCGATCCGGCGAATGCGGTGCTGCTTCAATAGTTTAGCGAGCGTCGTCTCGCGAACGCGCTGCGCCGCGGCCGGCGTCGGTAGGCTCCGCCAGAGAGCGAGCGTCCATGGCGCCGCGATGTCGTCGCCGATCGCAGCGAGGAACTGCGGGTAGTAGCGCCAGAGCTGCTCGCGCATCCGGTTCGCCAGGCGCGTGCGTTCCCGAGTCAGGTCCTCGCTGATGCGCGACCACTCCCGCAATTCGATGACCGCCGGGTCGGTCGGCTCGAGCCGTCGCAGACAGTGCGGGTCGGTGCGCAGTGCCGAGGCAAGGACCCGTGCGTCCCGGCGGTCGTCCTTTGCGCCCGCCGGCGAGAAGCGGTCCCGGAAGCGGTCGAGCTGCTTCGGATTGATCGAGTGCAGCACGAAGCCGCGTTCCATCAGGCTCTCGACCACCGGCCCGCGCGGCGTCTCGACCGCCACGCCGATCTCGCCCGCCTCCTCCGCCGCCGCGAAGGCCAGCAGCCAGTCGGCCATCTCCGACAGCCCCGCGCCACCATGCTCGAACGCCCGCTCCCCGCGCACCTTCCCGGCGGAGTCGAGCACGCACACCTGATGGGTTTGCGACCCCCAGTCGACACCCGCGAACCATGCCAGCTTCAATCGAACCTCCCTGTCTGCCGAATCGACCGGGCTCGCCAACGATGTCTGCCGGTCCCTGTACTGGCGCTCAACGGCGCAAACTCCCCACGGGGCATCCATCGGCGGCTGACCGCCGGGGCACGTGTCCCCCCCAGGTGCTCAAAACACAGGGGGCGCTTGGTGGCTCCCGGCGGCCTGCCCAACTCCACGAGACCAACCTCGCGAAGTCGTTCAGAAGGGTACACGGGCGACGACCCGGCGGCCGCGTCCAGCGTACGCGCCGTCGTCGCCGGCATCGCCCGCCAGCACGCCGCCCGCCCGGACGCCGCGCCGCGCCAAGCCGCGCCGCTCTCGCTGGGGGCGGCGGATTACCGAGTGCGTGCAGCCCCGGCACCGTCGGCGATCGCGTGTCCCGAGGTCGGCCCGGCCAACGTCGACTTGGCCGGCGATCAGTCCGCCCTCTCGACGTCGACGTCGGGCCACGTCCCGACGTCCAGCATTCCTGCACGGGGCACTGCGTGGGTGTTGCAGCGACTGGCCGACGCCACGCTGGTGGTGGGGCGCACGGTTGGCATCGATGCCACGACGCTGGAAGCCAATGCGGCGATGCGGAGCATTGTGCGGCGGGATACGGGCGAGAGCTACGACGCGTTTCTGACCCGGCTGGCCGAGGCGTCCGGCCTCACGACGCCGACGCGCGCCGAGTTGGCCCGGTTCGACCGGACCCGCAAAAAGAAGGGCTCGAACGCGGACTGGACCCACCCGCACGATCCGGACGCGAAGATCGCCAAGAAGATCGCCAAGAAGATCGCCAAGATGAAGGACGGCCGCACGCATCTGGCGCACACCGCCGAGCATGCGGTCGACCTCGAAACAGGCGCCATCGTGAGCGTGACGGTGCAGGACGCGAGTGCGGGCGACACGACGACCTTGGTCGACACGCTCGTCACGGCCGCCGAGCAGGTCGAGGCGGTCGGCGCGCCGGGGATCGTGGAGGTGGTGGCCGACAAGGGATATCACAGCAACGAGACGATGGTCGGGTTTGCGGCCATCGGCGTGCGCAGCTACGTCTCGGAGCCGGATCGCGGCCGGCGGCACTGGAAGGGCCAGGCGGCGGCGCGGGACGCGGTGTATGCCAACCGGCGGCGGATCCGCGGCGCGCGTTGGAAACGGCTGCTGCGGCAGCGGGGCGAGCTGCTGGAACGGCCCAACGCGCATCTCTACGAGACCGGCAGGATGCGCCGCGTCCATCTGCGCGGGCATCCCAACATCCTGAAACGGCTGCTCGTCCAGGTCTGCGGCGTCAATCTCGGGTTGCTCATGCGGCACCTGACGGGCGTGGGCACGCCGCGGAGCCTCCAGGGCCGCGCGTCGGCGCTGGTGGAGGCGCTGATCGGCCTCCTGAGCGAGTGCTGGGGGCGTGTGCGGCGCTTCTGGGCCCCGGAGCGCCATGATCGGCCCGATTCGTCGTGGGATGGTCCGGCGACACGCCAATACGGACACGCGATTCTCGATTGACAATCAGCCCCTTCTGCCACGGGCTGCTAGGCTGCGTATGCAGAGGAGCAAAGTGAGCCGCACTATCTTCGCCGCCGCCGTCGTCTCGTTGTCCCTACCGCAACCCGCCCAGGCCCAGGAGCGGCATGTCTCCATCGTCGAACGATACCGGCCGAGCGGCTCCCACTGATCCCGGCTCCGCGCAGCGGCTCCTGAATCTGGTGCGGCGGGGTAGCTCCTCGGCTGTGGACGCGCTGTTCGAGCGGTATGTGCCCTGGCTGCGGAGACGAGCCAGCGGCCGCCTGCCGCCGTGGGCACGCAGCGGGGGGGTTGCGACCAGCGATCTGGTGCAGGACGTGCTGCATCACACCTTCGCCCGGCTCACCTGGTTCGAGTCTAAGCACGTCAGTGCCTTGAGCGCCTATCTCCGGCGCGCCGTGGAGAACCGCGTCCAGGACGAGCTGCGCCGGGCCATCCGCCGTTTGGACATCACCAGCTTCGCCCCGGGGGAGGAACCCCTGCGGCCCTTCGAAGATGCGGCGCCGCAGTATCAGCAACGCCTGCACGATGAGATGTGGGGGCGTTACCGGGAGGGGCTGAAGCGCCTGAAGGCCCGCGATCGCCGGCTGATCGTCGGCCGGGCGGAACTGGGGTACAACTACGAGCAACTCGCGGCCATCGAACACCTACCGAGTCCGGACGCAGCGCGCAAGGCGTTCAAGCGGGCCGTCATTCGGCTGAGCGCGGTCATGCCGTCGGCCTCGAGACGGTAGCGTCCAGCTCGTCGACGGCCCACCGGGCGGCCACCGTCCGGTTTTGGCCAGGTACACGTCATAGGAGAAGAGCAACCGTATCCGCTTGGCCGCGCGCCGGGCGATGTCTGGTTTCCGTGCGCCGAGGCGACGTCCCCCGAACCGGCGCGCCACCCACGGCTGGGCGCGAGGCCCGGCACCCCGCAGTTGCGCGGAGGGATGCCGGGTGCGTGATGAGCACAGACGACCGTGACAATCGGGTAGGCGAGGTGGCGGACGCGCTCACGCTGGACCAAAGGGTGCAGTGGGAGCGATGCGCACGGCTCGCCGCGGGCGCCGAGCGCGAGCAGATCGAGAACCTGCGCGTCATCGAGCGCGTGCTGGCAAGCCGGCCGGCCGCGGGACCGGCGGTGGAGACCGTGCCGGCCACCCGCTTCTACGGCAGCGCGGCCGTGCGCCACGCCGTCCACGCGCTCATCGCCATCGCCAGCATCGAGGTGGCGGCGACGCTGCTGCTGCTGCCGTGGGCCTGGGGCGACTTCTACCGCGCGCACGGTGAGGTGGCCGTCTTCATGACGACCAAGCTGGTCGGGTTTGCCGCCGGCGCCGGCCTGTTGCTGTGGGCCGGTCGCGGGGACTGGCGGACTTGGCTGCTTGGAGTCTATTGCCTCCTCAAGGCCACCAACCAGCCGCTGTACATGCTTCAGGCCTTTTTCCTGGAGCTGCCGCCGCCGCCGGAGTACGCGGCCTTTCTCCAGCATCTGCCCGCTGCCAACCGGGTCTTCACCGCCCTCTGCGTTCCCGCGTTCCTGTTCGCGCCGGCCCCCCTGTGGGCGTTCGCCCGCGAGTGCCCGCGGGTCTATCGCCGGACCTGGCTCGATGATCTGGCGCGTCGCATGATCCCGACCAGTGTGCTGATCGGCGGCGGCCTCTGGCTCGCTTGCGCCGTGACGCTGGAGCTGGCGCGGGCGGGCGCTGCGGGGGCGCCGGTCGCCCTGGTGTTCGATGGCACGCTCGCCATCCTGGACCTGCTGGCGCTGGGGGCGGTCACCGTCGTCGCGCTGCGCGCGCACACGGCGCCGACCGACGAGGTGCGGCGCGTCGTGGTGTTCAGCGCCGGGTTCCTCCTGTACCTGGGCGTGTCGGCCGCCTCCAACCTAGCCGAGGCGTTCGTGCCCGGGGACTGGGTGTCCAATTTCCGCCGGTCGTCGACGATCCTGCTGATTGAGGTGCTGCGCTTTCCCGGGCTGATCCTGCTCTGGTACGCAGTGCTGGCGGCGCGCATTCCCCACCTGCGGGAGGCGGTGCGGGCGTTCTATCGCCGCCTGTTGCTGCACCCGGGCCGGCTCGGGGCGGCGGCCGCTGTGCCCGCCGGAGCGCTGGCGTGGCTCATCGGGCGCAGCTCGGAGCGCACGGTGGGCGCCGTCGTTGCGGACCCGCTGGCGCAGTCGCTGGTCGCGGCCGTCGGGATCCTGCTGCTGGTGATCGCCGCCCGGGAACGCATCCTGATCCGCCTGGACACCTGGATCCTCCCTGAGGCAGCGGACCAGCGGCAGGCCCTGGCCGATGCGGCGGGCGCCCTGGCGCAGGCCGGGCGGATCACGACCGTCGGCGAGACCGTCACCCGGACGGTGCGGCGCGGGTGCGGCTCGCCCGCGACCCTGCTGGTGGCGGACGACGCCGAGACCCGCGCCGGCGGGTTCAGCGCCCCGCAGGCCCGGTGCGTGCCCCTGCCGCGCCAGGCGGCCATCGTCCACCTGCTGGAAACCGCCGGCGGGCCCGTGCGGGTCGAGCCGGCCGGGCGGCCGTCGGTCTTCCCCTTGCTGCCGCCCGATGAAGCGGCCTGGGTTACCGAGACGGGCGCCGACGTGATCGTGCCGGTTCCCGGTCCGGGGACGGACGTGCTCGGGGTTCTGGTGGTGAGCCGTCGACTCGACGGCCGCTTGGTCCGCTCGGTCGACCTGCCGTTCCTGGAGGCGCTCGGCGCGGCCGCTGGGTTGGCGCTGGCGCGCCTCCAGCTGCTCGACGCGCCGGGCGCGGGGTCGGGGGAGACACGGCCGGCCGAGGAGTGTCCGGTCTGCCGATGCCTGACCGCGGCCGGCGAGGCGCCCGGATGCGCGTGCGGGCCGGCCTACGTCGCCACGGAGGTCCCGAAGCTGCTCGCCGGCAAGTTCCGCCTGACGCGGCGCCTGGGCGCCGGCGGCATGGGGGCGGTCTACCTGGCGCGCGACCTGCAGCTCGAGCGCGACGTGGCGATCAAGACCCTGACCGAGCGCTCCTTCGTCCGCCTCGTGGGGCTGAAGCCGGAAGCCTGGGCCATGACGACGGTGACGCATCCGGCTGTGGCCCAGATCCACGGCGTCGAGTCCTGGCGAGGCCGCCCGTTCCTGGTCGTTGAGTTCCTGGGCGGCGGCACGCTCGAGGACCGGCTGCGGGACGGGCCGATCGCCCGCGCGCTGGCGGTGTCTGTCGTCGCTCGGCTGGCCGACGCCCTGGCGGCCCTCCACGAGAAGGGCGTCCTGCACGGGGACGTCAAGCCCAGCAACATCGGGTTCACCACCGAGGGGTCGCCGAAGTTGCTGGATTTCGGGCTGGCGCACGCGGTGGACGACGCGGCCATTCTCGGCGGCACCCTGCCCTACCTCTCGCCCGAGGTGCTCGCCGGCCGCCCGGCCGAGGAAGCCGACGATGTCTGGTCGCTGTGCGTGGTCCTCTACGAGATGGTGTCGGGCCGGCATCCATTCGCCGGCGGCGCCCTCGAAGCCGTGCGGCGCCGCATCCGGCGCCAGCGCCTCGCGGCCGGCGGGCCCGACGCATCCGCCGCCCCGACAGCGGCGACGGCCGTGGTCGCCTTCGCGGCGGCGGTCCTGACGGCTACCCGGGCGGAGCGGCCGGGCACCGCGCGCGTCTTCGCCAGGGCGCTGGGCCTAGTGCCCGGGGCCGCGTAGCCGAATTTTCTTCAACCGCCCTGTCCGGTTCTCTCCTCCCAGACGTCTTGGGGTGTGTCGTGATGGATCCATTTATCGCGAGCGACATCAGAGAGGCAGGCGCTATGGCAGTATCGAAGCTCACCGACATCCTGAAGGACGGAAACGGCGGCGACCGCGTCGCCGCACGCATTGAGGATTACGAACGCCGCTACGGCGGCGCGGCGCGCGGCGGTTTGGACGAGCGCAAGGCGGACTACCGGACGTTCGAGAACACCTATTACGACCTGGTTACCGATTTCTACGAGTATGGCTGGGGCGAATCCTTCCACTTCGCGCCGCGCGCCGCAAATGAGAGCTTCGCCGCGTCGCTCGCGCGCCACGAACATTACCTCGCCCACAGGCTCGGCCTGAGCCCCGGCATGACGGCGGTCGATCTGGGCTGCGGAGTCGGCGGGTCGCTGATCGAGATCGCCCGTTTCTCCGGAGCCCGGATCGTCGGCGTCAATAACAATGCGCTGCAGCTCGAGCGCGCCGCGAGGCGGAGTAGGGCGGCGGGCCTGAGTCATCTGGCCGACTGGCTAGAATGCGATTTCATGCAGGTCGATGCGGCAGACGCTTCGTTCGATGCCGCCTATTCCATCGAAGCGACCTGCTGCGCTCCCAACAAGGCCGGCGTCTATGGCGAGGCGTTCCGGCTGCTCAAACCCGGCGGACGGTTTGCAGCCTACGAATATTGCCTGACCGACCGGTTCGACCCCGACGACCCGGATCACCGCCGGCTGAAGTTCGATGTGGAGCATGGCGGCGGCCTCCCCGAAATCTCCCGGCCGCATGAGGTCGACGACGCCCTGCGGGAAGTCGGCTTCGAGCTGACCGAGGCCCGCGACCTGGCCGCAGAAGCCCTGCCTGGTATTCCCTGGTATCAGCCCCTGGTCGGCTCAGGCGTCTCTTTCGCCAGCTTCCGCAGCTCGGCTGCCGGGCGCCAGCTGACCCACGGTTCGCTTTGGCTGCTCGAACGGCTGAGAATCGTGCCGCGCGGTACAACCCACGTTTCGAGCCTCCTGAATCTTGCCGGGGCCGCCTTCGCGGAAGCCGGGCGCCTGGGCATCTTCACCCCGATGTATTTCGTCCACGCCCGCAAGCCGGAATAGCGGCAGGCGGGCTATTCCCCGCTCGACGATACCGAGCCCGTCGCCGTTCTTCGCCCCGCTGCTCATCGGGCCGCTCCCGCGAGCGCGGAGCCGTCGTCCGAGGTCGAGGCGCATAGGCCCAAGGAATGGAGCCACTTGCAGTAACGCGCATTCGGGACGGGGACAGTCTTTAAAAGCATGATCGAGTGGTTCGCGCGCAACAGCGTCGCCGCCAATCTGATGATGGCATTCATCATCGCAAGCGGCATCCTCGCCGCGACAAACGTCACGGAAGAGCAGTTCCCGGAGATGGCGTTGGGTCGGATCAACGTCGAGGTCCCGTATCTCGGCGCCGCCCCGGAGGAAGTCGAAGAGGCGGTCAACGTCCGCATCGAGCAGGCGATCCAGGGCATCGAGGGGATCAAGCGGATCCAGTCCACCGCGTCCGAGGGGATGGGCACGGTGACGATCGAGACGCAGCTGGGGGCCGACGCGCGCCGCGTCATCGACGAGGTCAAGAGCAACATCGACACCATCACGACGTTCCCGCTAGAGGCGGAGAAGCCGATCATTCGCGAGCTGACCGTCCGGCAGCAGGTCGTCGACATCGCGGTCTCCGGCAACGTCGACCCGTTCACTCTGAAGCAGGTCGCCCAGCGGGTCCGCGACGAGCTCACCGCGATTCCCGAGATCACGCACGTCGACCTCGTGAGCGCGCCGCCCTACGAGATTTCTATCGAGGTATCGGAGGACGATCTGCGGCGGCATCGACTGACGTTCGATCAGGTCGCCAACGCCGTGCGCCGCTCGTCGCTCGACCTGCCCGGCGGGTCGGTGCGCACGGAGGGCGGCGAGATCCTGCTGCGAACCATCGGCCAGGCCTACCGGGGCGCGGAGTACGAGAACCTGGTTCTCTGGACGCGGGCCGACGGCACCCGCCTGCTCCTCGGCGACGTGGCGACGGTCGTCGACGGCTTCGAGGAAACCGATCAGTATGCGCGGTTCGATGCCGAGCCGGCGATGATGGTCTCTGTCTTCCGCACCGGGGACCAGAGTGCGATCGAGCTCGCGGCACTCGCCGGCGAGTACGTCGAGGAGGCGCAGGCGCGCCTGCCCGAAGGGGTAGCGCTCACGATCTGGCAGGACGCGGGCAAGCTACTGGATAGCCGGGTGTCGCAGATGCTCCGGAGCGGCTTCGTGGGATTCGCGCTCGTGTTCCTGGTGCTCGCCCTGTTCCTGGATCTGCGCCTGGCGTTCTGGATCAGCGTCGGTATCCCGATCTCGTTCCTGGGCGCCATCGCGCTGATGCCGGGCCTGGACGTTTCCGTCAACGAGGTATCGCTCTTCTCTTTCATTGTCGTAATCGGGATCGTCGTCGACGACGCCATCATCGTCGGCGAGAACATCCTCCGGCATCAGGAGGAGCACGGCGACGGCATCCGCGGTTCCATCGAAGGCGCCTACGAGATCGCCAAGCCGGTCGTCTTCGCCGTCCTTACGGGGGTGGCCGCCTTCGTTCCGCTGTTGTTCGTGCCCGGCATGCTGGGCAAGGTTTTCCGGGTGCTCCCGCTGATCGTCATTCCGTGCCTCCTGTTCTCGCTGCTCGAGTCGCTGAACATCCTGCCCGCCCACCTGTCGTACATCCCGAAGCGCGTCCGCAAGGGGCCGTGGCAGCGGTTCCAGTCGCTGTTCGCGAGCGGCCTGAGGCAGTTCGTGCTGCGCGCTTACTGCCCCGTCCTCGAAACGGCGCTCCGGTGGCGTTACCTGACGGCGTCGATCGGCGTCAGCATCATGATCGTCACCCTCGGCATGGTGCTGTCGGGCCAGCCGACCTTCGAGTTCCTCCCGTCGATCGAGGCGGGATTCATGTCGGCCTCCGTGACGATGCCGCAGGGGACGCCGGTCGACGCCACCGGGGAGGCAGTCGCGAAGATCGAGGCGGGTGCGGCCCGACTCCGGCAGCGGCTGCTCGAAGAGACCGGTCAGAACTACTTCCTGCACACGTCGGCAACCGTCGGCGACCAGCCGATGGCGGTGCGGGGCGGAGGTCCCACCGGCGGGGTCAGCGTCCTTGCGTCGTCAAATATCGGCGAGGTGGCGGTTGAGCTGCTCCCGGCGGGGCAGCGCGTCTACACCAGCGAGCAGCTCGGTCTCATGTGGCGCGACGCCACCGGCCCGATCCCCGAAGCGGTCGACGTCAACTTCTCGATGAGCATCATGAACCTGGGGAGCGACATCGACGTGCAGTTCGCCGGGCCCGACCTCGATCTCCTGCAGGCGGCGGCGGAGGACGTCAAGCAGCGGCTCCGAGAATACGCCGGCGTCTACGAGGTGTCCGATTCGTTCCGTGCCGGCAAGGAGGAAATGAAGCTCGGCATCAAGCCGGCGGCGGAGAACCTCGGCCTGACGCTGCAGGACCTCGGACGGCAGGTGCGCCAAGCGTTCTACGGCGAGGAGGCGCAGCGGATCCAGCGCGGACGGGACGAAATTCGCGTCATGGTCCGCTATCCGCAGGACGAGCGGCGGTCGCTCGGCGACCTCGAGAACATGCGCATCCGGACGACGGACGGCGGCGAGGTGCCGTTCAGCCAGGTCGCGGCGGTCGAGCCGGGTCGCGGGTTCGCGTCGATCCGGCGCGTGGACCGAAACCGCGCGGTCAACGTGACCGCCTCGGTCGATCCGAACGTGACCTCCGCGGGAAACGTCATCGCCGACCTCGACGCGCGCGTTCTCCCGGAGGTGGTGGCCCGCTACCAAGGCGTGCAATACACGTTCGAGGGGGCCATGGCCGAGCAGCGGGACACCATCAGCGGGCTCGTGCAGGGTTTCGTGCTGGCCGTGCTGATGATCTACGCGCTGCTCGCGGTGTCGCTCAAGTCCTTCGCGCAGCCGCTCATCATCATGGGCGCGGTCCCGTTCGGCCTCATTGGTGCCGTCTGGGGGCACATCTTCCTGGGGCTCAGCCTGTCGGCCATGTCGATGTTTGGACTTGTCGCCCTGACCGGCGTCGTCGTCAACGACAGCCTGATCATGGTCGACTTCATCAACCGCACCCGAGGCATCCAGACGGATGTCGGGCGGATGGCCAGCCGGGCCGGCGGGGGGCCGTTGGACTGGTTCCGGTTCGATTCGATAGGCCTGCACCTCGCAGTACGCGAGGCGGGCGTCATCCGCTTTCGGCCGATCGTTTTGACCTCGCTCACGACCTTCTTCGGCCTCGCGCCGCGAATCTTCAGCACGAGCTTTGACGGGGAGTTCATGGTGCCGATGGCGGTCTCGCTCGGCTTCGGCGTGCTCTTCGCGACATTCATCACGCTGATTCTGTTACCAGCGACGTGCGTGATTATCGACGACTTGCAACTCATGACGCGCGCGATCTTCGGGCTCCTCCAGCCAGACGCGGGAACAGCGGCGGCTGGAGCTGTGCCCGACGAGTGCAACCCGCGCCTTTGAGGTCACGTCTGTATGGTGGCCCACTACTCCGCCGGCGCGACCGCTGAGCGCGGCGCCGTGGCGCGCTACCTCTAGAGGCTGCGGGTTACGCAGGTCCGGCACCGCCGTTGAGCGCCGAGTGGTGGTGGATCGACGGGCGACGGGTGGGAATGTCATGCGGCTGAAAGCGCAACGTCGTAAGCGGCCGTGGGTCGGCATCATGCTGGCGCTGCTTGGCGGCACGTTCGGGTTGCATCGCGCCTACCTGGGCGAGTGGCGCTGGATGGTGGTCTACGTGGCGCTGTGCTGGACCTGCCTGCCGACGCTGGCCGGCATCCTCGAGGCGGCATACATGCCGCGGCGCTGCCGGCTCGTGAATGGCGAACAGGCCGAAGCGAACACGGTCTGGTTGCGAAAGATGGAGGGATGATGGCGACGGTCCCCGCACCGCGAGGAGGCTCGTAGCGCCTTGACACGGGCCGTGAGCGGAGGCTGTCCGGGCTGTTTTGGGGTGAGTGTTGCCACCCCGGCAACGGTCACAGCGCCGCCCCGGCCCCGTCACACGGCGCAGATGTCCGGCGACCGACTGTTCGGCATGATAGAGCCCGCTCAGGAACACGCAGGGGGTGCCGGCCACGCTGTCGGCGGTCACCGTCTGTTCCGCCAGCTCCTGCTCGAGCGCCGAGGCGATGAGCTCTTCCGGCACCGCGAGCAGCTTCACCGCAAGCGTGGTCAGCTCCGCGGCCGGCAAGCCGCAATGGCCGTCGCCCATGGCCTCGGTCAGCGCGAACGAGATCCCGGCGCCCACCCGGATCATCGCGGTCTTCTCGATGCCGAGTCGTTCCGCGATCAGAATCTGCGGTACGGAAGCCGATGCCCCGGATGTCGCGGGCCAGCCGGTAGGGATTCTCGCTCATGACCTGCACGGCATCGGCGCCGTGGGTCTTGAAGATGCGCACCGCGCGGGCCGTGCCGACGCCGTGCTGGTGCAGAAACACCATGATCTCGCGGACCATCTTCTGGTCCGCCCAGGCCGCGGTGATCCTGGCCGCCCGTGTCGGTCCGATCCCCGCGACCTCGCGCAGACGGCCGGGGCTGGCTTCGATGATGTCGAACACGTCCGTGCCGAACAGTTGGACCATGCGCTTGGCAGACCGGGCCGATGCCCCGGATCATGCCGGAGCCGAGATATTTCTCGATGCCTTCGACCGATGACGGTGCGCGCCGCGGCACCCAATTCCCGCATCGATCCGAATGCTTGGTTCCTCCACGCCGAAGGATCTAGTTTCAGCGATCAGCCGTGTTTGTTCACGTCAGTGCTGCCCTCCCGGAGCCATTCGTGGGGAATAGGCCCTCGTCGGTGCGACGAACCCGGGGTGGCGCTGCCGGCGTTTTCCGGTACCCTCAAATCACGATGCGCTCGATCTCGTCGACGGTGATCGTGTCCGCCGTCCGGTCGTAGAGCTTCGTCGTCTTCGGGGATGCGTGCCCGGCGATCTGCTGCGCGTGCTCGAGCGTTCCCCCGTTCGACAGATACGCCGTGATCCCCGTCGCCCGGAACGTGTGGCAGCATGTCGAGGGCGGCAGATCCGCGGCCGCCGCCCGCCGCTTGATCATCGCCAGGACGAGACGCCGCGACAGCGCCCGGCCCGTCAGCCTCCGCCCCGCGGGGTCGACGCTCTGGAAGAGCGCCGCCTTCGCCTCGTCGAGCCCGGCCGCCTCGAGGTAGTCGTCGAGCGCCTCGGCCGCCCGATGGTGGGCCGGGACGTCGTGCCGCTTGCCGCCCTTCTCGTGGAGCCTGAGCCACCCCCGGCTCTCCTGCCGGAAGTAGTCCTGCCGCCGCATGCCGATGACCGCGCTCACCCGCGCGAAGCTGTAGAGCATCACCGAGACGAGCGCCCGGTCGCGCAGACCCGCGAGCGTGCCCGTGTCGATCGCCTCGAGGAGCCGGCGGGCTTCGGCCGGCGAGAGCACCGGCGTCGCGCCCTTCGTGACCACGTGCTTCGGCGCCCGCACGGCCGCGGCCCCGGGTTCACCGGGAGGACCTAGCTGACGACGAGCCAGTCGCCGAGCATGGCCTCGCACCAGGCCAGGAACTGCCCCACGGCCCGCGCGTACGCTGCCCGCGTCCGTCGGTTGGCGATCCGCGCGGCGAAGAACTCCAGGAACCGCGCCACCGCCACGGGCCCCGCGTCGACGATCAGCCGCGGCAGCGCGAGCTCGGCCCGCTGCGCGCGCGCCGGCCGCAGGGCGTCCGACGGCTCGACCCGCACCAGGGCTTCGCTCATTCCCGCACCTCTCCCCCGCCGCCGGCCGCCTCTCCCTCCTCGACGAGCGCCTCGAACTGCTCGTAGTCGTTCGTCAGCGCCTGGGCGAGCGCGAAGAGCCGCCCGACGGCGTCTTTCGCGCCGCTGAAGCGCACCTCGATCCGCTCGGGCTCGACCGCCACGCCCGCGGGCAGGCCCGACAGGCGCGCCTCGAGCGCCTCGACGGGCACGGCCACCCGGGTCCCGGTGAGCCGGGCCTTGCGGACCTCCGTGACGACCCGTTCGCGGCGCGTCTGCTCGCCGCGGCAGGCGGCGCGTTTGCGGCGGCTTCGGAGCTGGCGCAGGAGTTCGGCGCGCGGCAGGGTCAGGATGTGTCCGGTCCGGCCGGCTCCGAAGGCCGTCATCAGCTGCGCGGCGCGGACCTTCGAGACGCCGAAGAGGCGCTCGAGATCGCGGCGGGTGAGCAGGTCCCGGTCGAGCGCCTCGAGCTGGCGGATGGCGTCGGGGATGGCGAGCAGCCAGCGCGGCTTGGCGGGCACGGCCCTACCCTTCTAACCCTTGGCGGGTCTTGCGATTGGGAGGCTTGTCGGCGGCCATGCTCTGCGCCATGTTAGTGAACGTTCGTTCAGGATGCAAGGGGCCCGGGTACTGGCTTGTTGGTGGCATAAAGGGAGTTATGGGATGGTCTGAAAAGGCGCAGGAACCAAAGCCGTCAACGGGGGCCGCTGCGCGCAAAAACGGGCGGCCGGAGCCCGTCGCCATCGCGGATCAGGACGAGCCCCCGGCTGGCGCGCTCCCCTCATTATGCCGCCGACGGCGCCCGCGACGCCGCCGGTAGCGTGCTCGGTTTTGACATCGACCACGCGTCTAAGCGCTTGGACCTGTCCACGCTAGAGACCGAAGCGCTGCCCGTGCGCTCTGCCAGGGTCGGCTGAGGGGCGACTTGGTCATGAACAGGGCAGCCGTCGCCTGGCCACTGGAAACTGCATACACGGGTATGCATCATTTCACACAAATCGGAATTATGTATTTATGAGTACATAAAATGATAGACTAGACCCCGTGTACATCACGGTCGCTGCGGACAAGGGCGGCGTCGGGAAGACTACGACCGCCGTGCATCTCGCCGCGTATCTCCAGACGCGCGCGCCGACCGTGCTGATTGATGGCGACCCCAATCGTAGCGCGACCGAGTGGGGGGTGGCCGGCGGACAGCTCCCGTTCGCGATTGTCGATGTCGCGGAAGGTACCCACACAGCGCGTCAGTTCGACCATGTCGTCATTGATACAGACGCGCAGCCGGACCCTGCGGACCTGGCCCAGTTAGCCCGGGGCTGTGATGTGCTCATCATCCCCACGGTACCGGCCGCCCTTGATACCCGCGCCTTGCAACGGACACTGCAGACCCTCCATAGCCTGGCAGCCAAGAACTACCGGGTGCTGCTCACGAAAGTCCCGCCGCCACCAGAAACCGACGGGCAAGACCTACGCGCGGCATTGGTGGCGCAGGGGATCCCTCTCTTTACGGCTGAAATTCCTCGCCTCAAAGCCTTCGACAAGGCCGCGAGTGAAGGCGTCCTGGTACATGCCGTTACGGATCGGCGGGCACGGCGGGCATGGGGTGCCTACGAGGTTTTGGGAGCGGAGATTTTGCCACATGGTTAAGAACAATCGTTTTACGGTATTGATGAACGCCAGGGCGGGCGCGACCGCCGGCGTGGGGGGAGACCGTGACGACCAACAGGAGGCAGTTCGCAGCCTTGGTCGGCCGCGCCACGGCAAGCGGAGCAACCCCAACTACAAACAGATCAGCGCGCTCATTCGTAAAGACACGCACCGGAACGTGATGCGAGCCTTGCTCGATGAAACTACCGATCGGGATGTGTCAGACTTGCTCCAGGCGCTCTTGGAAGACTGGCTGAGAGGTCGCGAGGCGCGGTAAGGACAAAAAAGCCGTGGCGCGTAAACGAGACGGGTTCGTGCCCCTTGGCGACGTGCCGATCCGGTTGCCGGGCATCGAGGGGCGCGGGCGCGCGATGTCCGCGAACGCGCGCCATCACTTCACGCTGCTCCGACAGGTCAACCAGCTCATTGAGGCCGGCGAAGCGGAGCCGGATCTCGGCTTCATGGCTCGGCTGCTCGCGCTCTGCTCCCTGCCGCGCACGAACCCGGGCGCTCGCGAAAAGTACGTTCGGCGCAACGGGCCGTATTCCCTGATCATGCAGGCCGGCGGGTTGCCGGCGCGGTTGCCGTACGGCAACCTGCCGCGGTTGTTGCTCGCGTGGGTCTGCACCGAGGCGGTGCGGACGCAGCGCCGCGAGCTGGTCCTGGGTCGGAGCCTCTATGAGTTCATGCACAAGCTCGGCCTTGAAGATCGTAGCGGCGGGCTGCACGGCGAGCGCTCGCGGCTCAAGAATCAACTGCGGCGGCTGTTCTCCTGCTCGGTCCAGCTCGTCTACGCCGATGGCGATCATGAGGTCGTCGTGTCGTCGTTCATCGCCGAGCGCGCCGAATATTGGTGGGACACGAAGCAGCCCGACGCTCGTGCGTTGTGGGAGAGTTCGATCCGGCTCGGGGAAGAATTTTTCAACGAGATCATCCGCAACCCGGTCCCGCTCGATATGCACGCGCTGCGCGCGCTCAAGAGGTCGCCGCTCGGCCTCGACCTGTATCTGTGGCTGGTCT
>CBDCOK010000005.1:0-92479 GCA_965219705.1 Chloroflexota bacterium
TCCGGCGCTCGTCCTTCGGATGTCGCCGTAGCGGCGCGACCGCGCCAGCCAGACGTCGCCGGCGCGGAACGTTCCCCCTGCCGCCGCAGCCGCGTGATCCGATGCGGAGGGATCTCGCGGAAGAGGCCTTCCGGAACAGTGAGGCGCCGGAGGTGCTCGAGGCGGTCCAGCAGCCGGTTGGCGTCGGCCGAATTGCTGCCCGGCTCGAACTGCCTGAGCCAGACGAACCGCGTTATGCCGGCATCAACCGTCTCTTCGAGCAGATGCTCGAGGTCGCGCCGAAGCCCGGGCGGGACCCGCTCGGCGAGGCGGGCTTCGATCCGGCGTTCCGCGTCGACCAGCGTGGCGGCGCAGAGCCGCTCGATCGTCGTCGCACCGGCGGTCTCTCGGTCGCTCGCGGTCACAGCGATCGGATCTCCGAGACGACCCTTGCGAGGCCGCTCGCTAACCGGTCGATATGGAGCGCGGCGTCGTCGTAGCTGATCGTCCGAGCATGGTAGTACGGGGTGTCGGCGTCCCTCGCAAAGTCGTAACCGGCGATTTCCTCCGCCCACCGTCGGAGTGGCGCGTACACCAACCGCTCTTTTTCAGACAGCGCCGCAACCGTTGCGGGGAGGTCCACCGATCTCCCCACGGAGACGTCGGTCAGCCCCTTCAACACCGCCTTGCCCCACTCCGACGGCGGAAAGAGCCAAGTGACACCGACCGGTCGCTTCCAGAGCGAGCAGGGTATCTGGATGCCGACGCCGTTGGAATACCAATCCAGGAGGGCACCGTGTTCATCCGCAACGCCAAGGAGCCGAACGGCGACGCCGCGGTGTTCGTCGTTGCCGAAAGCCTTCAGAAAAGACTCACGATCGAGCTTTGAGCGGCGCGTGCCATGGCCAACCGGGTGGCGCGGTGAAGCCGCGGTTCTGCCGATAACCCGCGGCACCAAGGTCTGGTTCGAGTTGCCCTTGAACTGCTTGACCTCCACCGCGAGCACTTCGATTCCGGCCATTTGCGCGTTGAGGAACTCCACGACCCGCTCCAGAGGATCGGGGATGTCATCCGCGACGAACAGCAGCCGCAGACGAGTTGCGGCGAGGTTCGTAGCCACGCTCTCCCAAAAGCCGTCGGCATCCGGCTCTCCATCGGCCATCAACAGCCTCCCCAGCACTTCGCTGGGATCGAGGCCTCGGGTGTTCGTTGATTCCTCAAACGCACGGCGCAACGTATCCGCTGTCCACGTTCGGGCGGCGTGAGCCGCGTACTCCAGCATCTGCCCGACGATGGTGCGGCGGATTTCGGCGCTTGACCCCCTCTTGACCTCGACCAGCGTCGGCACGGCGTCCTGGTCAACGATCAAGTGGTCAACCGACCATCGAGCTGCCGCATCGGAAGCTGACTCGGCGATTCCTTGCTCTCGGGTGATGAGAACCCAACGTAGGGGATCACCCGGTCGTATCTGCTCACCGTCGAGTACTTCCGGATGCTCGGCAATGAGCGCCTGCAGTTCGGCCTCCGTCGCGAAGCGTTCTTCTTCGAGTGGTTCAAGCTGTCCTTGCTGATTCCAGGTGTAGATGCGCTCTGTCATATCATTTGCTCAAAGATGTCGTCCGACGAGAACTACAGTTCTCTGCAAGCCCCCTTCCAGCGCTTCGAGCACCAGCGCCGTGCGCAGGTACGGGACCATCGCCTATGATATCGGCCGGCCATAGACGATTCGGTGCATCCGCCTCAAAGCGGCGCTCCACCAGATCCGGCGCGGTCGGGCCTGAGTATCTCGGTGCATCGTGCACGGCCCGCAGCGCTGGCTCACGCCCGCAACGCGCATCACTCGCGCCACCCGCTTGCGGCCGACCGCCACACCGGCTGCGGCCAGTTCAGCGTGGGGCCTCCTCCGTGAGCGTGGCGCGCCACAACGCTCAGGGGTGCAACTCAAAGTCCCGTGTGGTAATCAGCAAGAAGTACCAAGGCAAGGACCTGTATCTCGCCTTCCCTGCCGACGGCCGCTGGTACCCTCGTGCCGCACGACGAGCTAATCGTTATCGCGGCGGAGACGAAGCGTCGGGTCGGAATCGACCAGCTCTGCACGAGCCCCGAGCGTGTTACGCTGAACCACGGCATGTTCGACACACTTGCCGTCACCGGGGCGATCAGTTTCGACGACGGTCGTGTTCGTCTTTCGCCCTGCCTGCTCGCGCTGATCCTCGTCGACTTCGGCGGGCTGATGGCCATGATGGTGCTGGACGGCTTGGTTCGGCCCGCGCACGCATGAAGTTCGGTGGGTAGGTAGGACGTGGGGAAAGAGAGCCACGCGGCTCACCGGCCGGCGGGTTGCGTTTCCGACGCAACGGCGGCGGAGCTGTCGGCGCGGCTTGATAGAGCGCTGGCGGACGCACCGGCTTGGTGGCGTTCGGTGACGACTCGGGCCGTGCGCGCGATGCCTGAAACACGGCGGCCGTGCCGCCGGCGTTCTCCTCTGTCTGGCCGGCGCTGCGAGCGGTCGCGCGGGCATGCGGGGCGGTGCCGTGCTGGTGATGTTGCCTGGTGGCCTCGGAGAGGGCGAGCGGCGTGAACTGAGAGCGATGCTGATTCGAGGTGAACGCCGCGGCGGTGAACTCCTGGTCACTGTTGACGGCCGCCCGCTCGACTGGCGGGCATCGCTGGCGGTGAGGAATCACTCGCCGACGGGGCCGGCATGGGGTTACGGCGGTTCGGGGCCGGCGCAGCTGGCCTTGGCCATCCTACTAGCCCGTCACAGATGCAGAGACGGCTCAGCGGTTCTATCAGCACTTCAAGTGGTCTGTCCTTGCGCCGATCGAGGCCGACCGTTGGTTGCTCGATGGTGATGATGTTCGGCGCTGGCTCGAAGGGTCGTTGCTCCGTCCGCTGGCGGCCGAGCTGGACGAGCCGGCGCGTCGATGATGCCCCGTCGCTGGATGCCGAGTGAGGACGTCGCCGTCCGCCTGGCCGACGCCCTCGACGCCGAGGACGGCGGCCGGCGGCTGCTCGAGATCGCCCGCCGCCTCGGCCGCACCGAGGCCGCCGTCCGCCGGCGCGCCTGGCGCCTGCGGACGGCCCGGCTCGAGGCCGCGGACCTGCTGGTCGAGCCGGGCGGCGCCGGCGTCCAATAAGCCGATCTTCCGTGTGCGCCGTGACAAGGCGCTGTTCCTCAGCGGGTGCGAATCCCGCCCGGCAACGGTCGCCCCAGCCGGTAGCAGTCGGAGCGGACGATGGAGGTAACGACATCGGCTGAAGCACTCCGATGACAAAGGGCCGCCATGGGCGGTTCAGCGACCACGCAGAGAAGCAGACGAGCGACACCCGCACCGCCGCGCCGTCGATCACCCACGGTTCGTCGCTCCACGCCTCGAAGATCCGCCGCGTGGCGGTGGCCGCCTGCAGCGCCCGCCGGTTCGCGCCGCCTCGGATCGAGTTCGTCGAGACGAGTCCGGCCCGCGCCGTCTTGCCCAAGGCAATCTGCCGGCCCGCCTTCTCGATCCAGTAGCAGACCAAGTCTGCTTCCGCCGGTTCCGTGCTGTCGGCCGTCAGAATCGCATCGCGGCACTCGATGGTGTCGAGCGGCTTCAGGACCGGGTCCCGTGGTTGTGCCGCGAAGGTCGTACTCGTGGAAGACGAGCAGCACGGTTGCTCCGCAGACGACCACCCGCAGCAGCGTGTAGAAACCGTACGGCAGATCGGCGAGCGCGATGAGCAGCATGGCCGCCGGGACCAACCAGACGGCAGCTGGCAGGAGACTCCGCTCGCCCGGTTCAATCGAGCTCATGATTCCACGCTGCTGTGCCGGCACGACGACGCGCTCGATGATGAGAGGCGGGGGTCATGCCACTGCTTGCTCCTGGCGGAGGCATCCAGAACGCCGCGCTGCTCCCCCGACACGCTCCAACGCCAGGGCCATCGCCGGCGCGCGCTGCGGCTCGGCGTCCCATGACGGCCGCTACGTCAACCTGGCGTTGTCCCCCGGCGACGGGCGTTTCGGCGAGGGTCGGGCTCACTGGGATCCGTCCAGTCTAATCCGGCCAAGTCCTGAGCCCTTCTTCGTTCGCGGCGGCGGTCAGTTCGTCGTCGAAGCATCCGAACAGGACGCTCTCGGCGAGTTTCACGATCGTTTCCTCGCATACGAGGGCGGCAGCGAGCTGCACGGCATCGTAGGCCCGCAGACCGTGCTTCCAGGCGAGGCTCTCGGCGCGAGTGAGGAGCGTGTCCGTAACGGGCACCTTGCCCAAGTCCGGCCAGTCTTCTGCGAACTGCTCCTGGGCTCCGCGAGCCCCGTCGGCGTCGAGTCGGTTTGCGCGGGCTGCTCTCGCGAGAGCGGCCCCTACCTCAACGCGGCTGATCGCCGACGTTCCGATGGCGAGGGTCTGGTCCATCAGGTGGGTGACCTCGTCTGAGTGGGGCTCGTCGATGTAGCGCTTCACGAGCGCGCTGCTGTCGAGGTACAGAAACATCATCTGCGCTCGTTGATGATGATGTCGCTCACGCTGCCGCCGTCGCGGAGGCGCACCGATGGCCTTCGGCTCTTCGGCCGTCGGCCGCTCCAGTCGAATGTCCCGCTGGCTTTCAGTGCTGCGCGCTTCTGCTCCGCGGCGTCCGTTTCCGGAATGATTCGCGCCACCTGACGGCCGTCACGGCTCACGACGACCGTCGCACCGTTCTCCACGTCGTGGATATAGCTGTCGAGCTTCGACTCCAGTTCCTGAAGGCTCACCTGCCGCTCTGGCATCTCGTGTTCCCCATAGTCGTCTCGATTCTACCCGTCGCGCTGTCCGTACGGTCCTGCCGAGATCTTCGCCAGCATCGCATTCAGGTCGACGGCCAGCCCGCTGGCGAGCACCCCTTGCGACACCGACAACAGATCAGCTGCCGACTTCCGGCCGAATTCCATCGCCCTCCGCCCGCCCTCGGATGCGACGGACAGCCCGCGGGACGTCGCATCAACCACGCCCGATGCAGCCGTCTGTGCGCCGGATGCTGCGGCGGCTGCACCCTGCACAGCGGCATCGGCAATGGTCGTAGCGCCCGCCTTCGACCCCTCGACAGCCGCAGAGCCGGCTCTCGACGACAGGTCGCTCAGCCCAGCTAGTCCCCCCTTCGAACCGCTCACTGCGGCGTCAAGCCCTCGACCCGACATCTCCGTTGCCGTGTGGGCCGCCTTCTTCGCGCCATCCGCGGCGGCGTCCTTCTGCTTGCGAACGAACTTGCCCGCTCGATCAGCACCTGGAACCCTCATCCGATGAATCCCCAGGAGGGTTGATGAGCCGTCCCCGTCCGGTGCTGCAGCGGTCCCCCCAACAGGGCCTCGATCAGCTCGCGGAACCTCTCGGGCGGGATTCTGCGCGGGATCTGCGGGATCTCCGGGGTCTCGCCGGCGTTCGGCATCTCGGTCTCCTTCCTGTACGCGCCGCCCAACGGGCTCGCCCGACAGCTTTCTCGGCGAGTCCGTGAGCCTCGGACCGGATCGCGCTGCGCGGTCGTGGTGGTTTCTGATCACGGCCGCGGCTGGTTACACGTGGTTCGGGTTCCTCGGTCTCATCGCCGGCGGGGCGCTCGGAATCGCGCTCGCCACCGTGTTGTGCGGACTGCTCGCCCTGCTGATCAATATCCGCGACTTGCTGGCCGAATCTCTCACCGAGCGAGGCACGGACCTGGAGAATAGGGAACGCACTCTTCAGAGTGCAACCGCTCGCGCGGACGCGGCTCGGCAAGTCGTCGACACCGCCTGGAACGCCGCCGCGGGCGGCTGCGCCCTCAAGCACGCCAACGAAAATGGGCAGTTCCGAGACACGCTCGCCAGGGTCCTCGATGAGCGCATCAGGGGAAAGCGCGACAGAAAGCTGCTCGCGGAATGGAAGGCGGGCGCAAAGATGGCGTCGGACGAATCCGGTGCGAAGGCGGATTCAAAAGGCGACGGAAAGGCGCGCCGCCGGCGAACGGCGGCGCTACGGCGCGAGTTCGAACCGCTCTCCACCGAAGAACTCCTCGCGGTGCTGGAGCAGGCTGAGACGGCTCAGCGGCAGGAGGAAGAAGCCGTCGCCAGCGCCAACGAGAAGGTCGCCGCAACCTCTGGCGAGTTGCGGAGTCGGGACAGGCATTGGCGGATCGTGGTCGGCCTGTCGATTCTCACCCATGCCAAGAAGAATCCCGACTTCCGCCTCGAACTCGACCGGCTCTTCGCCAAACACATCGCCAAAAAGGACCGGGTTCTGCTCGGCCGGTGGCACAAGCAGAACGCCCCTCAAGCGCAGCCCGAGCCGACGGAAGTTGGCCCCATCCGGGGCTGGGTGCCCAGGAAGATCCCTCAGGATGAAGCGTGGGGAGCCGCCCTTCTCAACCCCCCCGACATGTACCGATCGGGCAACTTGGTCGGTTGCGAGATCCTCGTCACCTCGCGCAAGGGCCTCAGGTGGATCACCAAGATCTCAGATGTCGTCGAGAACAACGACGACAAAATCCTCGTGCGCACTGCGAACCGGCGTGATCTTGCTCCCGGCGAGGGCGCGACGACCACGCCATCCGGGGCAGACGGAGACGACGCCGCGGCGAAAGAAACAGCCTCCCCGTCTTCCGGAACGGATACCTGAGGTTCGCCGGCGGGAACTGCGCCAAGGATCCACCGTGCGGGGACGGATTGCTTCAACTCGACGAGCTGGCGAGCCCGATGACCACAAGCACAGCTGGCATCTGCCAACGCCAGGGGCCGGCAAACTCAGGACCTGCCGACGCACCGCAGCAGCGCGCCGTCCGGCACGAGCAGGATCTTTGGCTGCGCCGCAAGAGACGCCGCTCCGGCGGCGGCGATCCGCGGCCATAAAACGCTGACGGGCCTGATCAGCATCCGGGCGAAACCGTAGACGCGCCCGCTCGAGACCGCCGCCAACACCGAGGATTACCAACGGGCGCCCGCAAAGATTGGAACGACGCCGGTCGCGAAGGTGCGCGAACTGCGCGAGGCAATCAAAGCAACTCGGCGAGCCGTGGCCACCAGGCGACCCCGATGAGGTGCAACGCATCGAGCATGCCCACGAGCAAGCCGAAAGCCTCGTCGATCAACTCGACGCACAGCTCACCATCGGCCGAGCGCTGGTGCACTACGTCGCCAAGGAAAGTGTGGCGACGCGGACCCTTGACGCCTCCGCGTGCCGCACCGGGTGACCCGGTGAACCAGGCCGCGGTGATCAACTGTCGCGCTGTCGATGAGGATCGACGCCCGAGACAGACCTACCGGTACGTGCGCGGGGAGCGCCGCGGATTCGATGGCGTGGCTGCGAACGCTTCGCTGGCCAGGCCGGCTGTGGCGATGACCACCGTCGTGGTGTGACCGTCCCCTGCTCACGGACGGCGCGCTCGCCATCCCTGTACAACCACTCCTCAACGGTCCCGTCGAGCAAGCGCGTTTCCCACACCGGTTTGGACGGCGCGGAGCGCCGCCCACAGGTTCCACACGAATCATCGTTGTCGATCAATATACGCCGTTTCTTCGGGGGTCAGTTTTCGGTGTCGCCAAGGGGACAGTTTTGAGTGTCGCTTGACACGTCCGTACTCGTTGCCGCGCGGCCGGCCAAAAAGTTCTTCCCGTCGCGACTCCCCTTCGGCACAATGGCACTCGTGGCCCCGCTCATGGGTCCGGCAGGCGGGGCAATTCCGGATCCGGCCCTGTGCTTCATCGGGCAGCGGGCGCCGGCGTCGGTGCCGGATCGGGCGCGTCTCCAGCTCATCCGCCCTTCGCTGCAAGTCGCCGAGGCTGAGCTGCCCCGCTGCGATCAGGCTCCTGACCAGGTCCTCGTCGTCTGGACCGAAGCGCCCCCCTGTCTGGCGCGTCCGGGCGGCGATTGCGCCGATCAACCCCTCGATCCGGCGCTCGTCGGCGTCAGTCGTCGCGACGCTCGTCGTGTCCGTCGTCGTGTATTTCGTCCCGGCGGCCGTTCCGGCGACTCGCGGTGCCGCGATCGGCGTCGTGGTCGGTTCGTCGTTTTGGTGTAGCTGCTGCTGTGTGCCCTTCGTCGGTATCTCTTTCGATACATCCGGCACAGTAGCAACAGCTACAGCTACACCACTGTACGTATGTAGCCCATATGGTTGTGGCCTGGGGCCACCACTCAGCGGTTTGAGTAGTGGCCCCAGGCCACAACTCGGCGCGCCGAGGTCGCGCTGTAGGTTGGTCGCTCGCGAGAGGAGGCGCCGCTCTCGGGCTTGTTGGCATGCGGTCGTCCAGGATAGTCCGCCTATGTTCATAGCCAGTCGTTCGGGAGTGCGCCGGCTGAGTCGGATTGCACGGAGCAGGCCGACGTCCTTCAGGACGGTGATGATGCGGCTCAGCGTCGAGCGATCCACCCTTAGTCGTGTGGCGAGATCGTGCTGGGAGTGCTGGATGATTCCAGCGCGGTCGGCGAAATAATAGAGTCCGAGTGCAACGAGGACGACCAGGGAACCGCTCACTCTTCGCGAGCCGCACTCGAAAAATAGTGCTCCGCGTAGCGCCGTCGTGATGACGAGTTCGACGGCCTCGCGCCAGAGCGCCCGCTCCGGCGGCTGGCCGCGGTAGCGGTCGACTATGGCGAAGAACTGCAGCTCGAACTGCTGCGCTTGGCTGACTTTGGGGGGGCTCCGCGGGGGGTTGTCAGCCGCCGCTCGCGTGATGATAGAATCGGAGCCGGGGTCGGACTGAGCCTCGGGTGAGGGCCGCAGTGCCATACTGCACCTCGCTTGACGTCCGTTAGGGGTCCTTGGCGGGGTTGCCCCAACGGTCGCCATCGGCGCTCCGGGCGGGATTGCCCGGGCGCCGGAATCAGTGTAGCACTCCGCGCGCCGGTATCTGGGCCGGCCCGACCTCGGGCCGGCCCCGTTGGCGTACACCCCATACGCATACGCTCAAAGTGGTCGCCCGCGGCATCGTCAGACCGACAGCGTGGGCGTGTGCTCGCCCGCGTCAAGGTGCGTCGCTACGCTCCGCCCCCTGGCAACCGTGACGCCGGCTCCGCGCACGCACTCAGACTGGCTCCTACAAGGAAACCCATCCCTGTTTCATCCATGCGCGGGTCCGGCTCGGCCGGGTGGCGAACTTGTCTGACGATGCCGAATCATGACTCCCTACATGTTGTGGTCGACGGCCTGTCCAGTTTCCGTCAGTCCTGAAGCGACCGTTGACACTGCGCTCGACGCGCTCAGCCGGGCGGCCCGGCTGAGCGACCGGAGCTACCCCACCAGCGACTTTGCCGCGGTCGAGCGGGCCGAGTCGGCGGAGGCCGGCGGAAGATCTCGACGGGTGGGCGCTCCAGGTCGTTGCGGCGACGCAGGGAGGTCGACCGGCACGCGGCCGAGGCCGAGGTGGCCGCGCGGCGGGCTCGGGGATCCAGACGGGCCGCCTACTAGCGTGCAACAACGCGTCGCACCGCACGTCGCGGGCCCACGGGGGGCGGGCGGCCTTCGGCCGGGTGCGCGACCGCGCCGAGGCGGCCCATCGGCGCGCCATTGGCGCCTGCAGCTCGATCGTGGGACGAGGACCGCGGCGACCGCTAGGCCGGCGTCGGGCGCTCGACGACGGTGTTGGCAATCTTCTGAAACTGATCAGTATGTCCAGCTGGACATATTGGGGTAGAATTACCCGCAAGGGTTCCCCACGCGCGCGGGGATGCACCAGTCCGCGAGGGTTCCTTTAGGCTCTTGCAGTAGCTTTCCCCGCACACGCGGGGCTGAACTGAACCGCCGCTACTGCTCGGGAGAGCCGGAGGCTTCCCCGCACACGCGGGGATGGACGCGACCTTGGGCCGGCCCGACCTCGGGCCGGCCCCGTGCGTCGCTACGCTCCGCCCCCTGGTAAACCTTGACGCCGGCTCCGCGCACGCACTCAGACTGGCTCCTACAAGGAAACCCACCTCTGTTTCATCCATGCGCGGCTCCGGCTCCGCCGGGTGGCGACACTGCGCTCGACGCGCTCAGCCGGGCGGCGCCGACGATCGCGACGGCGGCGGCCCGGCTGAGCGACCGGAGCTAACCCCACCAGCGACTGGGCCGCGGTCGAGCGGGCCGAGTCGGCGAAGGTCCCGGCGCCAGCCCACGACTTGATGCGCTCCGATCTCTGACTTCGAGCGCGCTCTCTGGGCATCCGTCGCGCAGCGGGTCAAGGTGGGTGACCCGGGGATCGGCGTGGGTGGAAATGGCAAGCAGAAAAGGGACCCCTACAGCCACGTGAAAAGGGACCCCCGGGGTTGGCGTGTCAACACATCAATCCTGCTTCGTCGGAGCGAGGCGGGGCACGGGTCGCCCACGGCCGGGAACCCGCCATCCCCGCCGCCACCGATTCGAACCGCGAGCCGGCGGTTCCGGCCGGACGCCGGCGCTCCGTGGCCTCCCGTGAGACGTCGTGGACGGCCGGGACGCCCTCGTCCAGGCCGGGCCGCAAGGCCCATAGCTGCTGCCTGAGCGGCGGGACGGACGGTGTGTCACCCGCAGGGCCGTAGCGCAGCGGAGGAGGCGCGCAGCGCGTTGACACGCCGGCCGGCCCGCCGCTACGCGGTTCGAAGCGGGGGGCACAACCCAGGGGCATCAACGAGCTCCCTTCTTGCCGACTGCCGGCGCCTGGTTCTGCTTCACGGCCGCCAGCCTGAAGCTGCCGCCCGTGGTTTGCAGTACGGTCGCGTGGTGCACGACCCGGTCGATGACGGCGGCGGCCGCCGTCGGGTCGAGGAAGACCTCGGACCAGCGCGTGAACGGCAGATTCGTCGTCACCACCAGACTCCGGCGCTCGTAGCGCTGGCTGATGAACCCGAACAGCAGGTCGGCGCCGGCCTTGTCGAGCGGAACGTAGCCCAGCTCGTCGCAGATGACCAAATCGAAGCGGGCGAGCTGGGCGAGCTTGCGGGCGAGACGGCCCTGCTGCTGCGCCTCGACGAGCAGCGTGACCAGCTCGGCCGCGGTCACGAACCGCACCCGGTAGTCGTGCTGGCAGCAGGCCATCCCCAAGGCGATGGAGAGATGGGTCTTCCCCGTGCCCACGCCGCCGACGAACACGATGTTGGCGGCCTCGGCGACGAAGCGGCAGTCGAAGACCTGCAGAACCGCGTCGCGGTCGAGGTCCGGCTGGGCCTCGAACGAGAAGGCGTCCAGCGTCTTGAGCATCGGGAAGCGGGCATCCTGGATGCGGCGTTGGATGCGGCGCTCCCGGCGTCCGGTCACCTCCAGGTGCACCAGCTGCGCCAGGTAGTCGGCCGGCGCCTGACGCTGGCGGGCGGCTTGCTCGGCCAGGGGACGCCACTGCGACGCGACCGTCGACAGGTACAGCGCCCTCAGGTCCGCCGTCAGATGCGGGGGCTCGGCAATCGCGGTAGCCATCAGCAGGAGCCCTCCACCAGCGCGTCATACGCCGACAGCGTCGGGGCGGGCACCGCGATCCGCGCCAGCTCCGGACGCACGCTCGCGACCGGCGGGCACACCAGCGGCGGGCCAGCCTCCTGCTGCCGGAGGATGAGCCGCACGGTCTCCAGACGCGGCGAATGGCGTTCGAGGGCGGCCGCCACCGCGCGCTCGACGGCCGCGGCCGGGTGGGTCTCCATCAGCCGCAGCATCCGGACCCATTCCTGATCGGGCTTGCGCGTGTGCTTGGCCAGCTCCGCCCGCGCCCGCTGCCACACCGGGGCCAGCCGCCAGTCGTGAAGCGCCGTCGCCTCGGCCACGGCCCGGTGCTTGCGCTCGAGCAACGGCAGGACGTGAAGCGCATCGAGGACCTTCGCGCCCCGGACGAACGCCCGGGGATGCTCGGCGACCACCTCGGCGCCGACCGCGATCGCCACCCGGTCGTGATACAGCTTCGCCCACACCGGCCGGTAGGCGTGGCGGATCGGCACCGAGTACGTCACCCGGTCCACGCGGACGTGCCCGAACTTGTCGGCCACCCGCGCGACGACGCGGCACGTGGCGGGAAGGTGCACGGGCATCGCCCGCAGGTGCTGCCGCTCCTGCGCCAACGCTTCCTCGACCGGGCGCCCGTCGTCGAGCTGGCGCGTCGGCAGGTCGGCCTCCAGCTCCGTGATGACCGCCGCGTTGAGGGCCGTCCAGCTCTCGACTGCCAGCCGCGGCCGGAACACTAGGTTCCGGACGTATCAGCCGGTCGACGACGCCGGTTCGGGTGTCGCCGCCACGGCCCGGGACCCTGGACCCGTGGCGGGAGCGGATCCGAGCCTACTGACAGTCGCGCGCTTGGAGCGTGTGACCGTTTGAGCGGCGGACGGAGGCCAGCGCCCGCGGGGCGCGCCTCCTCCGACCCGACACCGAGGAAGCCGGGTAATGCCGGCGGAGGGAAGGGACCTCAGGTGGAAGTGATGGCGAAAGGGAGCAGGCTCGCGGGAGTGGTCGACGGCCTATCACCCCGGAGATGAGCGGGAATCCTGGATCGTCAGCACATGCAAAAGCGAAGGGGACGACCCGAGCGGTCGCCGTCGGCAGGGCGTCAACAGGCCTGCCGACGCACCGGCCGGCCGGCGCGTGGGTCTGAGCTTGGTGCCACAGCTCACGGAGACCCGCCCGCTGGTTGTGACCGGGAACCCGTGTGCGAGCCGCATGATTCCACTGGAGAGCCCGGTGCCGGAAATCGGCACGCCGGGTTCGGAGAGCGGGGGGAGGAAACGTACCCATGGGAGTCGGACTGCGGCCCGCCGCGAAAGCGCCGGAGCCCTCGGGTGCCCATGAAGCTGTAGCGGGCGGTCCGGAACACCGGATCTTCCAGGCTGCTGAACTGTTCAGGTAGAGCGAGCGTTGTGCCTGACAGGATGATCGTTCCGGTCTCCGACGCCCGACTTGTTTTTCCGCCCCTCTTGATCGCCGGCAAGATGCTGCCGCTCAGGGCCTCGATGTCGATCTGGCGCCCGGTCAAAGGGCGACGCAATGGCTCAGAACGGGGGGCTCAAGCCGACCCCGGAGCCGTTCCGGCGCTCGCACGTCCTGCGTGCTTACGGCGTACGCGGCCAAGGTCACGCCGTCGACAGCCTCGTGCTTCGCCGAGGCAACAGGTGCCGTGGTCGACAGGGCCAGCCAGCGGATCGTTCGACCGCGAGCCTGGCCGTTGAGCCTCGCGGCGTGCCGTGCGCAGTAGGCACGGCTGCACGCCGCGGCTCAGCTCGCCATCTGACCAGACCGGCCCTCGGTTACCGGCGGAGCCCCCGATCCCCATCGGCCGGCGGCAACGGGGCGGGCGTCTTGACGGACGGGCCGCCGCCAGAACCGGCTGCGCCCGGGTCGGGCGGCTCAAGCCGCTTCGGAGAGGGCGGGGCACCGCCGCCCGTGTCGCCGTCGTCTCGAAGCCCCAGCCGCTCGCGGCAGACGTCGGTGATCTTCCCGGCATGCTCTATGGCCATTTCCCACATGAGCTCCTCCGTGGCGCTGCTCAGCGACTTCCGCCAGGGCCGTTTCCTGGCCGCCGGCGCGTAGTGCGCTGTCTCGGCCGCGGCACGTGCCGCCGCGTCGTGCTGGTGGACTTGGCGAATACGCTCAACGGCTTCGAGTGCGACTTCGTACCCGGCGTCACGGTTGTTGCCGATGCAGTACTCGATGTCGTCTAGCTGTCCGTTGGAGACGGCGAGGGTGCCGTTGAAGATCGGAAACACCTTCTGCTCGCTGTCTTTGGCCACCAGCTCGACGACATCAGGCGTCGGCGGTTCCGCCGCGGCCGGGGCCGGCTTCTCTTCACGCGAAGACGCCTGCGCCTGCCGCGCACCGGCAATCTCCGCCTTCGGCTGAAGCGATCCCGCTGACGAGCCTTCTGATACTGGCACCGCGTCGCCGCGGGCCGCCTTAGATGTACCAACCGGACGGTCGGGCTCCTCCTGCCGGCGAGCCCGCACCGCGTCGCCGCGGAGAACCTCGTCGCGAGCGGTCGTGAAGATACCGCTGATCTCGGCCTGGTGCTCCTTCAGCACGCTCGCTTCGGCATCGGCTAGCGTCGGCCGAGCCGACTCCCTAGTCGACGATCGCCAAGTCTGCAGTTGCCGCTCATACTTCTTCGTGCTGACCTCGTTGAGATGCGCCTGCTCGGATTGCTCGCGATCCTCGGCGCTGTAGCGTTGCTCGATGCGCGTGTCGTGGCTGTCGCGGCGATGGTAGCGCTCCCCCAACTCGCGCCACATCGCCTGGAGAAACGGATCGGTCTCGACGTCGAAGAGCGCGTCCCACGTCTTGTCCAACAACGCGGGAACCTGGTGGTCGGGACGGACGACGGGGTCCGGCTGCGTTGTCCGAAGAGCGGCTTCGGCCGCGTCGACGGCTCGCCGAACCGTTTCACGCCGGAGACACCGACGCTTCCCAAGCTCGCCCCCGCCGCTGACCTCGTCAAGGGCCAACTTGAAGATGTTCCGCAGGTTCGACCGGTGCTCCTCGAGAATGCTCGCCCGGGTGGGCGCCGGCGGCGGGTGGGCGGCAGACGAGAGGCTCCGCACCCATCCGCGCACGTGGCGGCCTTGCGCCATCTTGAAGGCGACGGCCAGATACGCCCGCTCGGCCTTGGTCCGGTCGTCGGCGCTATAGCGGTGCTCGTAGCGTGTGCCGAGACCGGCGCAGCAGCGGTAGCGTTCCCCCAACTCGCGCCACATGGCCCGGCGATGCGGATCCGCCTCGGCGGCGGCGAGCGCAATCAACGTCTCGTGCGACAACGCGGGAACGTCGCGGTCCGGCCACCCCAGCCGCGTCGTCTGCTGACAGGCCTCCACGACGTTTACGGCGCGCTGAACCTGGTCACGCCGGCGACGCCACTGTGTCGCGAGCTCGCCCGGGCCGAAGACCTCGTCGCAGGCAACCGCGAAGATCTGCCGCAAGCTCGACTGGTGCTCCTCGAGAACGATCGCTCTGGCGTCATCCAGCGTCGGGAGGACAGACGAGTCCGACCGCAACCCTTCGCGCTGCTGGCGGGCTTCCGCCACCTCCAGGGGGAAAGCCAGATACGCCTTCGCGGCGAGATCTCGGTCGACGGCGCTGTAGCGGCGCTCGGAGGACGGAAGAGACCGCCGATAGTACCGCGCCCACACGACCTCGACGGCGTCCCCGACGACCGGAGCCGTCGTGTCGGTGACGACCACGGCCAGCCCCGCGTCCTCCGCAACGGGAACGGGCGATGCACAGGATATCAAGGATATGGTCGGCAGCAGCCGTTCCGCCACGTTAGCCGCCTTCTCAATCCGCTCACGCCGACGGCGCAAACGCTCCCCAAGGTCGCCGCCGAGGATCTTGTCGCAGGCCACCAGGACGATTTCCCAGATCGTCAACACGTACTTCTTCACCACGCGCGCCAGCGCGGACGAGCGCGTCGGTTGCGGCGACGTGCTCGACGGAGACCACAACCGACGCTCGCGGTCCCACGTCATCTCGACGACCCCGCCCAGATGCTCTCGTTCCGATTCGAGCCGGTCCTGCGGGCTGTAGTAACGCTTGTCTGACGTGTCGTAACGCGCGCGCCGGGCGTAGCGCTCGCGCAACTCCGCGACGGTCGCCTCGACGAACGCGTCGGCGGGCTCGAGCCTCAGCTGCCCGAGCTCCTCGAGCCGCTCGTCGCCAAGGGCAGGGACGCGGGGGGAATACGGCTGCCTGGTCCGCAGCAGCCGTTCGAACTCGGCCGCCGCCTGCTGAACTCGATTCTCGAGCCGGGATTCCACACGTGCCAGCGCCGTATCGAACGCGACCGCCACGACGGCCGGTGACAGCGACCTCTGTTCCGCTGCCCACAGCGCCGCGCCGCCAGGGTGCTGGTCGCCGCCGGGATACTGCAAGACGGTGTTCCGCCGGTCCCTGAAGGCTTCCGTCGCTCGCAGCACCGCGTCGAGCTGGGCCAGCGGGACCTGATGCTGATCCCCCGCCGAACCGAGCGTGCCCCGGTAGTAGGACCGCAGCTCCGCATCCCCGAACAGGGCATCCAGCCGCGGCAGCCGAACAGCATCCGATTCCGTCTCATCGAGCGCCTGGTCGACGACCGCCCCCGATGGCGTCTCGCCGGCGCGTCGGTCGGCCGCGGCCAGAGCGGCCAGCCGCACGGCGTAGAGCTCCCGCCCGCCCGCCGACAGCGCCTCGCGACGAGCTGCCTGCCGCTCCGCACGCTCCGCACCCTCGACCGCCGCCTCGAGGTCGGCAACCGTCAGCTCTCCCCCTGCCGCCACCGCTTCCGTCAGCACCGCCAAGCCCGTGCCCCCGGAAAGGCCGGCAACCCGGCCGGCGAAACCTTCCGCCGCCGTCAACGCCGCATCAACGTCCGCCAAGGTGAACCGCCCCCCGAGCGCACCGGCCGCCGACCTGTAGTGCCTGCGGCTCCAGCGCCCATCGAAAACGTCGCGGGCACGCGCCAGCCGAGCACCTTCCGCCTCCGCCGCCCTTAGCGCCGCCGTCCGGTTCTCCGCCGTGGTGCGGCCACCGGGGCGCCACGCCGGGTCCCTGGCCGCCAAGTGGGCGGTGAACAGATCCTCGCCGACGGGCTGCGCGAACAGCTTCTCCTGCTCCGCCAGGTGCTCCGGCCGGTAGGCGTGGCGGATCGGCACCGAGTACGTCACCCGGTCCACGCGGACGTGCCCGAACTTGTCGGCCACCCGCGCGACGACGCGGCACGTGGCGGGAAGGTGCACGGGCATCGCCCGCAGGTGCTGCCGCTCCTGCGCCAACGCTTCCTCGACCGGGCGCCCGTCGTCGAGCTGGCGCGTCGGCAGGTCGGCCTCCAGCTCCGTGATGACCGCCGCGTTGAGGGCCGTCCAGCTCTCGACTGCCAGCCGCGGCCGGAACACCAGGTTCCGGACGTATTTCACACCTCCCTCCACAGAACCCTTCTCCCAGCCCTTGGCCGGCGCGCAGAACTCCGCCCGGAACGGATACCCGCCCCGGAACGCCTCGAACGCCTCGGTCTGCACCCGGTCCCGGCCCGCCAACACGTCCTTGACCGCCAGCGAGGTGTTGTCGAGAACGAGGCGGTCCACGAGGCCCCCGAAGTAGCGGAACGCCGACTCGATGCCGTCGAGCAGCGACTCGAGCCGCTCGACCGGATACGCCTTGGCGAAGTACGCGTTGGAGAACGGCAGCGTCGCCACCAGGTACTTGACCTTGCACGGCACGCCGGCGATGTCGACCCACGACTCGCCGAAGTCGACCTCCATCGTTGTGCCGGGCAGCACGCTGCGGTGCACGAAGGCCTCCTTCCTCGTGCCGGCGGCCCGCAGCCCCGCGACGTACCGGCGCACCGTGCGCGCCGGGAGCGGTCCCGCCATCAGCAGCAACAACCGACGAATCCGTTTCGCGGTCAACCGCGGCTCCTCGCGTAGCCACTGCCTGATCCGCTCCCGCCACGGGTCCAGGGTCCCGGGCCGTGGCGGCGACACCCGAACCGGCGTCGTCGACCGGCTGATGGCTCGCCGCACCGTCTTCACGTCCAACTTCAACCGCCGCGCGATCTCCTTCTTCGGCACCCTCTCCACCAGATGCAAGTGCCGGACCTCGGCCCATTGGGACATCCTGATCACCTCCGCGTCCTCCCAGCTCAATCGACGAGACGACCTGTCTCGCCCCGTCGATCATCGTCAGGGAACGCTGTTCCCGAGTGCTCAGGGGGTCCCTTTTCAAGTGGCCACGGGGTCCCTTTTCATGTTGCCGCTACCAGGCGCCTCTTGCGGGCGCAGCCAAAGACCCTGCTCGTACGGGACGGCGCGCTGCTGCGGTGCGTCGGCAGGTCCTGAGGTTGCCCCCCCCTGGCGTTGGCAGATGCCAGCTGCGCTTGTCGTCATCAGGGTACCGACAACATTCATGTTGAGATACACGCTAAGGACACTGACGGAAATTACCTTGCTGTGTGCCGAGCGCCCGAAGCCGCAGAAAACGGGCTCCACCTGGATTCACTTGGCTTGAGCTTGGCGGGGTCGATCTTGATCTCGCCGTAGAGGATGACGTTCTTCCACTCGATCGGGCTGACATGACGCAGCAGATCGGGGTCGAACGGGAAGTCCGGCGCGGCGGCCAGCCGTGAGATCTCCCGGGCCTGCCAGTAGACGATGCAGGCGAGAATCAGGGTCAGGCACGAGCACGCGTTCATCTGGTCGTAGACCTCTCGGGCGCTGATGCGCCCTCGCTGCCCGTAGTAGACGGCCCGCGCCAGGGCGTGGAGCTGCTCGACCTTGAGCAGGCCCCGCCGCACCTTCGCCCGCAGTTGCGGCTCGGACATGTACTGCAGCACGAATTCGGTCTTCAGCGCGTCCGAGCTCCCGGTTGGCGGCGTAGAAGCGGTTCGACGCCTAGAAGCGGTTGAGCCTCTGCAGGGCGGCCGACGCCGTGGCGTTCCCCGCGGGGAACGCCGCGTAGAGCTGGCCGATGCGGTCCCACTGCTCGGCGATGAGGCGGAAGTTCACCGCCCGCCGCCCGCGCTGGAGGACCGGCTCGAGAACGCCGTGGTCGCGGCCCGGGTCGGCGCAGTAGATCCGCTGGCGGTGCAGGCTGCGGATGCGCGGGCAGAACCGCTGCCGACCATCCCGAAGGCCGCGAAGTTGATCTCGGTGTAGCCGTGGGTGTCAGTGTAGTGCTCTTCGAGGTCGAGGTCGCTCTCGTGGTAGAGCACGCCGTCGAGCACGAAGGGCGCGTCGCGGTCGGTGCACTCGATCGGGTGGCTGTAGAACGGGGCGTAGTTGTCGGCGACGAAGGAGTAGAACTCGAGGGCGAAGTCGTTAAAGCGCGTGCTGTAGGTCCGCTGCAGCACCTTGTGCGGCATGGCGAAGTGCTGCCCGTCGCTGGCCGACGTCGTGCCGTCGCCCCAATGGCCGGCGGCGTCGAGGCGGGAGATGCCGTGGACGATGGCGGCGAGCGCGGCGCGCTGGTTCTCCTCGACGAGACGCCAGTCGCTGACGTACTTGAGCCTTCGGTAAGGCGATGTCGGGGGCGACCTTCTCCATGGTGTAGAGGCCTGAGGTTGCAGCCGTGGGCGAGGATCGCGGCGAGCAGCGCGCAGACCTCCCCGGGGTCGACCCGCTTCTCGCCGGGCTGCTGGAAGTGGACGCTGAACCCGAGGTCGTTCTCGACCTCGAATAGGTCGGCGAGCCGGATCGTGCGGCTGCGGGCGTCCAACCAGCGGTGCAGCTCGGCGAGGCTGTCCGATTGCGCCGGATCGAGGTGCTCGGCCGAGTCCGTCTTCAGCCGCCACCCATCGTCGTCGAACGCGACCGGCCGGTTGTCAGCAACACCCTCCAGGAACCGGTCGAACGCATCCGACAAACTTCAATCGCTCGACCGCCGCGGTGGGATCGACGGGGAACCCGGTTCGCGCCCAGAACGCTTCGCGGACCTGCTCCCACTGCGCGGTGGGCAGGAAGAACGCCTCGAACCGGCCGAAGTTCTTCGCGCCGTCGAATGGCGAGGTTGCCGGTCTGGATCTCGTCGCGCACCTTGAGGAACAACGCGCTCTCCCAGCGGCGGCGATCCGTCACACCGTTGTGGCGGATGAGCGGCTGCAGCGCCGCCGGCGCGAAGTCGAGCGGCGCATCGGGCGGCAGGCCGCGGCGCCCCGCCGCGCGGTGTTCGCGGTAGGCCCTCAGCGCCGACAGCGTCGGCGACGCGCCCTCGTCCTGCTCGTCGACGAACTTCATCCTGCTCAGAAACGGCGAGGCGAACTGGCTCAGCCCGGCGTGCCGCTCGACCGTCTGCTCGAAGCGGGCCCTGCGATCGCCCCGCGTCCAGTTCGCCAGGTCGGACTGGTCCTCGCGCAGCTGCGCCTCCGGCACGGTTGACAGCAGTCGGGCCCGCAGCTCGTCGTCGCCGACGTCGGGATCGAGCAGCACCGCGCCGAGCTGGTCGTAGCGATGAACGATCCGGTCGACGGCGTGGCGTTGCGCCTTGAGCATGTCGTCGAGGCGGTTCTCGACCAGCTTGCAATTGCGGTCGAGGAGCTTGCCGTACATGTCGACGGCCTGGTCGAGCGTGTCGCGCCACGCTTGGTGCAGGAAGCACACCAGCGCGAGGTGGCGGCGCGGGGCCGCCATCTCGCGCACTCGGTCGGCAGACGCGGTTCGCACGCTGTGGAACAGGATCCGCTGATAGTTGCCCTTGACCCAGGCCACGTCGATTTCCAGTACGCCGGCTGAGGTCGAGCGCGACCTGATCTCCGAGCGCACCCGCGAGGGCCTCGCCCGGGCCAAGTCCTCGGGCCGGAAGCTCGGGCGCCCGAAGGGCTCGCTGGGCGTCTCACGCCTCGACGGCAAGGAAGACGAAATCCGGTGCTTCCTCGAGCTGGGCGTCTCCAAGACCGCCATCGCCAAGATCACCGGCGTGTCCCGGACCGCCCTCTACAGCTTCATGAGCACCCGAGGCCTCCGGCCGAGCCGTTAGCGTGTATCACAACACGAATGTTGTCGGTACCCTACGATGGACAGCGCTCGGTCGAACGCGTCGCCTTCCACGTGCCAGCGACCCGAAGGTACGGCCTTGGGTTCC
This sequence comes from Chloroflexota bacterium, assembly GCA_965219705.1. Lineage (GTDB taxonomy): Bacteria > Chloroflexota > UBA11872 > UBA11872 > UBA11872 > JAJECS01. Next base: position 20,431 of record CBDCOK010000005.1, read on the forward strand.
GCCGCAGGAGTGCCCCGTGTTGGTGTGCATGCCGGTCGGTAACGTTGGGTGGTCTGGAAGGTAGGAGCGGCGCGCCGCGTCAGCGGCAAGCGTGCCGCCTCTACCTTCCCTCTCCCCTTTCCGGGGAGATCGGGGAGATCGGGAAGATCGGGCAGGGCCAAACACCCTCTGTAAACACTGGCCTTATCAATGTTGTTCTGCACCTGTTGACCACGATTTCTGCACCTGTTGACCACGTTACCCGCACCTGTTGACCACGTTGCCCGCACAGGCTGACCACGCGCTTTCTACTGCGGGGAGTGTCCCAGGTCGGATGCCTTCCTGGCCTGCGGTGGTGAGCACGCGCCAGCGGTCGCTCGACAAGTGTCCCGCACCTGTTGACCACGTTTTCCCGCACAGGCTGACCACGCGCTTTCTACTGTGAAGACAACGCGGGGCCGCGGCGGGGAGTGTCCCAGGTCGGATGCCTTCCTGGCCTGCGGTGGTGAGCACGCGCCAGCGGTTGCTCGACGAGCGTCCCGCACCTGTTGACCACGTTTTCCCGCACCGGCTGACCGCACCTTTCCTCGCACCTGTTGACCGCGTCGCTCGCACCTGTTGACCACATTTTCACTGCTTTCGACTCGGTGCGAAGATCTGCACACAACCGTCGCGGAACGTCCTGAGGTCGATCACACCATCGCCGTGGAGACGCTCAAGGGCTGCTCGGGCTCGCCTGCGGTTTTCGTGATGCTCCGCGTGCAGGCCGACGAGGCGGCGCACGGCGTCGTCGGTCAGCTTCCCAACGAATTTCGCGGCCGGATTAGGGACGGTCTCTGTCATGCTGCGGACAATACGCCCGCGCTTGCCGTGTATTGCCCGACCGTCGTGGTCGACCTTCGGCGCGCCGATTTCCATCGTGATCCCGTGGCCCTTCCGGGCGCTGTAGTCGAGCACGGCGCATACGCTGAGGTACGCGCGGTAAAGCGGTGCGGATTCAGCACCATAAACGCGCAGTTGGTCCCAGTTAACCCGCGCGCCGCGCGCCGCAGAAGCAGGGATCGCCACACGGAGCACGACGGACGCCCGGCCCCGGTCCCACGAGCGCGGAATCACGAACGCGTTGACCACCTGCACTCCGACCATGTGACCGCCGACCTCGATTGGGACCCGCAACCGGTCGAGATTCCTTAACGACTGACGGAACGATTCCCAACCCCGCCGGCGATTGGAGCGATCCCAGCCATTCGGATACAGCCACTCAGCCAGTTCACCAACGGCGATGGGGATCCGCACGTCGCGCCCGTCGCGCGCGGTTTCCGGCACGGACAACAACGCGCCCACGAACACGCGGAGATCCAGAGGAGCGCCGCGGCCTGGTCGTTCGGTTTCGCCGCCGGCTTGGTCGTAGAGCGACAACAGCCACGAAGGACACCCACCCACCGGTGCGACCTCGAAGCCAGGAAGCACTTGTTGACCACGGATGGGACCTGGCATCGGAGCATCGAAGCCGGGAAGCGCCAGAGCTTCTGCCTCGGACACGCGCTGGAAGCGCGGCAGGCCGGCACCTCGGGTCGGTTTGACGACAACCTCGCGTTGTTGCCATCCGGCGACGAACGCCAGGACCGGGTGTTCTCGCCATTCGGTCTTCGTGTCTCGGCCGCTGCTCTCGCACCACTTCACGTACGATTCGTGAAGACTGATGACGAGGCGATCAAGGCGGTCTGGATCTCCCGCGGTTCGTGGCGTGAACGGTACGCCTAGCGCTTGCCACACTTCAGCTGGTGACCTTGGAACCCATGCAGCGAGATCGGCAAGGGTGGGCGCCGGCGCATGCGGGTTCAGCTTCTCGGCGAGGCCGCGCAGGATGGCTTCACTCGAAGGGATTGGTGTCACTGTTCCCATTTCGAACCTTCTTCGCAGCGGCACGTCCCTCTGCCTTCGCCCGGGTCTCGCGTTCGACCGCTTCCCGTAGCGAGGCGGTTTCCCATTCGCCGCGCATGGACGCTACTGTGCTCGGCACCAAGTCGTCGCCGTACGCTCGAAATCCCGCGAACGGCTGCCCGGTGTCGCTGCCGCCGATGGCAACAAGCACCCTACCCCAGCCAGCTCGGCCATTGTTTACCTTCAACGCCTGAAGCAGCCGCTCGTTGGTTCCGCTGTTCGTGAACAGGTAGATTACGGCTCGCGCCGCGTCGAACCAGACGCCGGACCCCGCCACGGCGCCTGCTCCCGGATCGCCGCCTCGCTTCGTCTCGGCTCGCGCTGCCTTCGTGTCGTGGGCGACGAACACGATGCCGACGTCGAAGCGGTCCGATGCGTCCGCGACCGCTGCCATGAATCTGCGCACGGCGCTGCCCTCGTTGACGCTCACGCCTTCGAGCGCGGCCGACAAGGGGTCCACGATGATCAGCGACGGCTTGATCTTCTCCACGGCCGTCCAGAGTGCCGCCCAACCCATTGCTGGCCGGATACCCAGGCGTGTTTCCGGATCCGCTTCATAAAGTGGCGCCGCCGGGTCGATCACGTGCACGTTGGCTTGCGTATCGTCGGGAATGTTGCAGTTGTCGGAACTGGCGACGTGGCGGAAGCGATGCCAGGTGCGTCGCGGCCGGTCCTCATAGGACAAGAGGACGACGGGACCAGGTCGAACCCGCAGGCCGCCTGCGGTTCCGAAGGCTGCATCGCAGTTCGCTGCCCCCACGGCCGTGGCTGCGAGTCCCAGCGTCAGATAGCTCTTTCCGCTTCCTCCTGGAGCCGCAATAATGCATGGTTCGCCGGAGCTGCAGATGGCGTCCTTCGCCTCATCGGCGGTTCCGGATGGCGCAACCGCGCCGATGTCGCGCCAGAGAACGGCGGTCGGTGCTGGGCTGTTCCGCCAGTGCGTGATCGGCCGCGCGACGGGTAAATCGGTGGCCGGCGCGCCAGCTGCGTCCGCATCCCGGTCGCCGGCTTCGAGGGCGCGCATGACAGCTGCCCGCTCGTCTGGGGTCAGCTCGGTCAACTCGGCCATCGCCCCATCACTCAGTCGCACCGTATCGCCTCCCGTTCTTCCGCCATCTCGCGAGCGACATCAGCCCAGTCCTGGCCCTTTGGGGCCGCCCGCAACTCCACACCGCGTCCGAGACGCCGAAGCGCTCGAGCAAGCCGCATAGCTGCGAGGTATCCGCCGTCGTCCCCGTCTGTCCACAACGTGACCGGCCCTGCGTAGCTGGACACCGTCTGCACCGAGAACCCGGACGTTCCCGGTGCGCCGATCACGGTGTCGCCTGTGCGCCGCAAAGTATCGCGCCCGAGTAGTTCGACCACGCCCAGCGCGTCGATTGGTCCCTCGACTAGGTGCGTCCGTCCAGTGCGGTCACCGCGGCACGCGACCAGTGCCCGGCCGGCCATCAGCGAGCCGCCGACGTTCGGTCGCTTGCGAGGTTCGTCCTCATTGGGAGCCGGGTCGAACCGGACCGGGTCGGCGTTTTGACTGACTGCCTCGATCTGCAACGCCACGATCGCCCCGGCCGGATCTGATGCTGACGTGAAGCGGTACAGGAGCGCCCCAGTCGCGCCGGTTGGGAGCGGACGTATGCCCTTGAGCCGTGGCCAGCGGTCCGCAGGGCACCATCGGACTGATGGTGGCAGCATCGTGCACCCGGTTCGCCGTGCGAGGTAGCGCCCCCCGGCAGTCCCGCTCTCTGCTGGCTCGCCAGCTGCCCATAGCGCAACCAGGTGATCCAGAGGCCGTCGCGATTGAGCGAGGGGCGGCTTGTACGTTTCCAGTTGGCGTTCAGGTGTGTTGAAGTCGCCGACAGCGGCAAGCAACTCGCCGAAGGGCGCCTCACACACACGGCAGGTCAGCAGGACACTGGCTGTATCCCCTGGTCTGGCCCAACAACGATCACGGCCTCCACAGAGGGGACAGGGGCCTTTCAACTCCGAACCGCTGCGCCGCCAACCGGGACGCTGAAGCAGAACGCGCTCGAGTTCGGACCATTCAACGCCCGGGGATCGTCCTGCGGAATATGTCCCTACCTCTCCCGCCATGTGGTTCCTCCGCGTGCAGTTCGGCAACCACGCTCCCAAGCCTCATGCGATCGTCTGCCAGTGCCTCCACCGCGCCGACGTAATACGCGAGCGTCGACGTGACGACCATCTGGATCGCCGCCCGGAACTTTGTCGTCGGCTGCCACGCTCGCACCGCGGCGTCGTCACCCTCGTCGGGTTGCTCCGCGAGAGCCACGATGGCCAGCGTCTCCGCTGGGCTGACGATGCCGCGCGCGCATCGCTCTTCGAGGAGAAGCACCGCCGCCGCAACCAGGTCGCGGAACTCGGGGTCGCCGGCGAGCTCGTCAAGGGTCATTGGCTGATCCTCTCCCTTGTCTTTGAAAGGATAGAGTCACTGCGCTACATGTCTATATGTGTACTATTGCGCGATCTCCGGTCGCCCGTACTTCGCGAATACCGCATTCAGCCCTTCGCAGACCAGAGCGTGTACCGTCGTTCCATGCTCGGCCGCCAGAATCTTCACCTGTGTTCGCACTCCGCCGTCGACATGGATCGTAAGCGCGACCGTGCTGTCACGCCGGCGCGCACTCGCCGGCTTCCTGGACCGTGGCGCTCGCGCACTCTGGGCGGCTTCCTGCACTGCGGCCGTCACGACCGAGAGGTCAGGACGAGGCATCGTCTACAGTTCCTTTCACCAAGTCTGGGTCTCTCAGGACACGAGCCAGCCACCGCACGACCAAGCCCACCTCATCCGCGGCCCGTCCCCGTCGCGCATACTCCGTGACTCCCAAGCCCAGGGCGCCGGCGTCCCCCCACGCGGCACGGTGTCCGAGCGTGTACGGACACACGGGCAGACCGAACCGCACGAGCGCCTTCTTGGCTTCCCCGGCCCGCGGCCCCCGAGGGGGAACCGCGTTCAGGACACTCACGGCAAGCGGGTCGCCCGCCAGGGCCAGCAACCGCTGTGCGGCCGGAATCGTCTCCAGGTCGAGGATCTGCGCACGGCATGGAATGACCACCAGGTTGGCCACCTGCGCCGCCTCAAGCGCCGCCGCTTCAGATCGCGGCGGCGTGTCGATCACCACCAGGTCGACGCCTTGCTCCACAGCCGCCTTGATGGCGTGCTCAAGGCGCGCCGGCTGGACATCCATCACCACGGGTGCAGCGTCCTGGCGGCGGTCCCTCCAACGACAGGCGCTCGCCTGCGGGTCCGCATCCAGCACAACGACCGTCTGCCCCTCGCCAACGGCCTCGACGGCCAGCGCCACGGCAATGCTCGTCTTGCCAACGCCGCCTTTCTGCGCAACCAGCGATATCACTTTCATGGTGCTCGCCTACAATACTACAAGTCTACAATGGTACCGGCGAAGCCGACGCTTCACCATCACGCCACTCCCCGCAGCTCGTCCAGGATCCCGCGCAACTCCGCACGCTGGTCGACGAGGCCGCCCGGCGCGCTGATGAACGTCCCCGGCGCGAGCGTGAAGTCCGGCAGCACGACGCCGATGGGCGTCGAGACAGTGCCGACGCGCCGGATGATATCGATCGTGCCGTCGGCCTGTCGGACCGCGAAGAAGTGACGGCCCGGTTGCTCCAGCTGCCGGACCGCCAACGCTAGGCGTGTGTGAACGTGCGGCTCGCGAATTGTCTCTTCACGCTGTTACCCCCCTCAAGGATCAATACGTCTACATATCGACACTACTATATGTATACATCGAGACCCCTATACCACTGGTACCGGCACGCCCCCGAGGCGAATGGCGAGACGAATTCGACGCCGCGGGCACACCGGCCGCTCAAGATCCCCGCTCGCCTGCCTACAGTACTACACGTATACACTGGTACCGGGGCACGGCCGAGACTTCACGGAACAACGCTAGGCGGGTTGAAGCAGAATCGAGACGATGGACCGCGAATGGCGAGACCGAATTCGACGCCGCAGCACGCCGACCGCTCAAGACCCGCCTGCGGTATCGCCTTTCGTCCACACGTACAAAGCCGGTGCTCGACGACGAGCCGTACCGGTCGTTCGATAGCACGGCGGAGTATCGACGCTGGTGCAACGAGCACCTGTCCGATTGGCTGGGCTATGGGGAGCGATTAGCCACAGGCAGGTCGAGGACCTGCGAGACGGCCTCGCGAGTCCGCATTCAGCACACAACGCCGTCGTCTGCCCCCTCGCCAACAACCTCGACGGCCAGCCCATAGTGCTACACTACTACAGTACTACATGTAGATATTCGTACCGCGTCCCACCTCCTCCCCCTAGTTGTCCTGTATCAATGGTTCGTGAAACGTTTATCCGCTGTGCGCCGCGCGCGTCCGTTGCGCGAAGCGGGCGATGCTCGCCAGGATCTCCTCGGCCGATTTCGTCCACACGAACGGGCGGGCGGTGGCGTTGTGCTGGTTGAGAAACTCCCGAGTCGCCCGCTCGAGGGCCGCAATGCTCCGATGCACGCCGCGACGCAGTTGCCGGGTCGTCAGCTCCGCGAACCATCGCTCCACCAGATTCAGCCAGGAGCTGTAGGTCGGAGTGAAATACAGATGGAACCTCGGGTGCCGGGACAGCCACCGCCGAATCCGGGGCGACTTGTGCATGCTCTGTAGTTGTCAGGATGAGGTGGATGTCCAGCCCGTCCGGCGTCTCGGCGTCGATGCGCTTGAGGAACTTCTCGAACTCGACCGGTTGCATCGGCAGCAGCGGCGCGGTGCGCTCGAGGGCCTGAATCTGCGGCTTCTCGTCGACGCAGAACACGACCGCGTGCTCCGGCGGATTGACGTACAGCCCGACGATGTCGCGCACCTTGTCGATCAACCAGGGGTCCGGCGACAGCTTGAAGGTTTCGGTCCGGTGCGGCTGCAACCCGAAGGCGCGCCAAATCCGACCGATGGTCGCGTGGCTCAGGCTGGTATCTCGCGCCATGGCCCGGGTGCTCCAGTGCGTGGCGCTGCGCGGGGAACGTTTCACCTTTTTCAGTGGCAGGACACGAAGTATCCCTCGGATGAACCCGGCCGACTGACTCCGCTGTTCAGCATGCTCGCCGTTCGACCTACAGGTACCCTTCGTTTCGGCCGGGATGGGGAGCGGGCGGCACGGGCGTCGGTCGCCGCCGAGGCGATGCGCGCCAGCTCGCCGGCCGAGACGAGGGCGCCCGCCTGGCCCGTCGCATCGCGGCGAGGGTGGCGGCGGTAACCTGCGGTTAGCCCTCACCCGCCCGTTGTATAACGGGCGGATAAATCGTCTTCGTCGAGGAGGGAAGGAACGATGAAGCCAGCTCTGCTGCGGTCGTGTCTCGCTGTCTGCGGCCTGGTGTGTATGGCGTCGTCGTCGTCGGCGCAGCCACCGGTGGGCGCGCTGGCGGTCGACGAGCGTCAGGGGGATCGGTATGGGTGGGCGGTGGACTACCCGACGGCGTCGGCCGCGCGGTCGGCGGCTTTGGGGCAGTGCGGCCCGGGGTGCTCTGTGGTTCTGACGTTCGAGCGATGCGCAGCCTATGCGGCCGATCAGGATGCGAACAGCACGGCGGCGGTGGGCTGGGCGGAGTCGTACGGCTCGGTGGCGGAGGCGAGTGGTGCGGCGCTGGCGGCGTGCGGTTCTCGGGGTGGGTCTGGGTGCATCGTTCGGGCGTGGGGCTGCAACGGCCCGGTGGTCGAGGAAGGTCTGGGTCTGGACCGTTCGGCGCGTCGTGAGATTCAGGAGGGGCTTGAGGCCCAGGGCTTCGACCCGGGCGGTGCGGACGGGCGGTTCGGTGCCCGGACGCGGGAGGCGATTGGTGGCTGGCAGTCGTATCGAGGCGCGCGTGCGACGGGCTATCTGGACGGCGCGTCGGCGGCGGCGCTGCGGCCGTCAGGGGCCGCGCCGCCGCCGTTCCGGGAACGGCCTGCTGGTGTCGCGGTTCCCGCGGGGCAGCAGTCGGCCTCGCCGGGTCAGCGGCCCGCTCCGGGCGCGGCCCCGGCTGCCTCCGCGGAGCTCGAGGGTCTGTTCTGGCAGTCGATGATGAACAGCACGAACCCTGCGGACTTCGAGGCGTATCTGTCGCAGTTCCCGGCCGGTGTGTTCCGAGCGCTGGCGCAGAACCGACTGACGGCGCTTCGCGCGCCGGGCGGCGCGGCCCCGGGCGGCGGAACCGGTGTGGGCGCCCCCGTCTCGACGGCGCCTGCTCGCCCGTCGGTCGGTGCTTCCGCCCCGGTCTCCGGGTTGGCGTCGGCTGGCGATTCGCCGCGTCGTCCTGGTGATGTGTTCCGGGACTGCGCGGCGTGTCCGGAGCTGGTGGTGGTGATGGCGGACGGACGGCTGGCGCTGGGCCGCTACGAGGTGACGGTGGGCGAGTACCGGGCGTTCGCGTCGGCGATGGGAGTCGGCGCGGATGATTGCGTCACTGGTGGTTCGTGGCGGGGTCCCGGCTTCGAGCAGACGGATCGGCACCCGGTGACGTGCGTGAGCTGGGACGACGCGCAGGCGTACGTGTCGTGGCTGAGCCGAATGGCGGGGGCGGCGTATCGGTTGCCGAGCGAGGCGGAGTGGGGGCGGGCGGCCGCGGGTTCTCAGCCCGGATGCCACGTTGAACGGACAGGGAACTTCGGCACCTGCCCGGTCGGCTCCTACGGCGCCAACGGCGTGGGTCTGTCCGATGGGGTCGGCAATTTGTGGGAGTGGACAAAGGACTGCTGGGAGGGCGACTGTGGCCGCCGCGTGCTGCGCGGCGGCTCGTGGTTCAACGATGCGGAGCACCTGCGTCCCGGCGCGCGCGTCAGGTTCCGCGCCGGCTATCGGGGCTACGCCTTCGGTTTCCGTGTCGTGGCGCGAGGATGCTCGATTAGGTCTTGCTGTGCGCCGTGCAAGGCGCCATGCCTCAGCGGGCGCGAATCCCGCCCGGCCCGCCGCCGCGCCCCTCTTCTCGCGCGCGCTCGTTTGGTCCGCCGCCCGGCGCCTCCGGCCGGTGGTCCTGGCGGCCATCCCATAACTCCCTTTATGCCCTATGCACCCCGCACCCGGCCCGCCTTTAATTATGAACGGTCGTTCACTAACATATCGCAGAGCATGGCCGCCGGAAATCCTCCCAACCGCAACAGCCGCCGAGGGTTGGCGGGGTAGAGCGGTGCCCGCCCGCCCGCGCTGGCTGCTCGCCGTCCCCGACGCGATCAAGCAGCTCGAGGCGCTCGACGAGGACCTGCTCACGCGCCGCGACATCGAACGCCTCTTCGGCGTCTCGAAGGTGCGCGCCGCGCAGCTGATGACGGCGTTCGGCGCCGGCCGCACGGGGCACCTCCTGACGCTGCCGCGGGCCGAGCTCCTGCGGCAGCTCCGGAGGCACCGCAAGCGTGCCGCCTTCCGGCATGAAGAAACGCGGCGCGAGAAGGTCGTCACCGAGATCCGCCGGGCCCGGCTCACCGGGATCCGCGTGGCGGTGCCCGTCGAGGCGCTCGAGGCGCGCCTGGCGGGGCTGCCCGAGGGCGTGTCGGTCGAGCCCGACCGGATCGAGGTGCGCTTCGGCGGGGCGCAGGAGGCCGTCGGGCGGCTCTTCGCGCTGGCCCAGGCGCTCGTGAACGACTACGAACGGTTCGAGGCGCTCGTCGGGGGCAACGCGGCAAGCGGCGGGGGAGAGGTGAGGGAATGAGCGAAGCCCTGGTGCCGGTCGCCGAGCCGGTGGACATCGCGCGCACGGGCCCCGCGCAGCGGGTCGAGATCGTGCTGCCGCGGCTGATCGTCGACGCGGGGCCGGCGGCGGTGGGGAAGTTTCTCGAGTTCTTCGCCGCGCGGATCGCCAACCGGCGGACGCGGGCGGCGTACGGGCGGGCGGTGGGACAGTTCCTGGCCTGGTGCGAGGTGCGGGGGCTGGCGCTCGAGGCGGCTACGAGCGATACCGTGAGGTCATCGAAGGCTGTGCCGCGGCGGCCGATGACCTTGACTGCTTGCTGATCGAAGTCGATCAACTCTGGCGACCGTGAGTCTGATAGGGGCGTTCGGCTAACCTGCCTTCACCCATCCCTGACGCGAAAACACCCTTGTCCGGGCTCCAGCTCACACAGCTGCACGTTGGCCGCGGGGGGCGGTCCGGTTGGTAGACTGGGCAGGGGGCTGAGGGCGACCGCTCATCGAGACGACCACGCGGCTGGCCGTTCGATACGGCACGGCCAGCCGCCGGCGCACAAACGTCGACGGCCGGCTGCTCCTCAAGGCGGCCGGCGAGGCCGGCAGCGAGCGCGTGCCGGGGATCCTCGCCGCGGCCTGGGCGCTGAGCGGGGAGATCTGTGACCAGTGCGGCGGCCCGCTCGGCACTCGGCGACCGGTGAACTCGGCCGCGCGGCCGTCCGTGGGGGCCGAAGCACGTCGTTACGAAGGGCGTGCCCGCCGGTCTTGACACCGGCCGAGTATTGGGGCACCAGTCCTCCGCCCGTCATCGGGTGGGTCTCGCTTCGTCCCGACGGCCAGGTCCACTTACGTCCGGAACAGGCGCAACTGGACCGGCTTTCGGCTCGTGCGGGAGACTGCTGGATCCTGGCGTTGGCGTCCAATAACGGCCGCTACGTCAACCTGGCTTTGCCCCGGCGACGGGTGTTTCGCCCCACGAACTGCCGCTGGAGGAAAGCTCAAGCGTAGTGAGGGGTTACTCCAATCTGGGTGCACGCTCGTTCGTACTCCACCCGCGCTTTTTCGTACTCTAGGCTCGCCTTGACGAGTGCTCGCTCAGCCGCGAAGAACACCTTGCGTGCCTTGATGACCCCGTCCCACTCCGATTGTGATGTTGCCATCTATCGCCTCCGGTTCGGATATTTCACCCCATTTTCGGCTTCGCGTGGGCGAGGAGCGCGTTGACCCTGATCGTCCCGGGGTCATGGCCAGCGCCGCCGGCGTCCCCAGATAACTCACGAGGGGCTGGCTGCGGGACCCTCCGCCATCAGCGGCGCGTACCCAGCCTGAAATCAGGGCGCGAAATAGCGCCAGTCCCCGTAGGTTTCCCCTCGACCTTCCCGCCATCGCGGTCGACTATCAGCGCTCACCCGGCCCGGCAGATCTCACTCCCTTCAGCAGCCCTCAGCTCTTGCCGGCCGAGACGAGGGCGGCGGAGCGGACGGCCGCGGCCAGCTCGGCGTCGGTCATGCCGGCTCGATCCTAGCTCGACGGCGTGCCAGCTCGGCGCGCGCCGCGGCGAGCTGCACCTCGTCGTCGAACGCGGCATGCTCGCGGCCGGTCAGCGTCCGCCAGTCGCCGCCGGCGTCGCGCCAGAAGACGGCTTGGTGGCAGTCGCCTCCGCGCCCCGTGTGGACCACCGAGACGATAGATGTCCTCGCGCTCGACCCTGAGAGCGGGGAGCTCTCCCCGCTGGTCGACGTCGCCCTTGACGAAGCGCACGTCGGTCGTCTCGCCGTCGGGGTTCGTCTTGCCGCGGCGGACGGCAACGAGCAGGCCGTCTTCGCCCTGCGCGTCGGCGACGTCCCGCCACTCGAGCGCCGCGGCTTCCAGGGTACCGACAACATTCGTGTTGAAATACACGCTTAGCCCGGCTTGAGCCCTCTGGTGGTCATGAAGCTGTAGAGGGTGGTGCGGGAAACGCCGGTGATCTTGGCGATGGCGGTCTTGGACACGCCGATGATGCACGTGATCTGCGATCTGGGGTTGGCGGCGCAGGACCGCGTAGAGCTGCACCGGCTGCTTCGATGGCGCTCGTCCCGGTGCAGAGGGATGATTCGACAGCGCTGGGCCGGCGAGGGATGAACCGGGCGATGCCTGAACGGCGCTGGCGCATCAACCGGCTCGGCCGGGGCCTGTTCGAGATCGCCGTCGATGACGGCGACGGTTTCCGTCCGGCGACGACCGAAGAGGTCGACACGGCGCTTCGGCAACGCGAACTGTTCGGCGCGGCGGAATCCCCGGTTGACCGCACGGGCGAGCAAACACCAGCGGGGCGGAGCCGCGGTCGATGACCGAGGAAGACCGCAGCGTTGACGGCGTTCTTGTCAGGACGCCGGCCGGGCTGCTTGCCCTGCGGCACCACCTGTGCGTCCAGCCCGACGATCAGATCGTAGCCGGGCCGATTGTGGTTCACAGCGCCGCCCCGGAAGCGACGCGGCGCTGCAGCAAGTGCGGCGCACTCATCCCCTGGGTCCCGTGACCACCCGCTACGCAAGACAGCCTGGGGCGGCGGTAAGGGATCTGCCTCGATGGCGCGCCGTTGGACGCCGAGCTGAGGATGTGCCGTGCGGCTTGCCACGCGTTGACGGCGAGAAACTGCCGTCGGGGACCGACGCGCAATGAGAGTTCTCGCAGGTGCGGGAACGGGAGAGACCGCCCAATCGGACGCGGACTTCGCGGCACTGTGCGCGCGCCTGCCGGTGCTGCAACGGCACGAGCATTTGGTGAGAACCCGGCTGCACCCGTGGGCAATACGGTTCCCAGGCACACGCGGCGACACGCTGAACCGCGTGGTCACTTACCTGCGGGACAACGTGAAGACCGTCTCGCCGATCAACCGCGCGTTCATGCGGCGGATGGTGCTGTTCGCCGATCTGGTGATGGACGGGACGCCGCCCGAGAAGGCGGCCGATTATGCCTGTCGCGAGCACCCGGACCCGTTGACTCGCAGGGGTTGCCCTAGGTAGTTAAGTGATGTGATCACCTTCGCGAGGCGCCGCCCACGACACGCAGCGGCCCCTGCCAGCGCTCGCGCTGCGCCCGAGCACTGCCGCGTCCCGATCGTCGAGCAGCAGCCGGATGCCGAGCGCCGCACTGTGCGGTCTGACGACCGCTTCCTCCGCGCGCCTGACGCTCCCGCACAGTGCTGGACGGCCGCCTCGACCGTCTCGCCGGCGCCGAGAATCTCGCCCGCCTCGTCGCTGTCGCCGCCGTCCCGATGCCACCAGGCGACCCAGCCGCCGGGCTCGGCCGGACGCACGACGAACCGAGTCGCCCTGCTCATCGAAACGCCCGACTGCCAGCCCGCAGCATGATCGCGTTTATCGTCGCCGTCGTCGCACGCCTTTAGCCGCCTGGCGGCGCGTCAGCCGGGTCCCGGGGCCGGGGCTGCATCAGCCGGGCCGCGGCGCTGTTGAGCGCGTCGGCGGCATCGGTGTCACCGGCCCGCTCGGCGGCCATGACCAGGCGGCCGAGGCTCTGCACGAGGGCCGCCCGCCCGCCGGATTCGATGGCCTCCAGAGAGGGGGGCAGCTCGTCGCCGACCGCCGGCCGCAGGTGCATCAGGCCGGCCGCCGGGTCGCTCAGGTACCGGCCGGCGGCGTCGACGGCTTCGCGCTCGGTGGCGGCGGTGGCGATCGGCGTGATCCCGCGGTAGACGACCCAGCTGTTCACCTTGAGGTTCGGCCGCCGGCGCCGCACGGCGCCGGCGGCCGGCTTGCCGGCCCGCGCCGGGCTTTCGGCCGCCGCGCCCATCGGCCTGCCCTCCCCGGTCGTGACTGCGGGCGGCCTCTTCTCCTCCTTCCGTTTCCGCTTCTTGAACATCGTCATTGGTCTGCCTCACTCCCCGCCTCCCCCGCCGAAGTATCGGGCCACGGCCCCGTGCTCGAGGGCGACGACGCTGGCGTAGCGCGCCACCATGTGGGGGCTGCGCCAGCCCCCGGCCTGCTGGACGGCGGTGGTCGAGGCCCCGCGGCGGACGAGCTCTGAGGCCATCCCGCGGCGTCCCGAGGGCGACGAGACGCCTTCGAGGCCGGCTCGCTCGGCGAGGGCCTTGAGGCGCCGGTTGATCTGGACGCCGGAGAGCGGGACCACGCGGTCGGCCCCGTCCGGGACGGTCGCGGCGCGCAGGGCCGAGACGGCCGCCGCGAAGCTGCCGACCAGCAGCCGGTGGTCCTCGCGGGCGGCCTCGGGGTTGGTCTTCGAGGCGCGGACGCGGACCCGCAGCTGCCCGCGCCACCGGGTGTCGGTTATGTCCTGCCAGCGGAGCGCGGCGATCTCCGAGCGGCGCAGGCCCGCGCAGAAGGCGAGCGAGACGATCGCGCCGTCCTCGAGGCCGCGCCGGGCGGCCACGCGCGCCGACTCGACGCCGCGGCCGGTCCGCCTGGGCTGCCGGGCGATGGCCAGCAGCACCGCGGCGCTCTCGAGCGAGAGCGCCGCGGCCAGGCGCGGCGCGGCGTCGGGGCGGGCGATGCCGGCGCGCACGCCGGGCGCCGCGGCCGGGTCACCCAGCCCGCGGGCGCGGTGCGCGGCCGAGATGGCGGCTGCGGCCACGCGGACGGTCGAGGTCCTGGCCGTCTCGGCGCGTTCGGTCAGGTAGGCGGCGACGAGGACGGGCGCGGCCGGCAGGGCCGCGGCCCCGCGGGCGCGGCACCAGGCCTCGAAGCGGGCCCACTGGCCCGCGTAGGTGCGGCGGGTGTTCTCGGCGCGGGCGTCGTCCGCCGCCGAGGCGATGCGGTCCCGCTCGCCGGCCGACACCCGCCCGCCGGCGGGCGGGTTAGCGGCCGCCAGATTCTGATCCATAAGGACTGCATTATCGGTCAGAATTACAGCCTCGCACGGGGGGGCGCAGCCCGCGCAGGCGACCGCCGCTTCAAAGCGGCGCGATCAGCATAGAGAGTGCGAGAGGACGAACATGACCGCGAGGATGGCGAGCACGAGGCGCGCACCGCGCACGGCCGAATCATAAGTGAATCGCCAATCGGGCCGAAACCGGAGGAGGGGGGATTGTGCGTGACCCGGGGCTGGTGTCGGTCGTGGGGCTGGCGTTGCCGCTGGCCGTGGCGGCTCGCGAAGGTAGGTAACGGCCCTTCAGGTTAAACCTCGATGACCCCATCTCCTCATCTCAAGATCATCTGCGATTACGCGAAATGGACCGCGCTCTCGGCCGCCAGAGTACCGAAGGCCCCGATCAAGGACCGGAAGACCGTCTATCAACTCCTCGCGGGCGCGGACCAAGCCGATGGCAGGCACGTCGACGGAGTCGCGTTCGCCAAAGTTCTCTCGGGTAAGACCAAGATCGACGCGGATGAATTCAACGTTTGGCACGAGTGCGAAACAGATGCACTGTGCCGCCGAGCGGATGAATTCAAGCCAGGGGTGGCACCATTCCCCGTCGGCTGGAGCGCGAAGCTGATCAACGTCTACCTCAAGACGACCGCTTATGTCGGGACCATCGGACGCCCAGGTCTTCGCAACGTACTGCACCCGCCACTCGACCGCATCCTCCAGAGGGAGCTGATGCGCCACTTCAGGAAACGGGACCGGTCGGACATGCTCGCGAAAGTGAACTTCGGTGCGATCAAGAGCATCACATGCTACGAGCGATACCGTGAGGTCATCGAAGGCTGTGCCGCGGCGGCCGATGACCTTGACTGCTTGCTGATCGAAGTCGATCAACTCTGGCGACCGTGAGTCTGATAGGGGCGTTAGGCTAACCTGCCTTCACCCATCCCTGACGCGAAAACACCCTTGTCAGGGCTCAGCTCGCACAGCTGCACGTTGGCCGCGGGGGCGACCGCGGGCGGTCCGGTGGGTAGACTGGGCAGGGGGCTGAGGGCGACCGCTCATCGAGACGACCACGCGGCTGGCCGTTCGATACGGCACGGCCAGCCGCCGGCGAGTACCCGCAGACCCACCCCGCGGGGCGACAGGTCCTGCACGGTGTTGACCAAATGGGCGAAGGCAGGTGAGTCGACAGCTACATCCGCGACGTGGAAGAACGGTGCGACGGTCGTCGTAAGCCGCGACGGCCGTCAGGTGGCGTGAATCAACTCATGCCCGACCGGAGCATACGTCCAACCCAAACGGCCTCCAAGACGTCGCCGTCGTCGCCGGACCAGGTTCATCGGTCGTCCCGCTCGGTGTTCAGGTCGTTGCGCCCTTCGTGGAAGCTTACCGTCGGTCTGGCCGGGTCTGCGCACGGACGGGGTGGGATTGGATAACAGGCTCCGCAGGGCGATACGCTCTTGGTTCGCGTCGCCCCGCGGGCACTACAGGCGGCGGTATTGGGAGGCTTCCCGGTGTGCGACGAGTAGCCAGCCCGTGGAGGAACACGGCGGGACGATTCGAGGTTGCTTGATGGTCGAGACACACGGCACCGACGGTCGGCGCATGGCCGGGAACGTCACCCGGATCGGGGAGCGGATGGTCATCGAGGGCAAGGTGACCGGGGGCGAGGATCTGGTCATTGACGGCGAGGTCGCCGGGACGATCGAACTGCGGCAGCATGTTGTGACGGTGGGCCGGCCCGGGCGGGTCCAGGCGGAGGTGTCGGCGAGGTCGGTCGTGGTTCTCGGCCGGGTGCAGGGCGACATCCGGGCTGGCGAGAAGGTGAGTATCGGCGAGAGCGGCCGGGTCGATGGCGTCGTTTCGGCTCCGCGGGTGGCTGTAGCCGACGGGGCGCACGTGCAGGGCCGCGTGGAGACGCAGGCGCGCCGGGACGATCGGCCATGAGCGACTGGACGCTGAGCGGGGGAGTTGCCGGCGTTGGCGTTGACCCTGGCGAGATGGCGACGTGCATGTTGCCGAGCGCCAGGACCCTGGAGACGTCGCCCTTGACGTAGCGTAACGTCGGCCGTCTCGCCGTCGGGGTTGGTCTTGCCGCGGCGGACGGCGATGAGCAGGCCGTCTTCGTCGCGCGCGTTGGTGATGTCCCGCCACTCGAGCGCGCCCGACACACGCCGCCTGCCGGCACCCGACGCCGGCGAGTAGTAGACTCCCCCCATGCTCCGCCGCTGGATGCCGAGTGAGGACATCGCCGTGCGCCTGGCCGACGCCCTCGACGCCGAGGATGGCGGTCGCCGGCTGCTCGAGATCGCCCGCCGCCTCGGCCGCACCGAGGCCGCGGTCCGCCGGCCAGCCTGGCGCCTGCGGGCCGCCCGGCACGAGGCCGCGGACCTGCTGGTCGAGAGCGAGGATGTGCCGCTCGCCGGCCGGTAGCGTCGGCAGGCTAGCGCACAGTTCGACCGTACCCGGATCGTCTTGAGCACCGTGCCAGCGGATCTCGCCCTGTCCGCAAGACGGGGACCTTGACGACGAGCGCCGCGAGGGCTGAAACCCGGCGTGGGAAGCGGGCTACGGCCACCACGAGACACCGACGCTGAGACGGGCCGACTTGGCGTCGAGACGGAGCCCGGTACCCGAGCGCCTGCTCGTTCCGCCAGCCGGGATGTTGCCTACCGGGACATCCCTGAACCTCCCCTTGGCTGCCTTGACGTTCACATCGAGGGCCCACGACTCGGTCAGGTAGATGGCGAGTCCGCCCCCGACGCTGAAAGTTGGCATGCTCGTGAAGTCGCTGGTAGTCCGTTCGCCGTTTTCGAGGACATCGCTCACCTGCCAGAATGTAAGCGCAAGATCGCCAAAGGGGACCCACCGGCGGCCGCCACCGGTCAGGTGCAGCCTCACACCGAGGTCGACGTGGGCGAATGTCATTCTGTCGAATGCCTCGAGCCCGCGGCTCCTGATGTCCGCGTACTCCCCGCCCAAGTAAGGGGTGACGATCCTGTTGAGGCCATAGCCGATCCGGAGGCCCACGAGTGCTGCTCCGTCGGCCGGGTCACTCTCGAAGGAAACGGCCGTCGTTCCGGAACCCAGACCGAATACCCACCCCTGCGTCCTGGCCGGCTGCGCGCTGCCCTCGGTAACGGATGCGAGGTAGAACAGGACCGGGAACAGGATGCGGCCCCATCGCGAGCGGCTGGACGGCACGGTGCTCACCTCCCGCCTGACGCGCCTCGGACGAGTTCCGACATCATCGGCTGCGGTCCGGCTCGGCCCGAAGCGGGAAACAGTGGCGGCCCGCCTCGTGCCGGGAGAACGGCCGCACGCGGCGGAGCTCGCGCTCCGTGGTGGCCAACTCGAAGGTGGCATACAGCTCGTAGGCCGTTCTTTCCCCGGCCTCGTAGCCGTACGGCTCGCGCGTCATCGGATCCGTGATGGCAACCTGCACGTCGGAGCCGCGCTGCAACTCGTCGAGCGTCGCGGGGAGCCGCTCGTGCGTTGCCTCATTGGTAGCGGCAACATGAAAAGGGACCCCGTGGCCACTTGAAAAGGGACCCCCTGAGCACTCGGGAACAGCGTTCCCTGACGATGATCGACGGGGCGAGACAGGTCGTCTCGTCGATTGAGCTGGGAGGACGCGGAGGTGATCAGGATGTCCCAATGGGCCGAGGTCCGGCACTTGCATCTGGTGGAGAGGGTGCCGAAGAAGGAGATCGCGCGGCGGTTGAAGTTGGACGTGAAGACGGTGCGGCGAGCCATCAGCCGGTCGACGACGCCGGTTCGGGTGTCGCCGCCACGGCCCGGGACCCTGGACCCGTGGCGGGAGCGGATCAGGCAGTGGCTACGCGAGGAGCCGCGGTTGACCGCGAAACGGATTCGTCGGTTGTTGCTGCCGATGGCGGGACCGCTCCCGGCGCGCACGGTGCGCCGGTACGTCGCGGGGCTGCGGGCCGCCGGCACGAGGAAGGAGGCCTTCGTGCACCGCAGCGTGCTGCCCGGCACAACGATGGAGGTCGACTTCGGCGAGTCGTGGGTCGACATCGCCGGCGTGCCGTGCAAGGTCAAGTACCTGGTGGCGACGCTGCCGTTCTCCAACGCGTACTTCGCCAAGGCGTATCCGGTCGAGCGGCTCGAGTCGCTGCTCGACGGCATCGAGTCGGCGTTCCGTTACTTCGGGGGCCTCGTGGACCGCCTCGTTCTCGACAACACCTCGCTGGCGGTCAAGGACGTGTTGGCGGGCCGGGACCGGGTGCAGACCGAGGCGTTCGAGGCGTTCCGGGGCGGGTATCCGTTCCGGGCGGAGTTCTGCGCGCCGGCCAAGGGCTGGGAGAAGGGTTCTGTGGAGGGAGGTGTGAAATACGTCCGGAACCTGGTGTTCCGGCCGCGGCTGGCAGTCGAGAGCTGGACGGCCCTCAACGCGGCGGTCATCACGGAGCTGGAGGCCGACCTGCCGACGCGCCAGCTCGACGACGGGCGCCCGGTCGAGGAAGCGTTGGCGCAGGAGCGGCAGCACCTGCGGGCGATGCCCGTGCACCTTCCCGCCACGTGCCGCGTCGTCGCGCGGGTGGCCGACAAGTTCGGGCACGTCCGCGTGGACCGGGTGACGTACTCGGTGCCGATCCGCCACGCCTACCGGCCGGTGTGGGCGAAGCTGTATCACGACCGGGTGGCGATCGCGGTCGGCGCCGAGGTGGTCGCCGAGCATCCCCGGGCGTTCGTCCGGGGCGCGAAGGTCCTCGATGCGCTTCACGTCCTGCCGTTGCTGGAGCGCAAGCACCGGGCCGTGGCCGAGGCGACGGCGCTTCACGACTGGCGGCTGGCCCCGGTGTGGCAGCGGGCGCGGGCGGAGCTGGCCAAGCACACGCGCAAGCCCGATCAGGAATGGGTCCGGATGCTGCGGCTGATGGAGACCCACCCGGCCGCGGCCGTCGAGCGCGCGGTGGCGGCCGCCCTCGAACGCCATTCGCCGCGTCTGGAGACCGTGCGGCTCATCCTCCGGCAGCAGGAGGCTGGCCCGCCGCGGGTGTGCCCGCCGGTCGCGAGCGTGCGTCCGGAGCTGGCGCGGATCGCGGTGCCCGCCCCGACGCTGTCGGCGTATGACGCGCTGGTGGAGGGCTCCTGCTGATGGCTACCGCGATTGCCGAGCCCCCGCATCTGACGGCGGACCTGAGGGCGCTGTACCTGTCGACGGTCGCGTCGCAGTGGCGTCCCCTGGCCGAGCAAGCCGCCCGCCAGCGTCAGGCGCCGGCCGACTACCTGGCGCAGCTGGTGCACCTGGAGGTGACCGGACGCCGGGAGCGCCGCATCCAACGCCGCATCCAGGATGCCCGCTTCCCGATGCTCAAGACGCTGGACGCCTTCTCGTTCGAGGCCCAGCCGGACCTCGACCGCGACGCGGTTCTGCAGGTCTTCGACTGCCGCTTCGTCGCCGAGGCCGCCAACATCGTGTTCGTCGGCGGCGTGGGCACGGGGAAGACCCATCTCTCCATCGCCTTGGGGATGGCCTGCTGCCAGCACGACTACCGGGTGCGGTTCGTGACCGCGGCCGAGCTGGTCACGCTGCTCGTCGAGGCGCAGCAGCAGGGCCGTCTCGCCCGCAAGCTCGCCCAGCTCGCCCGCTTCGATTTGGTCATCTGCGACGAGCTGGGCTACGTTCCGCTCGACAAGGCCGGCGCCGACCTGCTGTTCGGGTTCATCAGCCAGCGCTACGAGCGCCGGAGTCTGGTGGTGACGACGAATCTGCCGTTCACGCGCTGGTCCGAGGTCTTCCTCGACCCGACGGCGGCCGCCGCCGTCATCGACCGGGTCGTGCACCACGCGACCGTACTGCAAACCACGGGCGGCAGCTTCAGGCTGGCGGCCGCGAAGCAGAACCAGGCGCCGGCAGCCGGCAAGAAGGGAGCTCGTTGATGCCCCTGGGTTGTGCCCCCCGCTTCGAACCGCGTAGCGGCGGGCCGGCCGGCGTGTCAACGCGCTGCGCGCCTCCTCCGCTGCGCTACGGCCCTGCGGGTGACACACCGTCCGTCCCGCCGCTCAGGCAGCAGCTATGGGCCTTGCGGCCCGGCCTGGACGAGGGCGTCCCGGCCGTCCACGACGTCTCACGGGAGGCCACGGAGCGCCGGCGTCCGGCCGGAACCGCCGGCTCGCGGTTCGAATCGGTGGC
This sequence comes from Chloroflexota bacterium, assembly GCA_965219705.1. Taxonomy (GTDB): domain Bacteria; phylum Chloroflexota; class UBA11872; order UBA11872; family UBA11872; genus JAJECS01. The sequence continues at coordinate 40,986 of CBDCOK010000005.1, forward strand.
GGCGGGGATGGCGGGTTCCCGGCGGTGGGCGACCCGTGCCCCGCCTCGCTCCGACGAAGCAGGATTGATGTGTTGACACGCCAACCCCGGGGGTCCCTTTTCACGTGGCCGTAGGGGTCCCTTTTCTGCTTGCCATTTCCAGCCTCATAGCGGTCGATGGCTTGCGAGATGGCCTCGATGTCCTGCGCGCGCCGTGCGTCCAGCCGCTCTCGACGCTGGTCGGTCGGCGAGCCGATCGCCACCAGACCCGCGACCAACGCCACCGCCACCGCCGCAGCGCCGCGGGCCGACAGCGGGTCGCGACGGCGCGGCGCCCGCACTTCCCGGGGGTCCCGCTCCGCCTCGTGAAGATCCCGGAGGTAGTAGCCGAATGCCCCTCCTGCAATCGCAGTCACGGTGAGAGCCTTCAGCCCGAAGCGCGCTGTCAGCTCGCCGCTGAGAAAGCTGTAGACGAGGGCCGTGACGGCACCCACCAGAAAAGCAGGAAGCGACGAAGAGCGTCAGGTAGGTGAGCTGCAGGCGCGGGCGCGACGTGCGGGATCTGAGCTGTGCCTCGACGCCGCGACGAATGACCCCCGTGACGAACGTGAACACTGGACTCGCCACCACGAGAGCCGACACCGACATTCGGATAACTCGCGGATCATCTCCGGGGACATGCCGGCCGGGTCGGGCAGAGCGAGATCGATCAGCCCAAACAGCACCGCCCCCGTGGTGATGGCGCTGACGAACAGCGCCATGAACATCACGACATACAGGAACGCCTCGCGCGGCCGGGTCGAGACGGCCGGCCGCGGGACCGGGATCGGGGACTCGATATCGGCAAATCCGGCCAGTGCCCGTCTGCTCCCGCGGGAGCCCCCGGTCGAGGCCCTCCCTGACGAAACCGACCAGTTCCGGACTGAGCGCCATCCTCGTTCCTCCTTCGGCTGGGGCTTGCTGCGAGCGACTCGGGCGTACCCCGGCGGCGGCCGGCTAACCGCCCGATTCGGTCGCCTGCGCCCGATGGTGGCTTGCCAGTCTCGGGGATCCGGCCGCACCCTACAGCGAGTCGAGAAACGCGACCAGGACCCCGTGGTCGCCCGAGCCGAGCCGGTCGAACCCCGCGCGGGACGGGGCCGCCTCGTTCGCGTGTCGCCGAATGGCTTCGACCGCGGTCGCCGCGCTGCCGTCGTGCAGCAGCGGGCGCCGGAAACGCAGTCCCCACAACGGCGGCGTCCGGATCTCCTCCGGCCCTGCCCCAGCCTGTCGAATGCCGTCGCCGGTTCCGATGTCGTGCAGCAGGAGATCCGAGAACAGCGCGACCCGTTGCCGGTCGAACAGCGGATTGATGCTCCGTCCGGTCACGAGCGCCGGCACGTGGCACGCCGCGCAGCCGATGGCGTCGAACACCTGGCGGCCGGCCGTCACCTCGGGTGTGACCGGCCCGCGCGGCAGCGGCGCCAACAGCCGCATGAACGACTCGAAGTTGTCGATGCCGCGCCGGCCGGTGGACGGCTCGACCACATCCTCGGGATCCCGGGCCTTGTCGCAGCGCGCGAGCTGGCGCGCCGACAACCGGAAGACAAGTTCGTCGGGGAACAGATCGTTCGTTATCCCCATCTCGTTGCGGTAGGCGTCGGCCCCGAATTCGAGCAGCGTCGCACGCTGCGACTTCCATCCGAAGCGGCCGACGCGCAGCGCCCCCGTCAGCAGCTCGACGACCAGCGGGGCTCGCCCGCTGACACCGTCTCGGTCGAGATCGTGAGGATCGGCGAGCGCCTCGAGCGCCGCGTCCGGTATGGCCTCGATCAGGCCGGCGCCGAACAGCGGGATGGGAACCCGCTTGGCGATGACGTTCGCCTCGGGCGGAATGACCGACTGGCAGGCGTGCGTCGGAATGGAGAAGATCTGGAACAACGAGTCGCGGCCCGGCTCGATGTCCCGAAACGTCCCGTCGGGTTCGCGGATGCCGGCGCGCGTGGTGGTCATCGGCGCGATACCGCCGATGGCCGGCACGTTGTGGCAACCGGCACAGCTCGTGTTGTTGTACGCCGGACCCAGTCCCTCCTCCGCGTCCTCGACCTCCAGGAAATCCTCGAGGCCGAGTATGAACTCCTCGAACTCGACGGGCGACAATCCGGACAGCGGATCGCCGGGCAGCGCCGGCTTCTGCCCCGCGAGCTGCCTCGCCGCCGGAACCGCCGGCAACAGCACCGCCAGCGCCAGGGCCATCCATCGCCATCTCATGGCGCCTCCGTGGCGTCCTCGACGACTATCGCGCCTCGCATGAAATTGTGCCCGGCTCCGCACAGCCGCGAGCACTCGAACGCGTAGAGTCCAGCCTCGGTCGCCTCGAAGACGACGACCACCTCGCCCTGCCGGCGCTTCGGCACCAGCAGGTTCACGTTGCGGCCCACGATCCGGAACCCGTGCATGGTGTCGTCACTACGGATGCGGAGCTCCAGCGTGACGCCGCGGGGTACGCGGATCTCGGACGGCGTGAAGCTGAACCGCTCGGCCAGGATGCGGACGACTCGGCGCTCGCCGTCCGCACCGGCGTTGACACCGAGCAGGAGCGCACCGGCCGCCAGAAGACCGACAAGGCGGTGGCCCCGCATCAGAACCACCACCCCAGCCCGACGTTGATGGAGTTCGGCGCTTTGATGACGGCGCTCTGGTTGCGAAGCACCGTGTAGTCCACCTTGACGGCGACGTCCGGATCCGGAAACCAGGTGGCGCCCACGATCCAGGCATCTCGGTCGAAGGCAGGCAGCGCCTCGAAACCCGCCGGCATCCGGTACTGCGTGTCGAAGTTCTCGTAGCGCAGGAACACGGCCACCTCACGCGGCGCCGGCCGCGGCACGACGAAGTACGAGCCCTCCAGGTAGAAGCCGCGCATCTGCTCGGCGACGTTGGGACCGACCCCCGTCAGCCGCTGCACGGCCCGGTTCAGCGCCCCCATGCCGTCGAGGTACGCGTGGGCGTAGAGTCCCCGGAGCGTCAGCTCGCCGGCGCGATAGCGGCCGTCGGCCTCGACCAGGGTCACGCTCGAGTCCAGGCGCGGAAACGCGAAGCCGGTGTCGCCGCTCCAGACGCTGGCCCCGAGCACAAGGCCCGGCGTCCCGACATACTCCACCCGGCCTGTCCCGGCGACGTGGCGACCGTTGGCCTCGGCGCCCTTCTGCCGCCCGTCCCGCAACCCCTCCCGGGCGCCGAAGCGTGAAGCGTCGAGCGTTTCCATCGCGTAGGCGCGATAGCGGAACCCGCCACGGAGTTCGCCGTGCACGCCGGCCCCGGCACCGAACCAGGTGGTCGGGATGATGAGGGTCTCGACGAACGGCCGCTCCACGCCGTGGAAGACGGGCGGCTCGTGCCGCTCGTTGATCACCCCGACCGGGGCGAGCACGAGTCCCGCCCGCAGGTTGAACGCACGGCCGATGAGGAAGTCGACGTAGGCCTGCTCCAACTCCAGTTCGCCGTCGGTCTCCGGCGACACGACGGCGTGCTCCAGTTCCAGCTCCGCAACGAAGCGGACCCGCTCCGAGAAGTTGTGGGTGAAGAGCAGCACGAAACGGTGGAAGTCGAGCACCGGGTCGGCGTGCTGCGCGTCGTTGACGTGGAAGTCCATGTAGCCGGAGATCGGCCCGGTCCGGGACGTCGCGGCGCCGCCCGCCGGCGCGGGCTGCTGCGCGGACGCGGTTGCCGCCCAGCCGCCCAGCACCAGCACCAGCGTTATTTTGCATAGCAGAAATCGTGACTTCGTTTTATGCATATTTATATTTTGATTATTCAAAATACCTGCGTCGGTGTCAACTCGCCGTCGGCCGTGACTACGGTTTGCCGCCGCTATTCGCGCGCAGGTGTGGTAGCGGCAACATGAAAAGGGACCCCCTGAGCACTCGGGAACAGCGTTTCCTGACGATGATCGACGGGGCGAGACAGGTCGTCTCGTCGATTGAGCTGGGAGGACGCGGAGGTGATCAGGATGTCCCAATGGGCCGAGATCCGGCACTTGCATCTGGTGGAGAGGGTGCCGAAGAAGGAGATCGCGCGGCGGTTGAAGTTGGACGTGAAGACGGTGCGGCGAGCCATCAGCCGGTCGACGACGCCGGTTCGGGTGTCGCCGCCACGGCCCGGGACCCTGGACCCGTGGCGGGAGCGGATCAGGCAGTGGCTACGCGAGGAGCCGCGGTTGACCGCGAAACGGATTCGTCGGTTGTTGCTGCCGATGGCGGGACCGCTCCCGGCGCGGACGGTGCGCCGGTACGTCGCGGGGCTGAGGACGGCCACCACGAGGAAGGAGGCCTTCGTGCACCGCAGCGTGCTGCCCGGCACGACGATGGAGGTCGACTTCGGCGAGTCGTGGGTCGAGATCGCCGGCGTGCCGTGCAAGGTCAAGTACCTGGTGGCGACGCTGCCGTTCTCCAACGCGTACTTCGCCAAGGCGTACCCGGTCGAGCGGCTCGAGTCGCTGCTCGACGGCATCGAGTCGGCGTTCCGCTACTTCGGGGGCCTCGTGGACCGCCTCGTGCTCGACAACACCTCGCTGGCGGTCAAGGACGTGTTGGCGGGCCGGGACCGGGTGCAGACCGAGGCGTTCGAGGCGTTCCGGGGCGGGTATCCGTTCCGGGCGGAGTTCTGCGCGCCGGCCAAGGGCTGGGAGAAGGGTCTCGACTTATCCTCTCATCAGGCTGCCGACGAGTTGCCCCGGTACGCTGCGTCGAGTTCGGCTGGCGTCATGCGTGTCCCCGAACAGCTCCCATGCTTCCTACTCAGCATTGTCCCGCGCTGCCCGCTGCCGGCACCGCGGCGGGCTTTGTTCGCGTGGCCAGTGCGATCGTCCGCGCATGGTAGAAGTCCCCGCACCACCTCGTCGTGCCCCTCGCCTGAGCTGAGCCGTACATCGCTGCGCGGTGTGCACTTTACGGCGGCCTGAACAACAGGTTAAGGCTATCTTAAGGATCTCTTAAGGTGCACCGGCGCCCGGCCGCGGCTATATTCCACTGCAGGTTCGGCCGAAGTGTCTTGCATGACGCGCCAACTCTACCTGTGGCACAGATACCTCGGCATCGGCTTGGCCCTCCCGTTCGCACTCTGGTTTGCCACTGGAGTGGTCATGCTCTACGCCCAGTTTCCGATCCTGACTCCCGCCGCCCGCTTTCAGGATCTCCCCCAGTTCGACCCCGCCCATTTCAGCCTCACGCCCCACGCGGCGGCGGAGCGCGCGGGGCTGGAGGAGCCTCCCCGCCGCATCCGTCTGGGCCTCCTGCTCGACCGGCCGATCTACTACATCCTCCCAGTAGGCAAGCCCTGGCTGGGCGTGTATGCCGATACCGGTGGCGTCCTGGCTGCGGTCGATGAAGCAACCGCCCGCCGGGTCGCCCTCCAGCACGATGTGGACGGGACGCCTCGCGAACTGCTCGGCATGGTGGAATCCGTCGATCAGTGGACCCTAACCAACAGCCTGAACCTCCACCGTCCCCTCTACCGGTATGCATTCGGCGACGACCGCGAAACCGAGGTGTACGTCTCGGCGCGGACCGGGGAAATGGTCATGCGCACGACCCGCAGCGAGCGCCTGTGGTCGTGGCTGGGCACCATCATCCATTGGGGCGCTCCGGCGTTCTTCCGCCAGTGGGCGGGTCCCTGGCGGCAGACCATGCTCTGGTTGTCCGGCGCGGGGATACTGCTGGCGTCCACCGGTCTGGTCGCCGGCATGCTGCGCTACCGGCGCTGCGGCTACCTGTTGAAGGGCGTCGACTCGACGCGCCGTTTCGCAAGCCCCTACCGCGGCGTCAAGCGCTATCACCATTGGGCCGGACTCGCCGTCGGCCTGATCAGTCTGACCTGGATCACCAGCGGGTTCCTCTATCTCAATCCGGGCGGGAGTCGCCAGGGGCCGTTGTCGACCACGACGCAGATGACGCCGTACAGCATCGGCGGCGTGCGGGCATCGACGGCCGCTCGCCCGGGGCAGGCGGAAGCGATGCGCGGGGGCCCGCTCGTTGCGTCGCTGTGGGTCGACTCGCCGGGCGCCGCGTGGGCGCGGGTCGCGGCGGAGGTGGCCGCGCGGCGGGATCGGCTGCCGAAGGAAGTGGAGTTGCGCCGCTTTGCCGGGCGGCCCTACTACGTATTCCGATTCGGTGCCTTCGAGAGCGTCACGGTTGCCGCTGACGGCAAGGGCGACGCGCCGTTCGTCCGCTATCCGACAGAGGCGCTGGTGGCGCAGGCGCTGCAGGCCGTGCAGGGCCCGCTCGCGTCCGCCGAGCTTCTCGAGAGCTACGACGCGTACTACTACTCGGTGGGCACGGGGGCCCGGCGCCGGCTACCTGTCCTGCGGCTCACCCTCGACGATCCCGAAACCCGTCTGATGTACGTCGACCCGCACACCGGGTCGATCGCACGCGCCTACGACACCCACGCCATGGTGATGCGCTGGGCGGTCATCGGCCTGCATTGCCTGGATTTCCCGTTCCTGATTCGCAACCGTCCCGCATGGGACGTCGCCATCATGACCCTGAGCCTCGGCGGTCTGGTGCTGAGCGTGTCGGGGTTGGTCCTGAGCTGGCGGCGCGTGAAGCCGCGACGGAGGTGACGCATGCTCGTGAACGGATTCCGGACGCGTTGGTTGCACCCGAGCCTGAGCCTGCTGCTGCTGGCGTGGATCGCGGTGGTCCCCATGGCCGCTCAGCAGGGCGGCACGGCGGACCCGGACGAGTCGGCCGAGCCCCAGCGTCGCTTCGAGGAGGTCGTGGTCACCGCCACGCTCGAGGACGAGCGGGTCAGCGACGTGCCGGTGACCATGCAGACGTTCGACCGCGAGGAGATCGAGCAGTCCGCGGCCACGACCGTGACCGAGTTCCTCAGCGAGCGGGGGGTGGCCTTCTTCAGCACCTGGACGCCCGGCCAGACGTCGATCAACATCCGCGGCGGGGCCAGCGACGGGCAGGGTCGCGATTTCCGGAGCCAGGTGGTCGTTCTGATCAACGGCCGGCGCGCGGGCACGGCCAACATCTCCAAGCTCGGTCTCCACGACGTCGAGCGGATCGAGGTGCTGCGCGGGCCCGGCGGTCTGGTCTACGGCAGCCAGGCGCTCGGGGGCGTCATCAATCTCATCACGAAGGATGGTCTCCGTAGCCCTGGCGCCCATGTGCGGATCAGCGGCGGGTCGTGGGGGCAGGTAGAGACCGTCGCCCAGTACGGCGCGTCAGTCGGCAAATGGGACTACTTCGTCAGCGCGCACGGCGGCCGGCGGGGCGACTACGAAGCGGGCGCCGGCACGGTGGAGTCGCCGCTGCGCAACACCGCCTACCAGCAGGGCGGCGGCATGGTTGCGCTGGGCTACACGCCCAACGACTTTCAGCGTGTGACGTTCACCGCGCGCACGGACGGCATGTACGACGCTGGCTTCCGGGGGTCGTCGTGGGACTGGGACAACGACGAGAACCGCACCAACAGGTCCTTCGACTTCATCTACAGCGGCGAGACCCCCAGCGGGCGCGCCAACTGGGAAGTCCAGACGTCGTACTTCCGGGACCTCGACGATCTCCGCTGGGGCGCCGAGGTTCGGCGGAGCAGTGCCGGGCCCATACCCGGCGTCGACCTCGACCACAACCGGCGGCGGCAGACCGGCTTCTTCCTGCGCGGCCTGACGAACGTGGAATTGGGCGGGGCGAACAGCATCCAGGTTGGCGTCGACCAGCAGTGGTGGCAGCTGCGCAGCACCCGGATGCGCGACCCCCTGCCGGGGAGAACGACGTCGCAGGTGGGTCCGTTCGACAACAACTCCGACAGCCGCAACTTCGGCGTCTTCGTCGAGGACGTGCAGCGCGTGCTGGACGACCGGCTCATTCTCCGCGGCGGCGTGCGCTTCGACGGCGGGCGGCATCACATCCGCGAAACCCCCAACCGCGCGAACCTGGTCGAGCGGGCCGCGAACTACGATGCCGTGACCTACCGCGTCGGCGCGACGGTAAAGCCGACCGAGGAGATCGCGGTCCGGTTCAATGTCCAGACGGGGTACCGGGCACCGAACGCGACCGAGCTGGCTGTCGACTACACGACCGTCCTCGGCAGCCAGATCATCGGCAATCCGGACCTGGAGCCGGAACAGGCGACGAGCTACGAGGTCGGATTCGCGTACGAGAACGCGCGGATGTGGGCCGACCTGGCCCTGTTCCGCAGCGACATCAGCAACCGGATTCAAGCTGTGGGGGATACCCGCAACGCCCTCGTCCGCATCTATCAGAACCGCGCCGAGTCGGAGCTGGTCGGCCTGGAGCTGCAGAGCAACTTCGTGCTGGCCCGAACGGGCGATACCCGCGTGAACCTCGGGATCAACGGCGCGCATCACTTCCGGATGCGCGACCTGGACGCCGCCGCGCGCAACCTCAGCACGGACCGCATCATCCGGGTGTACGAGACGCAGGGCTCCCTGCTCCTGGGAGTGCACAACCCGGCGTGGATGGCGCAGGTGGTCGGGACGTACTACGGGCCGGTCTGGTACGACACGGAGGAGAATCTGCTCATTCCGTTCGCCGAGCCGGGACGCGGAACCATCCACCGGAAGGGGCCGTTCATGACCTGGAACCTGCGTGGACGCTACGAGCTGGGCGGCGGGCTGTGGCTGACGGGCGCGGTGCGCAATCTGTTGAACAAGAACGACCACCCGCTCTTCATCGCGATCAACCGGGAGCCCCTGCTCGCCAACACCGCCTTCTCGAACGGCGGCGTGGGTAACAGCATGCCGGGCCGAGCCTTTATCGTCGGCTTCGAGTGGCAAACGTGATACCACGCCAGGCGCTCCGTGACGATAATGGCCGGCTTCGTGAGGACCTTTCGGCGGTGCGACGAGACGGTTCGGTCTGGGGTCCAATAACGGCCGTTACGGTTAACCTGCCGGATCACGTCAGGAGGCTGTATACCGGGCTTGAAACAGGTAGGGCTACAGGTATCACTGCGGCAGTTGCCTACGCCCCAGTCGGCGCGTCGTCCGCGTTCTCCGCGTCACCGCTGCCGGTAGTCTCAGCCTGCCTCCTGCGGTCCGCCCAATAGTTCTTCATCCGGTCCGAGACTGCTTGCTTTGCCTCGGCTGACATCTCGCGGCGCCTACGCTTCGCAGGCTGCCTGGAAGGCGCGGCCGGGCGCGCCTTCACACCAAGGGCGGCGATCGCCGCATCGATTCGAGCGACACTGTCCAGCAATTCAGACCGTTTGTCATTCAGCAGCGCGATGACGTCTTTCATCCGTAGTTCCTTTCTCTCCCACCCGCCACGAGTAGTAGTGTAGTCGAAGGAACCATCCTGGTGTTCTCGAACGCGAACGGCGCGGCTGGCCAACGTCGGCCCGACTCCACGAGAAGGGCGGCAAGCGCCACGACGTGCCAGCCCACTACCGGGCCGAGGAAGCTCTCGAGGGCAGACGACGCGGGCCGCGGTGGGAGGTGTCCCAGGTCGGATGCCTTCCTGGCCTACGGTGGTGAGCACGCGCCAGCGGTCGCTCGACAAGTGTCCCGCACCGGTTGACCACGTTTCCCTCACCGGCTGACCGCACCGTATGTCGCCGCCGGCGGCATTGAGGATCCGAAGGCGCCGTTGTTTCAGTGCGTCGACCGGGCCGGCCGGCTGACGGGGCGGCCGCTTGGGGCGCCGCGCCGTGCTGGCTATGATCAAGCGCCGGGCGACGGCCGCGGGGCTGCCGGGTTCTTCCCGGCGGTCCCTTGGGCTGTCCGACTCCGGAGAGCGGCCCACGCTGACCACCAGCCAAGGCCGTCATAGCCTTCCGCGAGCGCCTCGCGCGGCCTCAGTCGGACGGCCTCCGATGGCCGGCGTCGGGGTTTGTCTTCCCTTCGACGGCGGCTCGCGTCGCCTGTCCGGCTGCATCGGCTGCGTTCTCCCCTTTTGCACAACAACCATGGCAGTCTGTCAACACAATCCGTATAGTATTTTCGTGCGGGTGCGGCGGTGGTGCCCCGTGCGGCGTCCGGAATGGGCCGGTGCGTTGGCGAATGAGAGGGGCGGATGACGCCTGAATTCTGGGCAATCATCGGAGTCGGCGTCGGGCTCGCCGGCCTCTTCTACCGCTTGGACGTGAGGATCGGCCGGCTCGACGGCCGCATGGGTGCGCTCGGCGAGCGGATGGGTGCGTTGGGCGAGCGGATGGCGAAGCTCGAAGGCGCCATGGACGGATTCACCAAGGGATTCACCAGCAGCCAAGGCCACTAGCCTGCCTGCGGGCATCTACATGTCTGGCTGATCCATCGTGTTGCCAAGTCCTAGCGTCCTAGGAGTCTGCGCCGCAGAAAATCGGTGCGACAATCATAGGCGAGCACTCGACGCTGGAAGGACTTGATGTCGACAACGTTTCGCCCCTACGCGCCGGACCAATCGCTGCTGTTGCCGCCGGACGTGCGGGAGTGGCTTCCGGAAGGCCACTTGGCGCACCACGTCGGCGATCTGGTGGACGGTCTGGATCTGACGGCATTCTACGTCCCGTACGAGGGGGACGGTCGGCGCAATGCGCCGTATGACCCTCGGATGATGGTGAAGGTGCTGCTCTACGCCTACGCGACGGGAGTGTTCTCGTCGCGTGGGATCGCCCGGGCGCTGGAAGAGGACGTGGCGTTCCGGGTGTTGGCGGCGGGCAACTTTCCGCAGCACCGGACGCTGTGCGAGTTTCGACGACGGCACCTGGAGGACTTTCGGGCGCTGTTCGTGGAGGTGGTGCGTCTGGCGCAGGCGTTGGGTCTTGCTCGCCTGGGCAAGCTGTCGATCGACGGGACGAAGGTGCGTGCGAACGCGAGCAAGCGCAAGGCGATGAGCTACGACCGGATGCAGGAGGAGGAACGGCGCTTGGCAGGCGAGATCGAGGCGCTGTTACGCCAGGCGGATGCGACCGACGAGACCGAGGACGCGTGCTTTGGCGCGGAGGTTCGGGGCGATGAGTTGCCGGCGGAGTTGCGTCGGCGGGAGGAGCGTCTGGCGGCGATCCGGGCGGCGAAGGCGCGGTTGGAAGCGGCGGCTCGGGCGGCCGACGACGCGCGGGGTCGGCAGCCGGGGCAGGACCGCAACCCGAAGGGCGGGCCGCCGTACAAGCGGGCGTATGGCGAGCCGGACGAGAAGGCGCAGAGCAACTTCACGGACCCGGAAAGCTCGATCATGAAGACGAGCAACGAGGGGTTCCAGCAGTGCTACAACGCGCAGGTGGCGGTGGACGCCGAGCACCAGTTGGTGGTGGCGACGGGTCTGACGGCGAACGCGAGTGACCAGGGCGAGTTGCCGGTGTTGCTCGACACGGTCAAGGAGAGGTTCGACGCGCAGCCGGCGACGGTGCTGGCCGACGCGGGGTACTGCAACGAGCGGGACTTGACGGACCTGGAAACGCGGGGCGTTGACGGGTATGTAGCGCCGGGCCGGGAGGGCAAGCAGTCGGTTACCCGCAATCTGGAGAAACATCCGGCGACGGGTCGGATGGTGGACAAGCTGGCGACGCCGGCGGGCCGGGCGGTGTACGCGCAGCGCAAGTGGTTGTCGGAGGCTCCCTACGGCTGGATCAAGCACGTGCTGGGCTTCCGGCGCTTCAGCCTGCGCGGACTGGCGAAGGCGCGGTGCGAGTGGGACTTGGTGTGCCTGGCCCTCAACGTCAAGCGCCTGCACGTGCTGACGGCAGCGTAAGAGGCGCGGCATGAAGCTCGCAACGGCGACAAATGGACGCGCAGCGCGGCCTCTGGCGGGCCCTGCGGCCCGCGAGGACCGAATTCCGCCCTCGGCTCGCCAACTGCAGAGAATCTACCGCGCCTTGCCGACCGGCGACGTTGCCCCGACACGCGACTCAGGTCTTGGGCTGGCAACCCGTTTCGTGCCGCAAATCTCCTGCGGCGCAGACTCCTAGCACACTAGGCGAATTTCGGCAGCGGCGCTGGCTCCCGGCCCGGAGCCAGCAGCCCGCCGCGCGCTCGCCCCTTGCGCCCCGCGAAGCAGCACGGGTGTCCTCCGGGCATTCACATACTTGGCTGACCCGCACTGGCGGCCCCGCCGAGCTGTATTTCCGGCTCAAGCGGCAGCCCGTCCGCCGCTTCGCGAGCCCAGGGCAGAAATGCAGGATGGCGCGGTGTCAACGTCCGGTGCATCATGCGGCCCAGCGGGGCATCAGTAGAGCTCGACGGCTTCCGAACGCCGCAGCCCGCCCCTGCCAGCGGTCGGGAAGCGGGCGACGCAAGCACCGACCGGTTCCGCCGGGGTAATGGCGGTGGCATGTGTGGAAGAGGGGAATGGACGCAACACGGGAAGCCCTGACCGGTGGCGCGGCACACGCCAACCGACAGCCCGTGAGGGTCAGGTGGGGCCGGCAGGGTGGCGGAGAGGTCCGTAGGTACCGAGGAAGCCGGGTAATGCCGGCGGAGGGAAGGGACCTCAGGTGGAAGTGATGGCGAAAGGGAGCAGGCTCGCGGGAGTGGCCGACGGCCTATCACCCCGGAGATGAGCGGGAATCCTGGATCGTCAGCACATGCAAAAGCGAAGGGGACGACCCGAGCGGTCGCCGTCGGCAGGGCGTCAACAGGCCTGCCGACGCACCGGCCGGCCGGCGCGTGGGTCTGAGCTTGGTGCCACAGCTCACGGAGACCCGCCCGCTGGTTGTGACCGGGAACCCGTGTGCGAGCCGCATGATTCCACTGGAGAGCCCGGTGCCGGAAATCGGCACGCCGGGTTCGGAGAGCGGGGGGAGGAAACGTACCCATGGGAGTCGGACTGCGGCCCGCCGCGAAAGCGCCGGAAGCGCCACCGACGCCCTACCGGCCACGCGCCTCCTCTCGACTCTACTAAGGATGTTGCCGGAAATTACCTTGCCGTGTGCAGGGCGTGCCGAGCAGTGAAAGAGGGGCTGGCCCCTGCGGAAGTCGGAAAATCTATATCGATCACTGTCCTAACCCCGCTTCGCTCCTGCCCAACGGCCGAAAACGCCCGGATTCATTGGCCCGATCGGTCTCTGCCTGCAACGGAGCCGTCTTGACACCGAACTGTGCAGGTGGGATGCTGTCGCGAGACATGGAGTCTGTGAACGCCTTGGAACTTCGGCAGTCCCTCGGCAAGGTGCTCGACCAGCTCGAACGCGGCGGTGAGCCCATTCTGGTGTGCCGCCGCCGAACGCCGGCCGCGGCCCTCGTGAGCCTCAAGGACTACCGGGAACGGTTCGTCGACCGGGCAGCCGACGATCAGCGACGGGAGGTTGTCGCCCGGTTGCGGCGACTCAAGTTCAAGTCGCCGACGACCGGAACGACCCTCGACGTGCTGCGCGATTTGCGGTCGTGATCGTCGTTGATGCTTCGGTTGCGATCAAGTGGTTCGTGACGGACGAGCCACTCGTCGAGGAAGCCGCGCACGTGCTCACCGAGATAGGGCGAGACCCGTCGCCCTATGCCGTTCCGGAGCTCTTCATGAACGAATTGCTCGCAGTGCTGTGCCGCCTGCCCGGCAGTCGCTCGTCAAGCGTACGGGAAGCCCTGTCGCTCGTCGAAGCGCTGGGCATGGCCCGCGTCGGAAACGGGCATGAACTGCTCGCGCTCGCAGCCGACTTCGCGGCGCAGTGGAAGTTGTCGGGTTACGACGCGGTGTACGTGGCCCTTGCCGCAATGTCCGACGGGGTGTGGCTCACTGCCGATGCCCGCGCTGCGCATCGGATCGGCAAGGCCGGCCTTGTGCGCGTGCTTGGATCGTGAATCGCCCTGTGGAAGATCGCGGCCGAGAAGGGCACGCTGCTCTGGCATTCGCTGACACGGCAGCGCGAGCTCGGCGAGCGCCGGATGAGCAGGGTAGACGTGTTCCGGATGGTCAAGCGGCGCGTCACGGCGGCCGAGCTGGACGTTGAGGACCTGGCGCACACCTGATCCTGCGCCATTTCGCGGCTCGCTGCCACTCGCCGTCTCTTCCGTCCACGTCGCGATCGTCGTCCGCCTTGACAGCCCCACTGGCAGCGGGGATTCTCTTTCGCGGTGCGCCGCTGGACACCGACCGAGGACACGGCCGTTCGCCTCGCCGACGCGCGCGACTACGAGCACGGCGGCCGGCGCCTGGTCGAGCTCGCTGATCGGCTCGGCCGCACCGAGTCGGCCGTGCGCCAGCGCGCCTCGAAGCTGCGGCTCGTCGAGCGGCTCGCGGGCGACGGCGCCGGCGCGATGGCGGACGCGAGGTAGCCATATGCATATAGTTGACGCGGTGAGCCTGCGCCGTGGAGCGGCGCCACCAGCCGGTGGTTGGGCCGGCTCCTATCTGACGGATTCCTGAACGCAGGCGTCAGGTTCTCTTTAGTCTTTCTTAAGGTGCGCCGGCGCCGCCCCGCAACTATTCTCCCCTGCAGGCGACACACCCCTGGAGCCCGGCCGACCGGCCTGTCCCGGCAGGCCGGTCGGCGTCGGGACATGGCACAAGAGGATGAGAGTGAACGAGCGGGAGCGACGGAATCCCGGCCCGAGGGCGCGACGGGTCGTACTCACCATCAGCCTGGTCGTCCTGTGCTCGGCACCCCGGGCCGAGGTGGGTGCCCAGACGACCGGCACGATTGCCGGGACGGTGGTTGCCGGCGAGACCGGCCGGCCTCTGCCGAACGCCGTGGTGCTGGTCGACGGCGAGAGTCTTGCGGCGGTCACCAACGCGGTCGGCCGCTTCGAGATCGCCGGCGCGCCGGCAGGCACCATCGAGCTGACCGTGCAGGCAGCCGGGTATCTGGAGCTGCGGGTCCCCGACGTGCAGGTGGTCGCGGGCTCGGCGACGCCGGTGACGATCGAGCTGGTCGCCACGCCGAACTACCTCGAGCGTGTGCAGGTCACGGCCAGCAAGGCGCCGCTCAGCATCGGCGAGATCGCGGCGCAGGCTGACGTCGTGGACCGCTCGACCATCGACGAGCGCGGAGACCAGCGCCTGACGCAGGCCATCGCCCACGTTCCGGGCGTGATCGTGAGCACGCAGGCCGGATCGTTCGAGTCGGTCATGCTGCGGGGACTCCCGCGGGACGGCAACGAGTTCACGAGCACGCTGCTGCTCATCGACGGCGTGCCGCAGACCGACTCGCGGAACAGCTCGCGCGTCATCAACCTGCCCATCCACGATGCGAGCAGCATCGAGGTGGTGCGCGGTCCGAATTCGGCACTCTACGGGCGGACGGCCATCGGGGGCGCGGTGAACGTCCGCACCGGCGAGCCGACCGCCGACCACCAGTCCGACTTCGACCTGGGCGCCGGCGGCTTCGGCTTCTTCAAGGGCGCCGCCCGGGCGTCGGGGCCGGTCGCCGACTGGGGAGGCTACTTCGTGTCCGCGTCGAGCGAGCGCAACAGCGGCTTCTACACCGGGCCGTCCGAGTTCAACGTGGACCAGACCTCCGTCTTCGCCAAGCTGACCTTCGTGCCCGACTCGAAGTCGTTCGGCATGGTGAGCGCGAACCGCGTGGTCTCGGCGCAGAGCCTGCCGACCAACGAGCCGATCATCGGCGGCCGCTTCCTCAGCGACATCGACCCGCGCTTCGACCGGCTTGGCGACCTGAACGTCGCCGGCGTCAACTACCGGCAGAACGAGGGGCGGTTCACCGCCAACTACACGCGGCAGTTCACCGACGAGGTCAGGCTGGTCAACGTGTTCGGGTACCGCCAGATCCAGTACAAGTTCATCGACTCGGGCGACATCACGGGTGCACCCTTCGATTTGGCGAACGCCACGCTGACCCAGTATCCGTTCGACCTGCAGACCGACGAGGACATCTTCTACGGGGAATCGCGTCTGGAGACCGACTTCTCGGCGGGATCGGTCGAGATGTCGTTCATGGCGGGCGGCTCGTACGAGTGGACCAGCGGCTACGGCGCCGGCAACCTGATCTACACCGACGCCGACACGTTCGGCTGGCCGCTCGACTACCTCAATCCCCTCCACCCGCCCAAGGCCGACTGGGAGTTCTTCCGGTTCGGCGGCAACGACTACAACGTCGGCGTCACGGGCGTCTTCGGCCAGTTCAGCATCGAGCCGACGAGCCGGCTGATCCTGACGGCCGGCGGGCGCTACGACCGGCTGGACCTCGAGAACACGCTGACGTTCCGGACGGGCATGCCGGTCGTCGCGGACACGTTCGACGCGTTCAGCCCGAAGCTGAGCGCGACCGTCAAGCTGCTGCCGTACGATGCGAGGGCGGACGTGAACCTGTACGGACAGTATTCCCAGGCGTTCCTCCCGCCGCGACGGCCGAGCGGCCTGCGTCCCGGCGACGACGAGGTGAACCTCAACCCGGAGGACATCGACAACTACGAGGTCGGCGTGAAGAGCAGCCTTCTCGACGGGCGGGTCTCGTTCGAGGGGACCTGGTTCCGGATGAAGCGCGACGGCATTGTGCTCAACGTCCGCCAGGGACCGTTTTTCATTCCGACCAACGCCGGCGAGCACGCCTACAAAGGCGTGGAGCTGGGCTTCAGCGTGGCCCCCGCGTCGCAGTTGTTGCTCTACGCCAACGCGGCCCTGTACCGCAACCGCTTCGGCGACTTCGTGATCGAGCGGGCGAGCGGCGACACGGTCCTGACCGGCAACCGCCTGCCAATCGCGCCGGACCGCGTCATCAACGGCGGGGTGGTGATCACGCCGGCCGCCGCGTTCAACATCCGCCTCGACGTCAAGCACGTGGGCGACGTCATGGTCGACCAGGGCAACACTTTCACGCTCGACCCGTACACGCTGCTGGACGCGGCGGTGTCGTGGTACCTGGGACCCACGCGCATCACGCTGTCGGCCCACAACCTGCTGAACGAGGAGTACTACTGGAACGGGGACACCTCGCGCGCGGAGTCCGCAGACCCGGGCGCCCCGCGGCAGGTGCTGCTGACCACGTCGTTCTCGTTTCGCTGACTGAAACCAATCGTCGCGCCATGTGTTTCCCGCTCGAGCACGGCCGTTGCCAGGTCTCGCCCCGGCCGACGAACAGGCCGCTGCGTTCGAGCTTCCCGTCCCGTTGCCGATGGACGGCGACGGTCTCGGCTACAGGATCGATAATCCAGTACTCGTGCACCCCGTGCCTGCCGTACAGCTCGTGCTTGTCCTCGAGGTCCCGGCCGGCGGTCGACGGCGAGAGGATTTCGATCACGAGGTCGGGTGCTCCCTGCACGTTCTCGTCGGTGATCCTGTCCTCGCGCGCTCGGGAGATGAACAGCACGTCGGGCTGCACGACGTCGGTGTCCGACAGAACGACGTCGACAGGCGCGACGAACACCTCTCCGAATTCGTGTTCCTGGACGAACTGGCGCAGTTCACTACCCAGTGTGAGCAGAATCGACTGGTGCTTTATGTTCGGTGCGGGAACCATCATCAACTCGCCGTTCAGCAGTTCGTACCGCTTGTCGTCCGGTGCCCGGCAGTAGTCCTCGTACGTCCGCTTGACGGCGTGCTCGGTCGTGGCCATGGGCTTTCTCCTGCGCTGGGTACCCCTCGTCAGCCGTCGTGCGGCGCTCGTGCGGCTGTGCGCGCTCGCGCGTCCTTCCTGCCGCGTCGTCCAGCCGCTGAGTTCACGTCGTTGAAGCGGGCGTTTGCCGAGCACGTCCCTACGCCGAGCGTGGCCACGATGGCTCCGGCTGCGAAGAGCATCGAGATTCGGTCGGTCGAGGACATTTCGTTCTTCACGTCTCATTTCTCCACGGCGGTCGCCGCCCGGCGCGGGCGCCTCGACGCCGTGATCCGGGACACCCATGTCCGGCGACGGTGGATGCTCTGGTGGCCGCAACTGAATCCTAGGATTCAGTTCCACCCGGAGAAAGGCATCCCACAATCGCGGGCCTCCTCTTCATGGCCGGCATGCGGCGCAGCGAGGTGGCCGCGCTCGCTGGGCCGACCTCGCCGAGGCGCCCGGCGGCGACGGCATCCTCGTCGCCGTCGGCCGCGGCAAGACGAACCAGGCGGGCGAGGCGGCCGAAGGGCGGGTCGGGCTCGCGTCCGAGCTCACGAGCCGGGGGGCGTCGACCACGGACGTTCACCATCGAGCGCGTCGTGCCGTCGGTACCGGGTGGCCGGGCCGGCCGGGTTCGGCTCGCCGGCGAGCTAGGCGGAGGGCCGCGGCGCCGGTCGAGGAGCGAGATCCGGATCCGAACCCGGCGGCGCTGATGGCCCAGATGGCGGTCGTTCTCAACGGGCCGGGCGGCGGAGCGGCGTCGCCGCCGGCCAGCGACACGCCGCCCGCGAAGCCGCGGCGCCGGCGGCCGCGCGCGGGGCGAGTGCCGGTCTCGTAGGCGCGCCCTGCTCAGCGGGACAGCCCGCCGCGGTCGGGGATCCGCCGCGGCCGCGGCGGTCACGGCGCGGCCGGTGGTCGAGCCCGCCTCGAGACCATCCGCCAGGTCGAGGACCTGCTCGACCAGGCCGCGGACCTGGTGGCCACGGTCGACGTGCTGCCGAAAGCCCCTGCACAGCACGACGAGAACGCCGAGTTCGAGCTCGTCGCGGCACACACGCGGGTCTGCGCGCCGGCGCGATCGGGGCGTTCCTTGCGTGCGGTGCGTGGCAGTCGCCGGCGACGAGGGCCAAGATCGGCAAGATCCGCGCACTAGCCGGCACCATGCCGCTCCGGGTGAGCACGCGGGCGCTCGCCCGTGTGCTTTCTCGAACAAACTCGGTAACGTGAAGAACGAAATGTCCTCGACCGACCGAATCTCGATGCTCTTCGACTACGTGAACCGCCGGATCAACGACGTGAACCGCCGGATCGACGACCTGCAAGCGGACATTCGAGAGCTGCGAAGCCTCGTCATCGAGGCCATCAAAGCCGACACGGCCGACTAGGCCTGGGGCGGCGCCGTCGGTACGTCAGCGGGTTGTTTGCGGGAGGGGGCGAAATCCTACGCTAAGCCGGTGCCCGCCAAGCGTTGCGGTCCAATTCAGGAGGCGAGGACCTTCTGCCCCTGCTCACGCAACTGCCCCTGCGGCGAGCCGGAGCGCGGTATCCGCCGTGATTCCCCGCCGGCCGCGGACTCCACTTCATTCAAGCGGTTCAACGGGATCTTCATGCGCCGGGCCGCCTCGACTTGAGTGAGGTCCTAAGCCGGAACCACCTTGCCCGCTTGCGCGCGGGCGCTGCTCGATTTCCCTGCCCTTGGGACTCCCCTCAATGGGACGCTGAACCAGGCGTGCTCGTGGACTGCGCCGGCGAGGTCGCGCAGATGCTCGATCGGCTCTCGGAGCATGCTCTTCCGCCGTGAACTGGAAACCGACGCCGGTCTCAGCGCAGGAGCGCTGGTCGAAGACGGCGATCACGCGCGTCCAAGCGCCGGGTCGGAGTCGACCAGCTCTGCACGCGCCCGAGCATGTTACGCTGAGCCAGGCATGTTCGACACACTCGCCGTCACTGTGTCGATCAGTTTCGACGACGGTCGCGTTCGTCTTTCGCCCTGCCTGCTCGTGCTGATCCTCGTCGACTTCGTGGGTAGGTAGGACGTGGGGAAAGAGGGCCACGCGGCTCACCGGCCGGCGGGTTGCGTTTCCGACGCAACGGCGGCGGAGCTGTCGGCGCGGCTTGACAGGGCGCTGGCGGACGCGCCGGCTTGGTGGCGTTCGGTGACGACTAGGGCCGTGCGCGCGATGCCTGAAACACGGCGGCCGTGCGGCCGGCGTTCTCCTCTGTCTGGCCGGCGCTGCGAGCGTCCGCGCGGGCATGCGGGGCGGTGCCGTGCTGGTGATGTTGCCTGGTGGCCTCGGAAAGGGCGAGCGGCCTGAACTGAGAGCGATGCTGATTCGAGGTGAACGCCGCGGCGGTGAACTCCTGGTCACTGGTCTTCGGTTAGCGGGTTCCGGGCCGGGTGTCAATTTTTTGACTTGTACAATTTTTCGAGTTGTGGCATAACGGTGGTGTGACGACCGCCGACCGGAAATCGCCCCCGCATCGGATTGCGGAACTGTCCACCGACCTCGAACGGCTTCGCGGAGAGTTGACGCGGCGGGAGCGCGACGCCGAGAGCCTGCAGCGCGAGAAGAGCCGGTTGCAGCGCAAGAACAGCCGCCTGCAACGGGAGAATGACCGCCTGAAGCAACAGATCGAGGACCTGAAACAGCAGTTGGACGAGGCGCGCCGGGCGGGTCGCCGCCAAGCCGCGCCGTTCGCCAAGGACCGGCCGCAAGGTCGCGGCAGGCGTCCCGGACGGCGGGCCGGTGCGGAGTACGGCCGCCACGGCTGCCGCCCGCGCCCGGCGCGGGTCGACGAAACCCACGCGGCGCCGGTTCCGGTGGAATGTCCGGACTGCGGCGGCGCGGTCGAAGTGACCCGCGTGGCGTCGCAGTATCAGGAAGAACTGCCCGTGGTGCGCCCGGTCGTGCGGCGCTTCGACATCGAGGTCGGCCACTGCTCGCAGTGTCAGCGGCGGGTGCAGGGCCAGCACGTGCTGCAGACCTCCGACGCGCTGGGCGCGGCCGGCGTGCAGCTCGGTCCCGGGGTCGTCGCGCTGGTGGTCGAACTGCACACGGAGATGGGGGTGCCGCTGGCGAAGGTCGCGCACCTGCTGCGGACCACGTTCGGCCTGCAGGTCACGCCGGGCGGCCTCGCCCACGTGCTGCACCGGGCGGCCCGCGCCGCCGCGCCGGCCTACACGGAGCTGTGCGAGCAGGTTCGCAACGCGCCTGTGGTCACGCCGGACGAGACCGGCTGGCGCGTCGGCGGCGTCCGCCACTGGCTGTGGACGTTCGTCACCTCGGAGACGACGGTCTACGCCATCTGCCCCGGCCGGGGGTTCGCCGATGCCGCCACGGTGCTGGGGACCGACTACGCCGGCGTGCTCGTGCGCGACGGGTGGGCGCCGTATCGCTGCTACAACGGACTGCACCAAACGTGTCTCAACCACCTGCTCCAACGCTGCAAGCAACTGCGGGAGGATCATCCCGACAGTCGCTGGGCGGGCGAGGTGCAGGCGGTCCTGCGGGCCGGCCTCGACCTGCGGGACCGCTGCAACGCGGGAGAACTGAGCGAGCACGGGATGGCCACGGCCCGCGGCCGACTCACCGCCCGGCTCGGTCGGTTGGTCGACGCCCCGCCGCCGCTCGACGACGCCGAGCGCTTTGCGGCGCACCTGGCCACCGAATTCCCGGCCGTGTTCCTGTTCTTGTGGGACCCCTCGCTCGACGCCACCAACTGGCGCGCCGAACAGGCCATCCGGCCCGCCGTGGTCATCCGCAAGGTGTGCGGCGGCAACCGCACCCGCCACGGCGCCGACACCCAGCAGGTCCTCGCCAGCGTCGTGCGCACCGCCCGCCAACGCGGCCTCGACCTGCCTCCGCTGATCGCCGCGATGTTGCGCGCCGCCGAACCCGTTGTCCCCGAGCTCCTCGGCCTTCCGCCGCCGGCCGCGTAGGGCAGGCAACGTCCGAACAACAACCTCGAAACGCGACCGGTCCCCGCGGCGCGCCGCCGCAACGGGGAGCGTCCCAACTGCACTGCGCTCGGTCGCCACCGGACTTCGCCCACAGGACGAAGCCGGTGCGCCCGGTGCGCCTGCCCACCGCGGCATCGCAACGATAGCAACAGTGGAGGCAACTCCGCGGGAACACACCATCGATCCAAGCAACCTCCTTGGTGGCGCCGACACTTCCTCGCTCCAAGCCCATTCTCGGCCCGTGTCTATTGGCTAATCACCCGGTAACCAAATACGGTCACTGTTGACGGCCGCCCGCTCGACTGGCGGGCATTCATACGCCCATCGTGGTCTATGACGATCCGTCGGAGCGTGGCTTTGGCGGGGTCGAGCATACGGAGTTGATAGAAACGGAACTCAAAGGTTCGCTGTCGTTTCGCGATCTTCAAAGCACCTAAAAGCGAGCCCACGGACGTGAGCACGGCGGCCACGGCTATCCCGTCAGACACATCGAACGTGGCGAGCAAATAATTTACCATAACGGTACTGCTGGGGTATCCATGTAACCGGAGTTGCCCGACGCCGTGGTTGTCCACAGGCGGTTCGCCGGAGGCCGCGCCAACCTCAGCGGGTACCCACGTACCTGCGCCGGCGGTGGCGGGGCTCTCCGAGGTCGACGGCTGGCGATGAGGTCCTGGTACTGCGCCGCTTTCGTGGGCGACGGCGAGTTCACCCACCCGGAAACCCCTCGCGCCAGCGAACAACGGTTCGTGACCGAGCACCTCGAACCGGACTCCGGTTAAGTGGATACCCCAGTACGGTACTTATCGATCGTCTTTCCGATTTGTAAAATACACCAAGCGAGGGTCGACGAAGAGGTCGCCGGCCGGATGCGGCTGCTCCACACGCTGTAGGCACCCCTTCTTCTGGAGCGAACCCAGGCGGTTTCCTGCTGCCGTTTTCTCGATGTTGACCTGTTCGGCAAGGCCCAAAGCGGTAACAGTCCCACCGGCTTGCGAGACTAAGCGTGGTATGAGCGGCCGTTCGCTATCCGAAGGCCGGCGCGATCTCCCCGAGGCTGGTCAAGCGAATGGTCATCGCCTGCGTGCTAACGTCGAATCGCTGCGCGAGCCTTCTGATCGACTCTTCGACATCCGGATTCTCCCCGAGCTGGTCGAGACACACCCTCAGAAGCGCCTCTGGCATCAGCAGAGCGGCGGCGAATTGGTTTGCCTCGATCTCATGGGGATCGCTTGCGCTGCTGGACTTGGAGTTCCGGAAGGACACAAAGGCGTGCTCGTCGATCTGGAATGCGGGTTCATGCAGGGCCAGATGGCCCAGCTCGTGAGCGATGCTGAATCGTTGGCGGACGGTGGGATGCCGCGAGTTGACCCCTATCACCGCTCGGTTCCCGTCCTCCGAGCGATGCAGAAGGCCGCTCATCTGGCCGTCGAACGGGACATATCGAACTAGCGCCCCCATGCGTTCAGCGAGCTGCTCAACCGGCACGGGCGGTGCGACGATGCCGGCCTCCCGGAGCAGCTGTTCAGCCTTCCTGCGTACCAGTGCATGCCGTGGTCGCATCGAGGTTAATCCCCCAGCATCCGGGAGCCCAAGACTGCGAGGTCGCGCACGCGGCGGCGCGCACGCGCGGCGTGCAGTTCGGACCGTACAAGCGGGGGCTGGCGGTCCGTCGCGGCACAGGACGGGCGGTCGTGGCGACGGCGCACAAGATCCTGCGCATCGCGTTCGCGATGCTCCGTGACGGTCAGCCCTACCGCGACCCGCAGGTCGACTACGAAGCGCGCACGGCGGTCAGGAACAAGGCGCGCTGGCTGAAGATGCTGCGCAAGGCGAATCTGCTGCAGGAGAATGCCGAGCCACTGCGCGGCGTGCCAGACGAGGCCCGAGCCGGGCCGCCGCCATCGCGGGCGGCACCAGAGCCGGTTCCGGCCTTAAAACGGGCGACGGTCGGCGAGCACGGCCAAGAGCGCGAGCGAAGGGGTGAGCACGCGCACCGGGCACGCCCGACACTGTTCTCACTGCGACGTACGCCGACGGCCGGTCCGACCACGAGGAGCTGTCGGGACCGGACCAAGCGAAGTGCGTCCAGACACCATGGGGCTTTCGGAGGAAGGGCGTCGCATCTTGAGCTTGGCGGGGTCGATCTTGATCTCGCCGTAGAGGATGACGTTCTTCCACTCGATCGGGCTGACATGACGCAGCAGGTCGGGGTTGAACGGGAAGTCGGGCGCGGCGGCCAGCCGTGAGATCTCCCGGGCCTGCCAGTAGACGATGCAGGCGAGAATCAGGGTCAGGCACGAGCACGCGTTCATCTGGTCGTAGACCTCTCGGGCGCTGATGCGCCCTCGCTGCCCGTAGTAGACGGCCCGCGCCAGGGCTGGAGCTGCTCGACCTTGAGCAGTCCCCGCCGTACCTTCGCCCGCAGTTTCGGCTCGGACATGTACTGCAGCACGAATTCGGTCTTCAGCGCGCGGCCGAGCTCCCGGTTGGCGGCGTAGAAGCGGTTCGACGCCTGGAAGCGGTTGAGCCTCTGCAGGGCGGCCGACGCCGTGGCGTGCCCCGCGGGGAACGCCGCGTAGAACTGGCCGATGCGGTCCCACTGCTCGGCGATGAGGCGGAAGTTCACCGCCCGCCGCCCGCGCTGGAGGACCGGCTCAAGGATGCCGCGGTCGGGGTCGGCGCAGTAGATCCGCTGGCGGTGCAGGCTGCGGATGCGCGGGCAGAACCGCATGCCGACCATCCCGAAGGCCGCGAAGTTGATCTCGGTGTAGCCGTGGGTGTCGGTGTAGTTGTGGCGGATGAGCGGCTGCAGCGCCGTCGGTGCGAAGTCGAGCGGTGCGTCGGGCGGGACGCCGCGGCGTCCCGCGGCGCGGTGTTCGCGGTAGACCCGCAACGCCGCCAGGGTCGGCGAGGTGCCCTCGCCCTGCTCGTCGACGAACTTCATCCTGCTCAGAAACGGCGCGGCGAACTGGCTCAGCCCGGCGTGCCGCTCGGCGGTCTGCTCGAAGCGGGCCCGGCGGTCGCCCCGCGTCCAGTTCGCCAGGTCCGGATCCTGCGGAGACTGCCACTGCTCGTTCGACGTCTTCTTGTTCTTCCGGGACCGGTCGAACCGCGCCAACTCCGCGCGCGTCGGCGTCTCAATCCCCGATGCCTCCGCCAGCCGCCGAACGAACGCCTCGTACGATTCCCCGGTGTCCCGCCGTTCGATGCTCCGCATCGCCGCGTTCGCTTCCAGCGTCGTCGCATCGACGCCGACCGTCTTTCCCTTCACCAAACCCGCTTCGGCCTGCCGCTCCAGAACCCAGGTGAACACCGCTACGTGGGTCTCGACATCGATCCGCCGCCGCGTGCGCGACAGCGTCGAGTGGTCCGGCACCGACTCCATCACGTCCAGATCCAGAAACGACCGCAGACTCCACGAATCGGCCACCCGCCACGCAATCCCCCGCTCGGACGACAGCCCCTCGAAATAGCCGATCAACAGCAACCGGAAGTACCGGCCTGGCCGCAAACTCGGGCGGCCCAGCCGGTCCGCGTAGAAGGCCGCGCACAACCCTTCGACGAAGGCATCAAACCCCGACTCCGCCAGGATTCGGTTCAACCGCTCGAAGAAAGGATGGCCGCTGCTCGTCTGGAGGTCTTCCGTGTTCACCCACATCGGCGACGCCTGCCGCGCCGACGGTTTCTTACCCATCGCCATGCTCGTTCAGTGCACGGAACTCGATCGCCACCGTCGACACCGACCCTCTCCGACCCCCGACTTTTGCCACAGGCTGCAAGGGCCGAGACAGTCCTTGTGAAACCCGATCCGCGGAGACATAATCGTCGAACCAGTCAGGCGTGCAATAGAAACGCAGTCGGCGGCTTGCTCGTCACTCGGCGCTCTTTTCCTGAGAGGGGAGATCGAGATGAGACGAAGAGGCGTTAGGTCGGCGTATCTGGTGTTCGCAAGTTGCCTCCTGCTCCCGGCCGCGTCCGCGGCCCAGACCGGTAGCATCGCCGGTTCCGTGACAGACGAGACCGGCGGCGTCCTTCCCGGCGTGACCGTGGAGGCCAGGAGCCCCGCCCTCATCGAGGGCGTGCGGACGAGCGTCAGCGACGGTGCGGGGCTCTACGCCATCGAGGCCCTGCGGCCCGGGACCTACACCGTCACCTTCACCCTGCCCGGCTTCTCGATCTTCGTGCGTGAGGGCATCGAGCTGAGCTCGGGCTTCGCGGCGAACGTGGACGCGCAGATGACCGTCGGATCGATCGAGGAGACGGTCACCGTCTCGGGTGCGAGTCCGATCATCGACGTCCAGAACGTGACGACCCAGGACACCTTCACGCGCGAGCGGTTCGACGAGCTGCCGACCGGGAAGACCTACTGGGGCTACGCGGCGCTGACCCCCGGCGCGACCTCGGAGATCCTGGGCGGCGGACACGATGTCGGCGGCAGCGTCGGCGACACCTGGGGGCACATCAAGATCCACGGCAGCGACGACACCGACGGCGACATCAAGTGGGACGGCTTCTACTTCACCAACGGGATCGGCACCGGGACCGGCACCTCGCGGCTGTACTTCCCGAACCAGGCGGGCATCCAGGAAACGGTGATGACGATTGCCGCCATGGACGCCGAGGCGCGCACCGGCGGCGTCGGGATCAACTCGATCCCGAAGGAGGGCGGCAACCAGTTCAGCTACTACATGAACATGAGCGGCACGAACGAGAACATGCAGAGCCTCAACTGGAACGAGGAGCTCGGGCGCCGCGGCATGCTCGAACGCCAGGTCAACGGGATCCGCAAGATCTGGGACTACGGGATCGGCGTGGGCGGCCCGATCGTGAGCGACAGACTCTGGTTCTACACGGCGCACCGCTGGTGGGGCTCGCAGTCGTATCAGCCGAGCAGCTTCGTCAACACGACGCCGCACAGCCCGATCTACACGCCCGACTACGGCCAGCCCGTGGACTTCGACATCCACCAGCGGGACAACAGCCTGCGGCTGACGTGGCAGGCGAGCGACCGGCACAAGTTCAACTTCTCGCGCAGCGACCAGAGCAGCTGCTTCTGCAACTTCTGGTCGCAGTACGGCTTCGTCGACAAGGACGCGTCGGCGCTCTACACCTTCGATCCGGTGAACCTGTCGCAGGCGTCCTGGACCATGCCGGTCACCAACCGACTGCTGTTCCAGGCCGGCGCGTCGATGCTGAAGACCCGCGCCTCGCCCAAGCTGCAGCCCACGGTGCGGCCGGACGACGTCGGGGTGCGCACGTTCAGCCCGTTCTTCTTCGTCCACAACACCCAGGTGGCCTGCGACGCGACGCCGTGCCTGTACGGGGAGGAGACCCACCCGAACTTCACGAGCCGGGCGTCCATTTCGTACGTCACCGGGTCGCACAACCTGAAGGTCGGCTTCTCGCAGCTCTGGCTGCGCGAGGCGCACCTCAACGTGTACATACACAACGACCTGTCGTACGACTTCGTCTCGCCGGGCGTCTCGTTCGGGGTCAACCAGTACGCCACGCCGCGCCTGTCGGATCAGCGGGCGCACGAGTACGCGGTGTTCGCGCAGGACCAGTGGACCATTGACCGGCTGACGCTCAACCTCGGCGTGCGCTGGGACCATCTCAACGGCTACATCCCCGAACAGACCCACCCGGAAGGCCGGTTCACGAGGTCGTTCACCACCCCGCCGATCGACGGCGCTCCGAACTACCACGACATCGCGCCACGGCTGGGCGCCGCGTACGACCTGTTCGGGAACGGCCGGACGGCACTCAAGGGCTCGTTCGGGCGCTACGTGCTCGGCATCGGGTCGAACATCGCACAGGACGTCAACCCGATGGAGTCGTTCGCGGTCCAGGCGTCCCGCCCGTGGAACGACAACCTGTTCTCCTTCCTGGGGCTGCCCCCCGGCAACGGGGACCTGAACCCCGACTGCGACTTCGACAACTTCGAGGCGAACGGCGAATGCGGGGCGATCCGCGACCCCAACTTCGGCACGCCCGTGATCGTGAACCGCTACCGCGACGACGTGCTGCGCGGCTGGGGCACGCGGCAGGGCCAGTGGCAGACATCGGTCGCCGTCCAGCACGAGCTGACCGAAGGCTGGTCCATCGAGGTCGGCTACTACCGGACGAAGTTCGACGGCTTCACCGTCATCGACAATCTGAACGTCACCCCGGCCGACTACGGCGAGTACTGCATCACCGCGCCGACGGATCCGGGGCTCGGGGCCGTCAGCGGGCAGGAGCTCTGTGGCCTCTACACGATCACGCAGGCGGGGCTGGACCGCGGCGAGGACCTCGTGACCGTGCCAGCCTCGGACTTCGGCGACAAGTGGATGGACTTCAACGGGGTCGATTTCAACTTCAACGGCCGGCTGCCCAACGGAGCCACGCTGGCCGGCGGCCTGACCACCGGCTCGCAGACCTGGAGCGAGTGCTTCGTGGTCGACAACCCGACCCAGAACCGCCCGGGGTACTGCCAGGTCTCGGAGCCGTGGGGTGCGGCGACCCAGTTCAAGCTCAACGGCAGCTACCCGTTGCCATTCGACACGGAGGTGGCGTTCGTCTACCAGAACATCGCCGGCATCCTGCACGAGGCCGAGTACGACGCCCTGGCCGGTCCCCTGGAGCGGGCGCGCGCCGAGGCCTTGCTGGGCCGGCCGGTGGCGGTCGGTGAGGAAAACGTGCAGCTCCTCCCGGCCGGCACCGGATTCTTCACGTCGTACCCGACCACGAGCGCTGCCGTCGCTTCGCAGACGTTCAACACCATCTCCACGCAGCACGAGCCGCGGCTCAGCCAGCTCGACTTGCGGTTCACGAAGATCCTGCAGCTCGGGCAGGCGCGCGTGCGGGCCTGGTTCGACATCTTCAACGTCTTCAACGCCAACTACGTCTCGTTCGTGGACGACAACTACGCGGAGAACTTCCCGCGCATCACGCAGATCATGAACGGCCGCCTGTTCAAGGTCGGCGGCCAGTTCGACTGGTAGGACCGGTGGGCGGAGGCTCCGGCCTCCGCCCACTCCGGCGTGCCCGAGGGCTGGCTCTAGCCCAGGGAATCCTCGCCTGCGGATACGATACGTGGAGGAGCTCGCCAGAAGCCCGCCCGCGCCCTCGTGTCCCAAACGACCGTTTACGACACATATTGTTAGACCTCGCGCCACGCCCAAAAGATGCCGCGCAGCCTAAAAGGACAAACCCATGACAGACAAGTTGCCCACCCGGCAGAGCCGGACCCGCGCATGGATGAAACAGGGGTACTGTGTAGTGCGTGACGCTGGCGCAGAGGTCGGTTCTTCTTTGGTGCCAAAGAGCCCGTAGACAAGTTTGGCCCGGAGTCCCGCGAGCACCCCGTATTGCGATACCGGCTTGCCCGGTGAGCGCGTCTTGTAGATTCCGTACCGGCGGACTCCATGCCAGCGCCCTTGCGGTCAGGAGGTGACGGATGGAAGTCTTGCATGCCCGGTGTGCCGGGTTGGATGTCCACTCTCGGTGCGTGAACGCCTGCGTGCGTATCGCGGAGGGTCGGAAGGCCACGACCGAGCATCGGGAGTTTGCGACGACGACGGCGGGTCTGCTCGATCTGGCGGCATGGCTGACCGAAGCCGGCTGCACGCACGTGGCGATGGAGGCGACCGGCGTGTACTGTAGAGTAGGGCGTAGGCGCCGTGCGGCGTCGCCGCCGTCGGTTTCCTACGCCCTCTCTCCGAACCGGACATGCACCTTTCGCTATGCATCCGGCTCTCCGGGAGTGATGGCGTAGTCGGGTTTGCGCATCCAGCCGCGCTTGAAGCGCATCACGGTGAGGGAGGACATGATGTATTGCTCCGTCCCTCGTTCCGCCCAGACCTTACGTCCGGGGTTCGCCCGGGCTGGTCTGCGCAGTGCCGCGACCCTTCGTCCGGGGGTCTTGCGGTGCTTCTTCCGCATCCAGCGCCAGAGCCGTTGGTCGACATACTGGTCAAGGTGACCGAGTATGCCGGCATATCTGACGGGATAGAAAACCGGTCTCCCGGCCTTCTTGTCCCACCATCGCGCCCCGCTCGCCATACTCCGGTTGACCCATCTGCCATAGCGTTCCTCAATCACGCCGAGCGCGATGTTGGCGAGCAATGGCGAGATGACGCCTCCCTGGGGCGTGCCGCTAGCTGTCGGACTGTAAATGAAGTCCTCCAACACACCGGCCTTGAGAAAGCCGACAATCAGCCGATTCACCCTCCTGTCCGCGACGGCGCGCCGTACGCGGTTCATGAGAAGGTGATGGTCGATGTTGTCGAAACAGCCCTCAATGTCGCCCTCGATGACCCATTGGTACGGCGCCGCATGACGCTTGCCGTCTGCCTCGACCTTGTTACGAGGCATTATCGTTTGCCGGATGTGCTCAAGCGCGCCATGGCAGCCACGTCCGGGTCTGAACCCGTAGGAGACGTGCCAGAAACGCGCCTCGAAGATAGGCTCAAGGACTTGCTTGACCGCGCATTGGACGACGCGGTCGGCGACAGTGGGGATACCGAGGGGTCGGAACTTCCCCGGTTTGCCTCGCTTGGGTATCCACACCCTCCGGGCAGGCGAGGGACAATAGCTGCGTTGGCGCAGCTCGTTCCGTAGCCCATCCAGAAAGGCATCGACGCCTAGTCGAGAGACAATGCTCTCCACCGTCTCCCCATCGACACCCGACGTTCGCTTACCGTCTTTGTTTAGCGGGTGGCCACGCAAGATCCATTTATTTGGATTGTACTTTTTGCGCGAATATGGCATAAGTCTTGTGTGGTCAACGAGCACGGGCTGTCCGGCGACGAACGGATAGGATGGCTGCGCGACGAGGTAGAGCGGCTCCGGGAAGAGCTGTCGCGGCGCGAGCGGGAGAACGACCGCCAGAAGCGCCAGATCGACGGCTTGCGACGCCAGGACGAGCGTCAGAAGCGGGAGATCGAGCGCCTGAAACAGCAGTTGGCCGAGGCACGCCGGGCGGGTCGCCGGCAGGCGGCGCCGTTCGCCAAGGACCGGCCGCAAGGGCGCGGCAGGCGTCCCGGACGGCGGCCTGGGGCGGAGTACGGCCGGCAGGGCTGCCGCCCGCGGCCGGCGCGGGTTGACGAGACCCACGCGGCGCCGGTTCCCACGACGTGCCCGGATTGCGGCGGCGCGGTCGAAGGTACCCGCGTGGCGTCGCAGTATCAGGAAGAACTGCCCGTGGTACGGCCGGTCGTGCGGCGCTTCGACATCGAGGTCGGCCACTGTTCGCAGTGTCAGCGGCGGGTGCAGGGCCGCCACGTGCTGCAGACCTCCGACGCGCTGGGCGCGGCGGGGGTGCAGCTCGGTCCCGGGGTGGTCGCGCTGGTCGTGGAGCTGCACACGGAGATGGGGGTGCCGCTGGCGAAGGTGGCCCACCTGCTGCGGACCACGTTCGGGCTGCAGGTCACGCCGGGCGGCCTCGCCCACGTGCTGCACCGGGCGGCCCGCGCCGCCGCGCCGGCCTACGCGGAGCTGTGCGAGCAGGTTCGCAATGCGCCCGTGGTCACGCCGGACGAGACCGGCTGGCGCGTCGGCGGCGTGCGCCACTGGCTGTGGACGTTCGTCACCCCGGACACGACGGTCTACGCCATCTGCCGCGGCCGGGGGTTCAACGATGCCGCCACGGTGCTGGGGACCGACTACGTCGGCGTGCTCGTGCGCGACGGGTGGGCACCGTATCGCTGCTTCGACGGACTGCACCAAACCTGTCTGAATCACCTTCTGCAACGCTGCAAGCAGCTCCGGGAGGACTATCCTGACAGTCCCTGGGCCGGCGAGGTGCAGGCGGTTCTGCGGGCCGGCCTCGACCTGCGGGACCGCTGCAACGCGGGAGCGCTGAGCGAGCACGGGATGGCAACGGCCCGCGGCCGACTCACCGCCCGGCTCGGTCGGCTGGTCGACGCACCGCCGCCGCTCGACGACGCCGAGCGCTTCGCGGGGCACCTGGCCACCGAATTCCCGGCCGTGTTCCTCTTCTTGTGGGACCCCTCGCTCGACGCCACCAACTGGCGCGCCGAACAGGCCATCCGGCCCGCTGTGGTCATCCGCAAGGTGTGCGGCGGCAACCGCACCCGCCACGGCGCCGACACCCAGCAGGTCCTCGCCAGCGTCGTGCGCACCGCCCGCCAACGCGACCTCGACCTGCCTCCCCTGATCGCCGCGATGTTGCGCGCCGCCGAACCCGTCGTCCCCGAGCTCCTCGGCCTTCCGCCGCCGCCCCCGTAGGCGGGCACCGTCCGAATCACGGCTGCGACGCGTGACCGGTCCCGGCGGCGCGCCGCCGCAGGGGGGAGAGTCCCCGACCGCACTGCGCTCGGTCGCCACCGGACTGCGCCGAAACGCCGACGCCTGTGCGCTCCCGTGCGACGGCCCCGGTCTCCCGCGGCATCGCAACGTGGAGGCAACCCGCGTGAACACGCTCTCACTCCAGGCAACCTTCTTGTGACGCTGTAACCTCCTCGCCTCAAGCCCACTCTCGGCCTCAGAGATCCCCTCATTTTGCCATATGAAATCAATAAGAAGAAACCCTTCTTGAACAGACGTCTCACATTAGAAGAGTTTGCAAGGTGGCGCACTTTGAATTAGAATATGATTGCATGCATCTACATCAAGCCCTGCCGGCCTCATCCGGGCAATCGCTCCGGAGACACGACCTCCTGAACTTCATCGCCACCTTGTATCAAGGCGACCTGCATGCCAAACGGGTGCTGTCGTTGGCCAACGCCACCCTTGGCGTGCTGACGAGCGCTTCGCTGGCAATCCATGCAGTGGGCCGCGGCTTGGCCCAGGCCCTGGGCACATTGACCAAACATGGTGTAAAGCAGGTGGATCGGCTCCTGAGCAATCGAGGCGTCGACGTCTGGAGCTTTTTCGCATACTGGACGCCGTTCATCGTCGGCGCTCGCACGGAGGTCGTCGTCGCGCTGGATTGGACCAGTTTTGCGGCCGACGGGCAGGACACGATCGTGCTGTCGATGGTGACTGGCCATGGGCGCGCGACGCCCCTGCTTTGGAAGACGGTGGCGTCCTCGACGCTGAAGGGTAATCAGCGGCGCTATGAGTACGAGGTGCTGTGCCGGTTGCGGGAGGTGCTGCCGGCCGGAGTGAAAGTCACCGTCGTGGCGGACCGGGGCTTTGCGGATTGCAAGCTGTTCTACGCATTGACGACGGAACTGGCCTTCGAATACGTAATTCGGCTGCGTGGAGACATCTATGTGACGAATGCGCGGGGCGAGCGGCGAGCGGCCGCCGCGTGGGTCGGCGACAAGGGGCGTGCGCGGCGGTTGGTGGGTGCTCGGGTGACCGACGCGTACGATCTGCCGGTCGGCGTGGTCGTGTGCGTACAGGATCCGAAGATGGACGAACCGTGGTGCCTGGTGGCCAGCGAAGCGACAGTCCCGACGCGGGTCCTGATTCGGTACTACGGCAAGCGCTGGGGGATTGAGGCGGGCTTTCGGGACATCAAGGACATGCGCTTCGGGATGGGACTCTCGTCGATGCATGTTTCGCGCCCGGACCGGCGGGACCGTCTGTTGTTGATCAGCGCGTTGGCGATCGCCGTTCTGTCGTTGCTGGGTGCGGCGGGCGAGCGCATCGGTTATGACCGCTGGTTGAAGGCGAACACGGTGAAGCGGCGGACGCATTCGCTGTTTCGGCAGGGGCTGATGCTGTACCACCATCTCCCCAATTGGCCCGAGGATCGGATTCGTCCGTTGATGGAGACGTTCGGAAGCATGCTCATGGAACAGCGGGTGTATCGGGAGGTTTTCGGCGTGATCTGATGCTGCAAAATGAGGGGATGCATGAGACTCTCGGCCCGTATTCATTGGCGGATCACCCGGTAACCAAATACCGCTTACCTTTGTTGGTGGCAATAGAACGCCACGCGCACCGCAGGTTGCGGGGGTCAGTGACCCAGTTCCACAAGTCGCGGTACGGCTCGGTGGGGTTTTCTCAACTCCACTGATACAGCTTCCGCTGAACGCCGAGGAGCCAAGCCTGTTCGGCCTGATAATCCGAGTCCACGGATCGTTCCTCCGTCGTTGGAGCTGATCCACTCCCTGCCTCCCTTCGCCGTGCACGCGGCTTTCCCGCGCTCGGACTACTACGGAGGCTCCGCCCCCGCGACCATCCATCTCCGGTCTCCGCGGCTAGCCCGCTTCCGGTGCGGGCGGATGGTGCGGGTTCCCGTGTTCCGTCTATCAACCTCGGACCCGTAGGTGACATGCTTTACCCCTTACGGCTCAGGACGATGGGATAGGAGGACTGACCCATCGCCGGATGCGCGAGGCGCACCCTCCAGTGGGCAGCTTCCAGACCCACCGGGTCGCACCGTGTCCCCTCTGCTCCATCAAGCAATCGAGGGTTCCACCTGTAAATGAAGAGGCTTCCGGCACATGCTTCGTTGCCTCACCATAGGCCCTGCGGTAGCCCGGCCTGCGGTTGATGGTCCGCACCCGGTACAGTTCAGACCGCTCTGCTTATGACACCCCATCGTCGGAACCCGACGGAGCTTTGCGGTCCCCTTCCGGCCGATGTCCTCCATCGGGCGGGGCGGCATTTCGGCCGCCGGTCGATAGCCGGCAGACTTCAGAGGCTCTGTATCGCTACATTTTCTCCTCCTCCGTCGTCACGGCGCACGGAAGCCGGTGTGGCACATCCTCGAAGACGAATCGTCGTTGACGCTGGTGCTCGCCAACGCGCAGCACATCCGGAACGTTCCGGGCCGCAAGAGCGACCGGAACGACGCGGCCTGGATCGCCGACCTGTTGGCGCACGGGCTGATTCGGGGCAGCTTCGTGCCGCCGGCCCCGATCCAGGAACTGCGCGACCTGACGCGGACCCGCAAGCAGCTGATCCGCGAGGTCGGCCGGCACACGCAGCGGCTGCAGAAAACGCTCGAAGACGCGAACGTGAAGCTGACGCGCGTGGTCACCGACATCCTGGGCGCCAGCGGCCGGGCGGTCCTGTCGGCGCTCATCGCCGGACAGACCGATCCCGAGCGGCTGGCCGATTGCACCACCGGACGCCTGAAGGCCAGCCGCGCGGACATCGTCGCCGCGGTGCACGGCCGGGTGACGGCGCACCACCGTTTCCTGCTGAAGCTGCATCTGTCGCAGGTCGACGCACTCACCGCCGCTGTGCAGCAAGTCGAGCACCAAGCCGACGAGGTTCTGCGCCCTTTTCGGGAGGCCGCCGACCGGCTGCAGACGATACCGGGGGTCAGTGAGACCGTCGCCCGAGTACTCGTCGCCGAGATCGGCGTTGACATGGCGCAGTTTCCCACTGCGGGCCATCTGGTCTCGTGGGCGGGTCTGTGCCCGCGCCTCGACGAGAGTGCGGGCAAGCGCCGCTCGACGCGGATCCGTCATGCGACGCCCTGGTTGAAGACCACACTCGTCCAGGCCGCGTGGGCGGCGACCCGGAAAAACGGGAGTTACCTGCAGGCGCAGTTTCACCGCCTCAAGGGTCGCCGTGGCCCGAAGAAGGCGATTGTGGCGGTCGCTGCCTCCATGCTGACCGCCGGCTACTTTATGCTCCGCGACGAGAAGGACTACCACGACCTCGGCGGCCGCTACCTGTCCGACCGCGACAAGCAACGCGTCACCCAGCGCCTCCTCCGGCGTCTGCAGGATCTCGGAGTGGTAGTGGAAGTGAAGGCCGCATGAGCCGGTGCCCAACATAGGTTTCCTTGTAGAGCTCAGCTGATGATTCTCGGGCGCTGCTGAAGTTTTGCCGGAGCCTGTTCGAGACCGGCAACCTGATCGGAACCGACTTCAAGGATGTTTCTGTAATGAAAGTTGAGCGGCCATTTGTGCAGGATGAATCGGGCCTGCACGTCCAGTTCACGGTGAGCTGGCATGCCATTGGAAAAACTGGCAAGGATGCGCATGATGCTCTTGAGGTGCTGCTGCCTGAAAAGCCAGATCCAGCGCCAGAGGTCTAATTGGGAGGGCGGCCCTTGCCCGTCTGTCGCAAACGACCGTTTGCGACAGACGCTGATCGGCTACGCCCGCGTCTCGAAGGCGGATGGCTCCCAGTCGCTGGACCTGCGGCGCGACGCGGCCAACCTCTACCACGACTTCGCCTCCGGCGTACGCGACGACCGGCCGGGACTCGACAGCTGCCTGCGCGCCCTGCGGAAGGGCGACGTGCTCGTCGTCTGGAAGCTCGGCCGCAACCTCGCCCATCTGGTCAACACCGTGCAGGACCTGACCTGTCCGCCCGCAGCACGGAGTCGGCCGGCGCGAGAACGTGTTCGTCGCGAAGCTAGGCGCGCGCCAGCGCCAGCGAGGTTTGCCCTTCGCGGACCGCTGACCCGTGGCGGCCGGGCACCCTGGACCTCTCAGGGGTCCCCAGGCCACGCAAGCGGCGGTTGACTCACGGGCTACGGTTGCTGATAGGGTTCGGGGGGATGAACATCGAACCGAATCTTGTTGTTCACCAACGGGAATACCCGATGCTGCCGAGATCGGGACGAACGCGAAACGTGAGGTCTTCGATGAAGATGGTCGTGCTCATGGCTGCCGTCTTCGCGCTCGGTGTCACCGTGGAGGCGCAGCGGGCGAGAGCGTCGGGAACGGCAACATTGGTCCACATGCCGGCGGCGGATGCCGATCCGCCGGTTGTCGAACGAACAGAGGATTTCGACGTGGCCCGGCACATGGTCGAACGTGAAGTTTGCCTAGATAATTCGCTGTACGTGGTCGCGTTGGAGGCTTACAGGCACGATGTGCCCGCGGCCGCGCTCGTGTTTCATAGCCCGCAAAATCCAGGGGATGCTCCGCTAATAAATCTGGTTCTGGACCGGGACGGTACCGGGTGGGCGTGGAATTCGTTTAGCTTGGCGTCTGGGTGTGTGGTGGTGCGGACGATGGGCGGCCGGTCGCGGCTGTTCCGGGTGAGGCTCTCCGTCAACTTTGGTGGGCCCAGGGTCCGATAACCGCATCTTCCGTTAACCCCCCCGCGCACGCCGCCTGAGCGCCGAAAGCCCCCGGATTCCGGGCCTGATCCCGCAATCGCTCATTCGCCGTCCTCGCCATGCCGATAAAGGCCAGAGGGCGGCGCACCGCCGCAGCCTTGGCAAACTAGTGGGCTGGGTAGGTCACGTTCGACCCTGCCCGTTTACCCAGGAGGAGGCAACCACTGTACCGCACCCGGTTTCTTGGACACAAGTTTGGGCTACGCGGCTTGGCGTAGCTCGTACTCCTCGCGGGCCTCGAGTGGCGTGCGATAGGCGAGCTTCTCGAGGCGCCAGCACCGGTTGTAGCGCTCGACGAACTCGGCGACGGCGGCGCGCACGTCGGCGAGATTTTGAAAGACCCGGCCGTAGACGCCCTGCTCCTTGAGCGTGCGATTCCAGCGTTCGACGACGCCGTTGGTCTCCGGCTCTTTGAGCAAGCCGAAGCTGGGGCGGATGCCCCAGTAGCGGACCTGGTTGAGGAAGTGGTCCGACAGATACTGGCTGCCGTGGTCCATCCGGAGCGACAGGCCGCGGGCCGCGTCCGCCTCGACCGAGCCGCTGCGGCGCCGGAGCCCTTGCGCGACCGGCTCGAGGGCCGCGAAACGGTCGCCCACCTTGCACACGTGCCATCCCACACACTCGGCATTCCAGTGGTCGATGGCCGCGAAGGTCCAGACCCAGCCGTCGTCGACGGTCAACACCCGCGCGCCATCGGTACCCCACATGACGTCGGGCGCCGAGGTGACAATCGTGCCGTCGTGCGGTTTCGGCTCACCCTGCCGCCCGCGGTGAGGCGAGAGCAGGCCCTGCGCGCGCATCACGCGCAACACCCGCGTGCGCGAGACCCGCACCCCGTCGAACGGCGTGGACTACACCATCTGGAACCCGGCCGCCGACCGCTTCATTCGAAGTCCGTATACCGCCGCCGACCTCACGGGCAAACGCGACTGCAGGGCCGACCTCCAGCAGCGCGTCGGCCTGCCGGTCGCCGACCGACCGCTGGTGAGCATGGTGGCCCGGCTGGCCGAGCAGAAGGGAATCGACATCCTGCTCGGGACCCTCGACGACCTGCTGGCGCGCGACCTGCAATTCGTGCTGCTCGGCACGGGCGAGGCGCACTACGAAGCCCAGCTGCGGGCCATCGGGGAGCGACATCCCGGGCAGGCGGCGATCCACACGGACTTCGACGAGGGGCTGGCCCACGTCATCGAGGCGGGTAGCGACATCTTCCTGATGCCCTCGCGCTACGAGCCCTGCGGGCTCAATCAGCTCTACAGCATGAAGTACGGGACCGTGCCGGTCGTCCGCGCCACGGGCGGCCTGCGGGACTCGGTCAGCCCCTTCGATCGGGCGACGCGGCAGGGTACCGGCTTCC
Organism: Chloroflexota bacterium; assembly: GCA_965219705.1. Taxonomy (GTDB): domain Bacteria; phylum Chloroflexota; class UBA11872; order UBA11872; family UBA11872; genus JAJECS01. The sequence goes on from CBDCOK010000005.1 coordinate 78,681, forward strand.
TCTTCGACGACTACTCGCCGGGCGCCCTGCTGGACGCCGTTGGACCGCGCGCTCGACTGCTATCGCCAGCCGGACCTGTGGCAGGCGTTGGTGCGCAACGCGATGTCGCGGGACTTCTCGGTCCAGCGTGTGGCGGCGCAGTACCTCGCGCAGTACCTCGACGCCTACAGGCGGCTCACCGGGTTGGCCGGCTCCTGACGCCGACGCGACGCACCGGCGTCAGGGAGCGCTTCAGAACCGCAGGCGCACCCCGGCGAAGCCGCTCCGCGGCGTGCCCGGCGAGACGAAGCGCGGATCGCTGGCGTCCGGCACCTCCGACAGGAACACCTCCAGCTCGGCCAGGACCCCGAACGTCGCATAGCGCCGGTCGAACAGATTATCGATGCGCGCGAACACCTCGACGTGCTCGCCGGCGCGATACACCGAGCGCAGGTTGGCGATGCCGTAGCCGGCGAGCCGGGGCTGATCGTTGCCCTCGTCGCCGACGAAGATGCGGCTGGACGCGGTGACCGTCTCCAGCATGACGTCCCAGGCGTCGGACAGCGCGTAACGCAGGCCGGCCTTGAAGCTGTGGCGCGGAATGCCCGGCAGCCGGTCCCCCGGCTCGACGTGCAGGAAGCCACCTGCGGTGGCGGCGGAGTTGACCTCCGCGTTGCCCGGCAACTCGAGCGGCGACTGGAACGTCGCGTCGACCAGGCCGTAGCCGGCATACCAGCCGAGCCGCTCGACCCCGCCGTCGAGCTGCGCGTCGAGCCCGACGCGGTGCGTATCCCCGGCGTTCCGAAAGTAGCCGGTCCCGATCAGCAGCGGCGACGCGACGAACAGAATGTCGTCGGCGATAGCCGTGCGGTAGACGGCGACCGACCAGTTCAGCCGCCATCCCGACGCGTCCCGGACACGGCCGCGCAGCCCCCCTTCGACCGAACGGGCCACGGCCTGCTCGAGCGGTGGGTCGGAGACGAACGCGTTGGGCACGCGGCAGGGCTCGGCCGGGTCGGCGCAGCTCAGCTCCGCCGCGGTCGGCGCCCGATTCGACTCCGCATAGCGGCCGAAAATGGATACGGCATCGCTGAACTGATGCACCAGGCCCGCCCCGACGTTGAAGCGCGAGAAGGAGTGCTGCCCGTCGAGCGAGGTGCCGAGGCGGTCGGCAATGTCGATGCGCGCCTGGTTGAAGCGCCCCGACACGCTGAGGTGGGTCCGGTCGGTGAACGACAGGGTGTCGCTGAAGTACAGCCCGACGGCGCTGTTCGCCGTATCGAGGCCGGTGTTGAACTGATCGTCCGGGGCCTCGCCGTAGATCCCGGCCAGCAGCCCGGAGCCGGCCACCGTACGGTCGGGCGTGAGCGTGCCGACCTCGCTCGTGAACGTGAAGCCGACATCGGCCAGGTCGGCCGAGGCGCCCAGCGTGAGGACGTTCTCCCGGCCGGCAACCTCGGCCGCCGCGGTGGCCTGCACCGTGGCGCCGTACCCCTTCGACCGGGTCGTGGTGCGGTTGAACGCCGCGTCGCCCTCGGCATCGTCCCTGGTGATGAAGCGGCCGCTGCGCACGTCGACGAGCGGGCGCGCCTCATCGTCGTCGTCACCGTTGTCGCCTCCGTGCTCAGGGGCGGCGCGATCAGGGTCTTCGTCATCGTCCGCGTCCGCGCCGAAGCAGAGCGTGCCTGCCGGCGCGCCGAAGGGGAGCAAGTCGTCGTCGCATGCCTCGAACTCCGCTTCGTCGCCATTGAGCGTCTTGCGGTCCAGGTCGCGGTAGTACCCGGTCGCCTGCACGGACCAGATGCGGGACACCGTGACGTCGAAGCGCCCCTGGACGAAGCCGAGACGGTTCTCCGTCGTGTCGGGATAGGTGAAGACCGCGCCGCGGGCCGCGTCGAGCAGCTCGACCGGCGCCGGCGCGTTGCCGTTGAGCCGGGAGTCGGCATACGTGAAGCTGACGCCGGCGTCGATCGCCTCGTCACGGTAGGCGAGATCGGCGACCGCCTGCGTCACCTCCGAGGGAGAGGCCACCCGCCAGCCGGTCTCGTCGAACCGTGTGGCCCCGAGGTAGACGGCCCAGGGACCGTTGTTCGCACCCCACTCCGCCGTCGCCGTATACCGGTCGAACGACCCGCCGGAGAACTCGCCGCGAAAGCCGGCATGCTCGAACCCGTTCTTGAGGTTCAAGACCATGGCGCCGCCCAGCGCGTTCAGGCCGTAGGTCGGCTCCGCGCCGGCGCTGAGCTGCACCTGACCGACCGCGAACTGCGGAATCAGGTCGAACTGGACGGTGTCGCCGAACGGCTCGTTGACCCGCACGCCGTTCTGGTAGACCGCCACGCCTTGCGGCAGCCCCAGGAGCGGCGAGGCGGTAAAGCCGCGAAACCGCAGGGTGGGCTGAAACAGGTTGGTGGTGGCGCCCTCCAGCGTGATCGAGCCGAGCTGCTCGTTGAGCGCATCGGCCAGCGAGGCCGCGTGCCGATCCTCGATCTCCGCCGCGGTGACGACCGACACGGTCGCCGGCACCCGGTCGCGGCTGACGCCGCCGCCAGGAGTGGGCGCGACGCCGATGACGTCGACCTGCTGGGCGAACGCCGCGAGCCCCAGCCGCACGTCGGCGCTGAGGGTCTCTCCCGCCCGCAGCGCCAGGCCGGCGCGGCGCTCGGTGCGGAATCCCGGCATCGAGACGGTGAGCGCATACGATCTTGCGGGGAGCGACGCGAAGCGGTAGGTGCCGGTGGCATCGGTCGTCGTGACGATCGGCTCGACGCCCGGCGCCGTCGCGGTGACCGTTGCGCCGGCCACGGCCGCATCCTGCGCGTCGGTGACCTGCCCCTCCAGCGCGGCGGTCTGCGCACGCACGCCGACCGAGCCGAGCAACAGCAGCAGCAAACCGGCCAGCAACCCCCGCGTACCACCCACCGAGCTCACCTGCATCGACATCCTCCGTCCTCGCGCGCGCACAGCTTTGCCGGAATATTCCGTCCGGGTCGAATCCGTTCAGGCTGATTGTCCGGCGACCGCCGCGGCCCGGCCGGGACAGGCCCGCTCCCTATGTACGAGTGGACCAGCGGCTACGGCGCCGGCAACCTGATCTACACCGACGCCGACACGTTCGGCTGGCCGCTCGACTACCTCAATCCCCTCCACCCGCCCAAGGCCGACTGGGAGTTCTTCCGGTTCGGCGGCAACGACTACAACGTCGGCGTCACGGGCGTCTTCGGCCAGTTCAGCATCGAGCCGACGAGCCGGCTGATCCTGACGGCCGGCGGGCGCTACGACCGGCTGGACCTCGAGAACACGCTGACGTTCCGGACGGGCATGCCGGTCGTCGCGGCCTGTCCATGGAATGCGGCTTCGGTGTATTTCCTGACAGATACGGAACACGAACCCCGTCATGTTCCGTGCTGCCAGACTGTTCAGCCAGAACGTGCGTTTCTTCCTGACAGAACCGCGCCGGTCTCCCTCCACCCGCCGGTCTCCCGCGCCCCGGAGGCCGGCTCGGGAGCACCCGGGGGCTTGCGCTGAGCCCTTGGAGTGTATTTCCGCACGAATCTGGTCGGTACCCTGTCGAGGAGCGAGATCCGGGATCCGGACCCGGCGGCCCTGATGGCCCAGATGGCGGTCGTTCTCAAACGGGCCGGGCGGCAGAGCGGCTTCGCCGGCGGCGTTCGTCGTCGCGTGGCGGCGGGTGACGACGACGTCCTCGCCGTCGCTCAAGTCGACGTCGGTCCAGCGCAGGGCCGCCACCTCGCTCCGGCGCAGCGCACCGTGGAAGAGCAGCCCCACGATCGCGCCGTCGACCAAGCCGCGGCGCTCGGCCGTCTCCTTCCGCTCGAGGCCGCGGCCGGTCCTTCGCCGCTGCCGTCAGCCCCCGGGTCTGTCCGCGGCGGGCGGCGGCGACTTCGGTGCCGCGGGTGAGCGGCCCGCCGGGCGGTTGCTGGCCGGCGTCGCGGGCGGCCCGGCGGGCGGCGGTGACGGCCATCGTAGGGCTGTTTCGACGTGTCGATCGAGATCGCGCAACCGCAGCGGATCATTCTCTTCGGCTCGGCCGCCCGCGGCGAGATGAACGCGGACAGCGACCTCGATCTCCTGGTGATCGCCGAAACGCGCGATCGGCGCGCGACGGCGCGACGGATCAGGCGCGCGCGACCGCGGCGCAGTGCGCCGGTCGACGTAGTGGTCACGACCGCCATCGAGGTCGAAGCCAACCGGCACGACCCGTGCTGCTTCATCCACGACGCGTTGCGCGAAGGGCGGGTGCTCTACGATGCCCGCGCAGAAGCGGGGATGAACCTGGCAACATGCGCCTAGTTGCATCCGCCGACCTCGGGTGTCCGATAACGTCGGCTATGTTGACCCGGCCGCGCCCACGCGCGGCCAGAAACCGCCCGGATTAATTGACCCGATCGGCACCGGCCTGCAGCCGCGGCCCGCGCTGCGCCGCCCCGGCATGCAGGATCCGGGGCGAAAACCCGCCGATCGCGCATGAGTATGCGAGGACAGTGACCGATATAGAGTTGCCAACTTCACAAAGGCGCAGCCTCTCTTTCGCTGCTTGGCACGCCTGGTACGCGGCAAGGTTATTCCCGTCAGCGTCCGTAGGCGACGGTCCGCGTGCGGACGCGCACGAGCCCGAGCCGCTCGACCACCTCTTCCGGCACCACGTTCTCTACGATGGCGGTGTCGACGATCGCATCGATCGTCGTCCGCCGCACGTTCGCCTTGACCTCGTGCCCGAGGCGCACGAGCGTGCGGTCGGCCGTGTTCTCGAGCGTCACGCTGACGTGGATCTCTCCCATTGGCTCAGCCCCGCTGGTCAGCCCGTTCGCGCTGCTCGCTCATCACTCGGCGCAGGGCAAGCTGCCGCAGGACCTCGGAGCTGGCGTACGACAGCGTGCGCACGATATCGCAGACGGGCAGGTCGACCAGGCAGCCGAGCGCCTCAAGCCGTTCGTGCGTGCCCTGGTCGACATCGATCCGGATCATCATGGCCGCGATTCTACGCACTCGAACAGGCGCGCGAGGCCATCGCGCTGCACGTCGAGGGGCTGCTGTCGGACGGCGAGCGCGTGCCGGCGCCATCAGCATCAGTCGACGCCGGGGGCGGCGTCGTAGCCGCCGGCGAGGTCGACGCCGGGCTGCTGTCGGCCGCATCGGTTCCATAGCCCAACCACGATGGTAGATTCTCGTTTGCACCAGCGCCGGTAGTCGGCGGTGCTCTCGAATGCCCGGAACGGCGCGTCGTCCATCACCGGCTTGTACGTTCGGAAGAAGATGCCCATCCGCTGGCTCAGCGGCCGGCGGCGTGCCGCCTCGAAGTCAGCGAGGTTCTGCTGGATCGATCCCCATCGCTCGTGAGCGTTCCTCGATTCCGTTGGGCATGTCAACCTCCCGACCCCAGGTCCCCCGCCGGCGAGTCTATGCTCAGCTTGTGATGAGGACCCCCCGCCCAGCACGATGAGCAGTCCGCCCAGCGTGCCGATGATCGTCCAAGTGTCTCTCGTCATCGTGTGCGTTTGTTGAGCACGTTCCTACGCCGCTCGTGGCCACGATCGTCGTCGTCTCCCGTCCCGTTCTTGAGGCCTGGGGCGAAGCCCGCCGGCTGCTCCCGGGTTGTGCGCGCCGGTCTTGAGCGCCGCGGGCCGGTCGGTAGCAGAACTGGTAGGGCTTCCGAGATCCTCGATCCGCGTGTTGAGCTGGCTCTTCTGGTTGATGAGGACCCCGTCCAGCATGATGAGGACCCCGTCCAGCATGATGAGCAGTCCGCCCAGCACGACCAGCAGTCCGCCCATCGTGCCGATGATCGTGTCTCTCGTCATCGTGCCCTCAGCTCGCAAAGAGGCCGTCGAGCTCGAGCGCCAGCCCCTCGAGCACGGCCGTGGCCAAGTTCTCGCCCCGCCCGAACGTCGCGACAGGTTCGAGGCCCCCCTCCCGCTGCCGATGGACGGCGATCGTCTCGGCCACCGGATCGACAATCCAGTACTCGAGCACCCCGTGCCTGCCGTACAAGTCGTACTTCTGTCCGGTGTCCACCTTCGCCGTCGCTGGCGAGAGGATTTCGATCACGAGGTCGGGTGCTCCCCGCAGGTTCTGCTCGGTCAGCCTGTCCTCTCGCGCCCGGGAGATGAACAGCACGTCGGGCTGCACGAGGTTCGTGTCCGCCAGCACGACCTCGAACGGTGCGCCCAGCACCTTCCCGAGTCCGTGCCCTTCGGCGAACCGGCTCAGCTCGCGGAGTAGTCTGGCCTGTACCAACTGGTGCTTCGTGTTCGGTGCGGGGACCATCCTCAGCTCGCCGTTCAGCAGCTCGTAGCGCTCCTCGTCCGGTGTTCGGCAGTAGTCGTCGTACGTCAGCTTGACGGCGTCTTCGGCCATGGGCGTTCTCCGGGCAGTTCCGCCGATGCTACCAGCGTGTCGCGCGTCGTGCGAGGCGCGCCCCGGGGTCTCAGGGTAGGCGCAGACTCACCTCGAAGAGGGCTCCTGCCACCACGCTGAAGCCGGCGAGCAGCAGCCCGATCACCGCGGCCACCATCCACTTCAAGGCTCGGCTTCTAACAGTAACTTCGCCATCGGCCGCGGGAACCATGCTACGCGCGGGTGCTTTCTCGCACCGGATCCGGAGCCGGACACGCGCCAGTATGGCGCAGGAGACGATTTCTCGGTGCCGGCAAGGGGGTCACAAAGGCTCCTGGGGCCGGTCAAACACGACGAGGACAGCACCACCACGAGCCCGACAACCGCCACGGCCAGCGGCAACGCCAGCCCCACGACCGACACCAGCACCGGGTCACGCACAACCCCCTCCTCCGGTTCGGCGCATAACCCGAGCCTGCCGCTCGTCGGCGTGCTCGATGCCGGCCTCGACCGGTTGACGATCCCGCTTATGATTCGGCCGTGCGCGGTGCGCGCCTCGTGCAGGCCGCCCTCCTCGCGCGCGTCGGTGACGTCCCGCCACTTGAGCTCGACGGCTTCCGAACGCCGCAGCCCGCCCATGAAGAGCAGCCCGACGATGACCCGGTCGACGGCCCCGCGCTCGGCCGCGAGCTCCGTGGACTCCCGACCTCCGCGGACGGTCGGCCAGCGCGAAGATGGCCGCCAGGTTTCGCGGCCGAGCAGGGTGCGGCCTGACCGCGCCGGTCGGATCCGGTTCGCCGGCCAGCCGGACGCGGAACCGAGCCGCCGCGACCGCCATCGAAGAGCTCGAGGAACTGACGGATACCCCGGCGGAAGTCGGTCTACCCGACGTGGTGGATCACCTGGTTCCAGCCACCGTGCCGATTGCCGAGGTGCTAGGCGGGTCTGACGTCCTCGGCGCGGGGGCCCTTCGGGCCCTCGCCGAGCGTAAACGTCACGGTATCGCCTTCGCGCAGGGAGTCGAATGGCGTGCTCGTGCACGCGGACTGGTGGAAGAAGTATTCGACGCCGTCGGGCGCGGCGATGAAGCCGAAGCCCCTATCCGTGATGCGCTTGATCGTGCCGGTCGTAGGTGCCATGCGTGAGTCCTTTGAGTGTAGTCGGCACCCCCGATACGCACGATCCGAGGCGAAAACGGGCAGTGTCGAGTCCCAGTTTACCAATTCAGGGCCGGTTCTCCTGCACGGGGGGCCGGTCCGCTCTCTGTACGGGGTGCGGATGGGCAACCGTTGGACCGAGAGCGCGGATACGGCCGTACGCCTGGCCGCGGCGCTCGACTGGGAGCATGGCGGCCGCCGCCTGGTCGAGCTCGCCGATCGGCTCGGCCGGACCGATGCGGCCGTTCGGCAGCGGGCCTCACGGCTGCGCGCCGTCCAGCTCGAGGGCGACGTCGACGCCCCCGGCGCCCGTGCTTCGCTGGCGGCTCGATGAGCACCGTTGTCGGAACTTCTACGACAAGTACAGCAAGACGATCGGCTGGCCGGCCGCCTCGGCCCGCCTCACGATGGTGTTCGTGTTTCCGATCGGCGCATCGCAACTCTTCGGGGTGCACTTTGAGCAGATGCCCGGCTTCGCGCGCACGTTCATCGTGACACCCCTCGCCGGCGCGGGATACGCCGTCGTGTTCGCGGGGCGGGCGCTCCGCGAGATGTTCCGGCCGCCCTTCGAGATCAAGGACTCCGGTGTCCAGGTGGCTGGGGAAGGTGTCGGCGCATTGGGAGGTGCGACGGCTGCGCACCAGTCGTTCTGGGACAATGGGCCACGGTCGTGACATAGTGCCCTCAGATGCGTCCGCGCGGACGATCCCCCGCAACCTGGAACGCGTCCCCCAGCGCCGGCTTGGCCCGCAAGTGAGGGCGACCACAGCCCCCGGCCGCGAGGTGCTGGCCGGCCTCGTCGAGCGGGTGACCTTCCACAACCCCGAGACCGGCTTCTGCGTGCTCCGTATCAAGGCCCGCGGCCAGCGTGACCTCGTCACCGCGGTGGGTCATGCCGCGACGATTTCGGCCGGCGAATGGATCACCGCCTCGGGCGAATGGACCAACGACCGGACCCATGGGCTGCAATTCCGTGCATGCTTCCTGCAGGCTTCCGCACCGTCATCGATCGAAGGCATCGAGAAATATCTCGGCTCCGGCATGATCCGGGGCATCGGCCCGGTCTATGCCAAGCGCATGGTCCAACTGTTCGGCACGGACGTGTTCGACATCATCGAAGCCAGCCCCGGCCGTCTGCGCGAGGTCGCGGGGATCGGACCGACACGGGCGAACAGGATCACCGCGGCCTGGGCGGACCAGAAGATGATCCGCGAGATCATGGTGTTCCTGTACCAGCACGGCGTTGGCACGGCCCGCGCGGTGCGCATCTTCAAGACCTACGGCGCCGATGCCGTGCAGGTCATGAGCGAGAATCCCTACCGGCTGGCCCGCGACATCCGGGGCATCGGCTTCCGTACCGCCGATCTGATCGCGGAACGACTCGGCATCGAGAAGACCGCGATGATCCGGGTGCGCGCCGGGATCTCGTTCGCGCTGACCGAGGCCATGGGCGACGGCCATTGCGGTTTGCCGGCCGCGGAGCTGACCACGCTTGCGGTCAAGCTGCTCGCGGTGCCGGAAGAACTCATCGCCTCGGCGCTCGAGCAGGAGCTGGCGGAACAGACGGTGACCGCCGACAGCGTGGCCGGCACCCCCTGCGTGTTCCTGAGCGGGCTCTATCATGCCGAACAGGCGGTCGCCGGACATCTGCGCCGTGTGACCGGCGGCCCCGTGCCCTGGCCGGCGATCGACGCGGCCAAGGCGCTGCCCTGGGCCGAGGCCCGCACCGGCCTCACGCTGGCCGATAGTCAGGCCGCGGCCGTGCGCCTCGCGCTGCGCTCGAAGGCGACCGTGATCACCGGCGGTCCCGGGGTGGGCAAGACCACCATCGTCAAGACCATCCTGCGGATACTGCAGGCCAAGGCCGTGACGCTCCTGCTGTGCGCCCCCACGGGCCGGGCGGCCAAGCGCATGTCGGAGGCCACCGGCATGGCGGCCAAGACCATTCACCGGCTGCTGGAGGTCGATCCGAAGACCTTCGGTTTCCGCCGCCGCGAGGACAACCCGCTCGATTGCGACCTGCTCGTGGTGGACGAGAGTTCGATGGTCGATGTCCTGCTGATGCAGGCGCTGCTGCAGGCCGTGCCCGATCATGCCGCCCTGCTGCTCGTCGGCGACATCGACCAGTTGCCCTCGGTCGGGCCGGGCCAGGTGCTCGCGGACATCATCGGCTCCGGTGCGATCCCGGTCGTGCGCCTCAGCGACGTGTTCCGGCAGGCGGCCACGAGCCGGATCGTCGCCAGCGCGCATCGGATCAACGCGGGCCGGATGCCGGAGTTCAAGGCGGGGGCCGGCGAGAGCGACTTCTACTTCGTGCCGGCGGAAGACCCCGAACAGGCGGTGGAGCGCATCCTGACCCTGGTCCGGGAGCGCATTCCCCGGCGGTTCGGGCTCGATCCGGTGCGTGACATCCAGGTGCTGTGCCCGATGAACCGGGGCGGCGCCGGCGCGAGGGCGCTCAATATCGAGTTGCAGGCGGCACTGAACCCCGCCGGCGAGGAGCGGGTCGAGCGTTTCGGCTGGACCTTTGCCCCGGGCGACAAGGTCATGCAAATCGAGAACGACTACGACAAGGATGTCTACAACGGCGACATCGGCACCGTGGAAGGCGTCGATGCCGATGAGGGCGAGCTGACCGCCGGGTTCGACGGCCGCCGCGTCACGTACGGCTTCGGCGAACTGGACCGGCTGGTGCTCGCGTATGCGGCGACGATCCACAAGAGCCAGGGCTCGGAATACCCCGCCGTGGTCATCCCGGTGCTGACACAGCACTACGCCATGCTGCGCCGCAATCTGCTCTACACCGGCATCACACGGGGCAAGCGGCTCGTCGTGCTGGTCGGCCAGCACAAGGCCGTCGCCATCGCGGTGAAGAACGTCTCCGGACGGCGGCGCTGGTCGAAGCTCGATGAGTGGCTGGGGCGTTGGTCCATGAGCGCCCCGGCGTAGGCCGGCGCCAGCGGCCGCCGCCGCGGGTGACGTGCTGCTGTGCGAACTGCCAGACCGGTCCAGTTGGTCGGCCCAGGACGGTGTGGCGTCGGATAACGCCAACTCTGTCGACCGGGCTTCGCCCCCGCCCGATCGGCCTGAGAACCCCCTGAAGCCGGGCTCTAACTGCACTCGGGCTGCAGGCCCGCCCCCGATTATGGTCCGCCGGTATGCACCATCCGGGGGCGAAAGCGCCGGATCCTGCATGACTATGCGGCCTTCCGGGCGTTCCTCGATGTCCTCGCTCTCGCCGGGGACGCTGTCCGAGCCCGCGGTGCGGGTGGTGGACGAGGCCGGCGGCGGCACGGACCCGGCGTCACCGAGTAGCGGCGCGAACTGCGTGTCGATGGTGTCGAATGCTGCTGGTCGACGTCACCAAGCACGGGTATCGGTCATGGGCACGACGTGCGTCTCGATGCTGATGCCCGGCGTGTCGCTGCTGCTGGTCGACGTCGTGTCGTTGCCGCGGCGCCTGGGTCAGCCCCGCCGGAGCTCGTCGACGATGAACTTGCAGAGGGCCTCGGCCGTCGCCGGCTGGCTCACCTCCCCCGCCCGCGCAATGATCGCACCGAGCCGCTCGCCCACCTCGGGCGGCTGCCCGATCAGGAACGCCTGCGAAACCCTCAGCAGCACGAGGCCAGCTCTGAACATCATTTGAGAGACCTCCTCGACCTCCTGTGCCGTCGTCCGGCTGTCCTCGACGAAGCCTTCGTAGCACGCAGAGAACCTCAAGCCCGCCTCCCAGGTGCGGGCGGCCCGGCTCGTGGCCGCGGACCCGCTGGTCGAGCCGGGCGGCGCCGGCGTCCAATAAGCGCATCTTCCGTTAACCCCGCCCCGCCCCCCGCCTGAACGCGAGAACTCCCCGGTTCCAGGCCTGATCCGCGATTCGCTCACGCACCATCCTCGCCGTGCCGATACAACCAGAGGGCCATGCCGACACGACGACTGGCGCACGCGAGGACCGTCGCGCGCAATGCCCACCCGCGGCTGCGGCTCTCGGCCGCGCCGCTTCGCCGCAACCCCGCCGCCTCGGGTCCGACGGGCGGCCGACGCCTGGCGTTCCCAGCAACGCCGGTCCGTCTACCTGCAGTTCATCTGCGCTCGTTGATGATGATGTCGCTCACGGCTGCCGCCGTCCCGGAGGCGCACCGATGGCCTTCTGCTCTTCGGCCGTCGGCCGCTCCAGATCACCGGGTTCCGGCGCGGTCGGCGCCTGCAGGCAGCGGATGTCGGGCCGATTCCGGAAGGCCTTGGTGCAGATCCAGGCAAGCAGCAATCGGGGGATGAAGCCGCATGGTGGGGGCGTGGAGGTGTTGATGGGTAGCCGTTGGACCGAGAGCGCGGATACGGCCGTACGCCTGGCCGCGGCGCTCGACTGGGAGCATGGCGGCCGCCGCCTGGTCGACCTGGCCGAGCGGCTCGGCCGAACCGAGGGGGCTGTCCGGCAGCGGGCGTCGCGGCGGCGCGCCGTCCAGCTCGAGGGCGACGTTGACCTCGCCGGCGGCGGTGTTGGGGTGGATTCGTGAACCGCATCCGTCCCTGGATCGCGATCGCCATGATCGCAGTGGCCGTGCTCGGAGCCGGCGCGCTGCTGGTCACCATCTACGCCACTGAGCAGCGGGTACGCGTTGACCAACAGCTGCCCGATCGGGTCGGCGACGTGAGCGAGACGACTGCCGCCGTCAATCGGGTGAACGAGGAGCTCTACCGGACGAACGCCGAACTGTTCCTCCTGATCGAGACCGTCGAGGCAACGAACATCGAACTGGTCCTCGTGATCGAGACCGTCGAGGCGACGAACGCCGAACTGCTGCGCGTGATCGAGACCCTCGAGAGGACGAACGGCCGTTTGGAGCAGGCCGTCGACACGGCGACCGCCAGACTGGTCGACCTGCAGCGCAAGCGCGGCCTGACACGGTAGGCGTTGAGCAACCTCGCCCGCCGGGCCGGCGCTGCTGCGCTACGCGAACATCGGCGTCCGGGGGTGTCGGGCTCCCTGCCCGCCGAAAAGTTACCGCGCCATGTCCTCGACGGCGACGGCGCTGGCGTCGAGCAGCAGGGGAACGCGGCTGCGGCGCTCGATCCACGCCCGTGCCTCGAGAGAGATCCAGCCCGTCACCTCCAGAATGCGCGTGTGGTCCTCGTCAAGCCGACGCGCAAAGATCGGCTTGTGATGCGCGATCTGATTGCGCAGCTTCCGCAACGGGTCCAACGCCTGATGCGCCGCCATGCGCGTCAGTTTCGCGCGGTGAGGAAACGCGCGGCGCAGCGCCGGCCGCCACAGCGTCCGCTCGTAGTCCGCCCGGTGGCCCGACAGGTCGAGGCGGCGGCCGACGCGCAGCAACGCCACCCAGAAGCCGAACGTCAGGTCGGTCACCACCCGCGACGGCGTCGGCACCTGGCCGACGCGCGCGAGCTTGGTCCGCGCCTCGGCGATCCGCTCGAGCGTCCCGATGTCGAGTCCCGCCTCGGGATTGTCGTACCAGGCTTCCCCGTAGCACCGCGTGAGCTGCCCGTGCAGCGCGTGGCGCAGCGCGATCTCGAGCCCCTGCAGCGGTTCGTAGAACGCGCCGCTCACTACGGTGTTCCACGCGTAGAGCGCCACGGCCCGCTCGCGGTCACCCGCCGCGGCCGCGACATACGTGCTCATGCGCTCGGCCGAGAACGACGCCTCGAGGTCGCCGAGCAGGCCCGGCGGCCAAGAGGACCCGCTGCCGACGCCCTCGCCCGGCCGCGCCGCGCTCGCGCTGTACGCCCCGGGGCCGCCGCTGCCTTCGTGTAAGCGCGCGGGGTTCAGCGTCTCCCCGCCGGACCAGCCCGGCGTTCGTAACACGCGGCCCACTCGTCCAACCACCACTTCCCTCTCCCGCGCCATCCCTCGCTCCTTCCGCATGACGTGCCGGGGCCCGCCGGCCCCGGCATACGCCTTCGTCGCTCTGTCGTCCGTCTTCCCCCTCGTGTTGTCGTGGCGCTGAAGTGTTGGTGGTGGTTGCGGCTGCCGCGCGGGCGGCGGCAGGACCTCGCGGGCGGACAGCCGGCTGCTGGCCGCTCACAACCGGCGCGGCGAACTGGCTCAGCCGGGCCTGGCGCTGCTGCGCTACGCGAACAGTCCCGCCGCCGCGTCGGGTTCGTCGCGGCGATTGACGCGCCGCAGCGGTTGCCGGCAGCGGCTGCAGTGCAGGTCGCCGCAGTCCGGCTCGGGGATCGGGGTGCCGGCCGGCGTGGGCCTGCCGGCGCACCGCACGCACAGCACGCGGTCGGTGCGGGCCTCGTAGAAGCCGGCGGTCCCGTCCATCTCGGGCAGCAGCAGCTGAACGG